>JANNBP010000412.1:0-42233 GCA_031385555.1 Deltaproteobacteria bacterium | reverse complement strand
CGATTGAGACGACGGTTCGAACCGCGGTGGTGAGGTTGGTCCAGCTGAACCGTCGTCTCAATCGACTTCGGGACGGCCGGCCAAGAACAGCCTACCTTGTGGAGAGTGGCCTGTGATTTTGCCCGGGCGGCGCGACGCCGTCCTTGCGATTGCTCGCTGGCTAACGGGAACGACTCCTTCTCTGAAACTGAGGGGTTTGGGGCCTGAGCCCCAATACAAGCGTTTGGCTGAGCCCCAAGAAGAAAAGTGGAGACGGGGTCACTTCCGCTACATCCCTCATGGGACACGGTAGGCTCACCGGCCGGCCGGGGCGCCGTCGATCCTGACGACAGCTCGAACCGCGGTGGTGTGGTTGGTCCAGCTGTACCATCGAGCATGATGTCGACGGGGCGAGCCGGCCAAGGACAGCCTACCTTGTCGAGAGTGGCCTGTGATTTTGCCCGGGCGGCGCGACGCCGTCCTTGCGATTGCTCGCTGGCAAACGGAAGCGGTTCCTTCTCCAAAACAAAAACATCGAACGTCCTTCCCGAAAAAATGAAGGGGAAACCGCTGCCGCTACATCCCTCATGGGACACGGTAGGCTCACCGGCCGGCCGAGCGCTTGGTGTACTAGCACTGGGCTCGAACCGCGGTGGTGTGGTTGGTCCAGCTGAGCCCGGTGCTAGTACACCAAGCGCTCGAGCCGGCCAAGAACAGCCTACCTTGTGGAGAGTGGCACGTGATTTTGCCCGGACGGCGCGACGCCGTCCTTGCGATTGCTCGCTGGCTAACGGAAGCGGTTTCTCCTTCAAGACTGGGTCGTGACCCAGGAGACTATTCCTGGGTCGCATCGAGATATCCTTTCGTGGCGAGCTCCTCGAGCCGCGCGAAGTACGCGGATCGCGCATCCGCAATCGAATCGAAGCGCAGTCGCTGCACGCGCAGGGCGTCTCCGAGCCCGAACCTGGACGTCACGTTGCGGCCGTCGAGCGCCAGTCGGAACGTCTCGGCACCGGCGGTGGTGCGGCGCAGTAACACGCGCGTCTCGGCGGTGATCTGCGCGCGGCCCTCCGGCGTGTTGCGCGCGGCCTCGAGCGCCGCGGCAGTGCGGGCATACGCGACACGCAGCGCGATCATGTGCTCGCACGGGCCCTCCTTGACGCCGCTGCGGCGGAACGCGCTGCACGTGCAGGTCGCGCTGCCGGTGCGACCTTCGCGATCGATCGTGAAGCCGGGATGGAACGTGCGATGCGCCTTCTGATCGACGACCTGGCCCTCGACGTGCGTGCCCTCGACGCCTTGATCTGCGACCTTCGTGAGGACGACGGCGCTCGGCTCGGCCAGCAGGCGATGCGCCGCAGCCTCGCGCGGGCTCGCGAACTTGAGGAGTGACGGATCGACGGGCGTCTTGGTGAGGGGGCGGGCGTAGAGCTCACCGGTCGCGAGGTCGTGCCCGATGCGGAGCTGCGCGAGACCTGCGAGGAGTGTGCGGCGCACGTCGGCCGACGACTTGCCGAGCTTGTCGGCGAGCACGGTCGCGGTCATCGGTGTCGCGAGGGCGCGGACGACCGCCTCGAGCTTCTCCTTGTCATCGTCCGCCGCGAGGAGATCGAACGTCGAGATGCCCGCCCAGCTCGCATCGGTCCAGCCCGACAGCGCGAGGGCGAGTGTCGCGTCGCCGAGATCGACGAGATAGATCGCGGGCAAGCCCGGTCCGGCGATCGCGACCTCGAGCTTCTTCGCGTGCGGCAACACGCGCGCGAGCACGTTGAGCCGATTGCGGCCCCACGTGCGGATGATCCGAGGCTGCGCGCCGCGGTACGGACCACCGGTGCCGTGGATGACGATGTCCCACGGCTCGAGCACCAGCCGCGGCCGCTCGCCGGGGACCAGCTCGTAGCGCAGCCCGCGCGGTGCGGTCTTCGCCTTCTTGAGGCGGAGGTTGAGCAGCACGTTGTAGAGATCGATCGGCGCGAGCTCGAAGCGATCCGCGGCGAGCAGCGTCGCCGCCTGCATCTGCCCGAACGCGCGCAGCCAGCGCACCGGCACGCGGCGAGACTTGGTCTCGACGTTGTCCGGATTCTCCGGCGCGAAGTCCAGCGTCGTCGTGCGGTAGCTGCGCACCTTGCCGATCGACGCGAGCGCTGCACCGAGATCGACGTGCGTGGTGCCGATCGCCTTGCCGCTGTCTCCCGGATGATCGGCGTCGACGAGCGCCGCCGGCCGGCGCAGCACGAGCTGGGCGTACGTCGATTCGTCGCGCGACATGACCTCGAGACGAAGCGCCTTGGGCTCGACGGAGAGGATCGGATCGAGCGGCTCGTCCTGCTTCGCCGCCGCGCTGTACTGGAGCGCGAGGTATTCCTTCTGCGCGTCCCACACGGCCTTGCCGACGCCCTTGCCGCGCTGGATCAGGTACTGGAGATAGTCCGCGCGATCGGTGGCCTTGCGGCGCAGGTCGCTCGCTAGCACGTCGCCCATCGCGAGGAACGCATCGCGCATCACGCCGGGGCGATGCAGGCGCGCCGCGAGGTGCGCGTCGCCGCGCTCGCCGTCGGTCGGCACGGTGACGCGCACGCCACCGTCGGGCGCGACGGTAGACTTCGCCGCGCCGAACCGCACCTGGACGTCGAGCGTCTCGCTCATGCGAGATCCTCGTCGGTGGTATCGAACGCGGGCACGTTCACGGGCTGCTCGCTCGCGCGCGGCCGGCGCAACAGCACGCCCTCGGCAGGCGTCGCGATCGCCGGTACCGGCGGCACGACCATCGGTTGCGAGCCCTCGCGCTCGGCCGTCTGTTGACCGATCGGCTGCATGGTCCTGCGGGGCGGCCTCACGACATCCGCTCGGCGATCTGTGCGGGCAACACGACGACACCCGGCAGAGGCCGCGTCTGCACGCGACCCATCAGCGGGATCGACGTGGGAGCCGACGGCACCGCGGCCGGTTGCTGGGTCGGTTGTTGCTGACCGATCGGTTGCAGGGTCTCGCGTGGAGGTCTCATGACGACCACCTTCGATCGATCGACATCGTCATCCGCAGCGGGCCGTTGCCCGGCGTCGGCAGCGTCGTCGGCGTGGCGCGCTTCGCACGCATCGCGACCGCGCGCGGCGGCGGCATCACCGGCACTTCGCTCGGCGGCGGAGACATGGTCATGCGCATCGGCGCGATCGCACGCGTCAGCGCTACGATCGGGGCGAGCATCGGCTCACTCGTCATCATCGTCATCCTCGTCGTCGTCGTCGTCGTCGTCGTCGTCGTCGTCATCGCCTTCGTCGTCATCGCCTTCGTCGTCATCGCCACCCTCCTCGTCGTCGCCACCATCGTCGTCAGCTTCCCCACCAGCGCCAGCCGTGCTGGGCTTCGAACTGCCCTTGTCCTGGCCCTCTGCGTACGTCTTCGAGGTCCGGCGGAGGATCCGCTTGATCGCTTTCCACGCCGCGAGCTTGATCGCGTCGTCAACGGAGTCGGTGTTGTGGACGGTCTCGAGCGCTTCGAGCACCCGCAGGTCGTCGAACCGACCGAGCGCACCGATCGCGGCGATCCGGGCCGCGGCGTCACCGGTGCCCTGCGCGATCGCCAGGAGCTCGTCGATCCGCGAACCGGACAGGCTGACCGCGATCGCCCACGACCGCGTCGACGCCTCGCCGATCAACGCCGGTGCGAGCTCGGGCCACGCGGTCCACGCGAGGGGCGCGATCGTCGTCGCATCGGCGCGACTGCCGAGATCGCGGATGGCCTTCGGTGCCGACGCCGGCTGGCGGCGTGCCACGGCGTGCGCGGCGAGCGCGCGGACCTCGCGGTCGACATCGCCGAGGCGACCCGTCAGGGCGGTGAGCGCGCTCGCCGACCCCGTCGCGGCGAGGTTCGCCGTGGCTTCGCGCCGGATCGAGGCCGCGATCTGATCGTTGGCGAGTGCGCCGAGCGCGGCAGCCTCGACGGCGCTCGACGCCTCCACGCGACGAGCCGCCCACATCGACGCCAACCACGCATCGGTGTCGAGCTCCAGGGCGGGCGCGTTCGGCGTGGCCTTGTGCGCGGCGACCTGCGCGGCGCTCTTGGCCACCGACTTCGCGAGCGCCTCGGCCAGCGGCTTCGCGGCTTCGCCGGCGTAGCCCGCGATCCACGCGGCCTCGGCACGCGCCGCGGCGTCGCTCCCTGCGAGCAACGCGGCGAGTTCGGGCACCGGCAAGGCCGCGCGTCGAATCAGCCCCTCGCGCAGCATGCGGCGCGTCTCCGGGTTCTTCACCGAGCCGAGCCGTGCGATCAGGATCGCGGGATCGCCCGAGCGCGCGAGGTAGCTCGCGGCCGGGCTGCTGATGTGATCGTGCGGCGAACCGAGTGCGTGCAGGCTGACGCGCGTACGATCGCCACCGAGCACCTTGCCGAGCGCGCGGAACCCGGCGACGCGCACGCTGTAGTCCTCGTCGGACAGCAGCTCGGCGAGCACGGTCTCGCTGTCCGCGGTGGCGGCGAGCCCGAGCTGGGCGATCGCGTGGATGCGAACGTCGCTGCGCGCCTCGCGATCACCCGCGACATTGCGCAGCGTACCGAGGTCACCGGCATACCGCAGGCCGCTGAGCGCACGCAGCCGGATCTCACCGACGCCACCGAGGGCGAGGCGCAGCACGCGCTCGCGCGACTCGACGGCCTCGTCGCCGGTCAGCGACGGAATCAAGCGACCGAGTGCCTCGGCGGCGACGTGGGTGAGCACGCGCGACGCTTCGTCGTCAGGTGCGGGCTCGAGGATCGGCAGGATGTGTGCGAGCGCACGGCGATCACCGAGCGAGCCGAACGCGAGGAGCGCCCGCTCCCGCTCCGGTGGCTCGCCGGCCTTGATCACGAGGAGCAGCGGCTGGAAGGCCTCCGGGCGACCCCGCGCGGCGAGACCGAGCGCCGCGGGCAACACCAGCTCTCGCCGTCCACCACGCAGCGCAGCCTCGAGGGCGACCAGCGTCGCGCCCGGCGTGTACTCGGCGCGGAGAGCGAGTGACTCGGCGGCGGCGATCCGGACCACATCGACGCGATCGCCGACCAGCTTCGCGAGGATGTCCTCGGCTCGCTTGTCGTCGACGTCGCCGAGCGTCGCGGCGATATCCATGCGCACCGCGGGGAGCGGCGACTTCGCGGCCTCGCCGAGATGCTCGACCGCGAGCTCGTCGCGGTACTTGATGCGCGTGCGACCGTCGGGCAGGACGCGGGGTCGCGAGGTGCGATCGCGGAGGATCGCGCGCAACGCGATGATCGCCGGCGCGACGATCATGCCGACGTCGCCCTCTTTGCCGGCCGGCACCTGCGTCAGCAGGCGAACGATCGGTGCGGCGCCGCGCGCCTGACCGAGCGTGCCGAGTGCGGCGAGCAGCGCGTGACGATTCGCGGTGCGATCCGGGTCGTCGTCGAGCCGGTTCGCGATCACCTCGGCAGCAGCCGCCGCACTTGCTCGGAGATCAGCTCGGAGATCAGCACGGAGATCCGCTCGGAGATCAGCAGGGGCGCTCCCGCCGAGCCCGATCAGTGCCTCGAGTGCCTTGGCCGCGTGGTCTTCGCTGCGCAGGAACGCACCGAGCACCTCGACGCCGCGCGCATCGCCAGACTTCGCGAGCGCGACCGCTGCACGAAGGCGGAGATCCGCGTGCTCGCTGCCGAGTGCCGCAGCGAGCGCTTCGACGATGATCGACGACGGGTTGGGCGCGGTCGCGAGCTGCGTGATCGCGGCGAGCCGAACATCGCCATGCCGGCTCGCAGCCGCGAGCAACTGGGGCTCGGCACTGCCGGCCGGATACAGCTTCGGGAGGCGGAGCGACGCGTACGAGCGGACCTCGTGGTCGTCGGCGTCGAGCGCACCCCGCACCAGCGTCGCCGCGCGCGCGTCGCCTTCGATCGCGAGATCGATCAGCTCGTCGATCGCGGCCTTACCGAGATCCGCGGCACCGGCGATCGCCATGCCGAGCGGTGCGAGCGCACCGATCGGATAGAGCGAGCGCAACGCCGCCATCGCCGCCCCGCGAACCAGGTGATGCGGATCGCCGACCGCGTGGGCAAGCACCGGCAACACCGCCTCGCCACCGACCGCGGTCTCGCGTGCGAGCTCGACCAGCCGACCGATCGCGTCGCGGCGCACGCGGTGCGTCTCGTCTGCATCTCCGGGCCGCGGTGCCTGCCGCACGAGCCCCGCATAGACGCCGAACACCAGGCGCTGCGCCGCGGCCTCGTCGCCACTCGTCGATTCGCCGGCACGCGTGAACGCGAGGACCAGGGCCTCGAGCTCGGTGGCCTCGGGGTCCCGCTTCTCCGCGACGAGCCGCCGCAACCAGCCGCTGCGCCGCGCGGTGCGTAGCTCGGTCGACCAGCCGGTGTGCGGAACCGGGGCCGTCTTCGTCGGGCCCGACAGTCTCGCGACCTCGCGCCAGAACGTCAGCGGTTGCGTGCGGACGGCGAGCACCTGCGCGGCGGCGTAGCGCTGCGCCGGATCGGCCGAGGCGATCGCCCCGGCGAGCACCTGGAGCAGTGCCGCGCGCCGCTCGGGTGCCGGCCACTCCTTCTTGTCGGTCGCCTTCTCCGGGATGCGCGGGCCGACGAGCTCGCCGATCACGTCGGCGGACAGCTGCTCGCCAGCGGCGCGACGCTCGAACACCCGCGCCGCCGCGAACCGGATCTCCGGGCTCGGGGAGGACATCGCGTCGACCAGCAGATCCGGCGCGATGCCGGCGAGCGCGAGCGCGGCGTCGCGAGCGACGATCACGGAGAACGCGAGGTCCTGGATCTCGCGATCGCGATCCTCGAGCCCCTGCCGCAGCCCACGAACACCGTCGGGGCCGAGCGCGACGAAGCCTTGAATCGCACCGATGCGGAGCGGGCGATGATCGTGCCGCTGGGTGCCCGCGAGCACCGGCAGCGCGCGCAGATCGCCGAGCTTTGCGAGGCCTTCCGCGCCCCACGACCGCACGGGCAGATCGTCGTGCCCGAGGAGGCCGAGCAGTGCCGCGAGCGCCTTGTCGTTGCCGGCGATCGCCGCGGTCGCGATGCCCCGGGCGCCCATCTCGCGCACGATCGCATCCTCGTCGTCGATCAGACCCTGCAGGAACGCGATCGTCGACGCCGCGCCGATATCGGCGAGGGCGCGCGCTGCGCGGTGGCGGAACACGTCCGCGGGGCGGTTGTGATCGGTTTTCGGGATCGACAGGATCCGCTGCGCCGGAGCAATGCCCTTCTGATCGCGGCGCTTGCCGCACAGCTCGCACGCGCGCACTTGCAGCTCGTAGAAGATCGAGGCGAACGCGAGGGCGAAGCCCTCCGCATCACCCGGCGCGACCTCGTCGAGCGCCTCGATCGCCGCGTCGTGGACGATCGGGTTGTCGTCTTTGACGAGCTCGACGAGCTTCGTCCGCACGCTCGCAGCCGGTGCCTTGTGACTGCCCGCGCATCCCGCCGCGCGCACCTGCGGCGACGGCGAGCTCAGCGCCGCGAGGTGAACCTCGGGCGATTTCGGTGACGGCGTACCGTCCACGTGGAGGGGCTGCTCGAACGCGCGATACGCAGCGAGCCCGACCGAGGCGACGGCATCGGAGACCAGGTTTCGCAGCAGCCGATCCATCTCGGGCGTCGACTGCTTCGCCTGGCGGCGGCGCTCGATCTTGGCGACCACCTGGGTTCGCAGATCGGCGTGCCGCGACGTGGCGCCACGACCGAGCGGCAGCATGGGTTCGAGGGTGTGCCAGGCCCACAGCGTGCGGAACGCCTCGCTGCGCACCTTCTGCGCTTCATCGTCGAGTGCATCGCCGAGCAGCGCCGAGGCGCGCGCCTGCACGGCGCGATTGCCCGGATCCGGCGCCCCGACCTTGACGAGGATCTGCAGCGCGCGAACGCGGATGTCTTCCTGCGACGTGCGCAGCGCGAGCTCGGCGAGGTCGAGCTCCGCATCCGCGGTCGCAGCACCTCCGGTCGGCGTCGACGCGACGGCGGTGCCGACGGCGACCGCGACCTCCGAGAAGTCGTTCTCGGCGCGCTTCGGCGGCGTGCCTGTGCCTGTGGGGACCTTGGAGGCGCTGCTCGCGAGGGCATCGAACGCGTAGTTACGGACGTCGCGATCCGGATCGTCGAGCAGCCAGCTCAGGCGGGCGCTCAACCGATCGTCGTCGGGGTACTGGGCGATCGCGAGGACGAGGTTCGCGGTCGCGCCACGGCGCAGCGCGGGATCCGCCTCGCGTGTCAGCTGCAGCACGGCGCCGAGCGCGCGCGGATCACCGAGGGCGAGCAGACATCCCGCACCGCGGATCGCGGCGTCGGCGTGGCGGCACGCGAGCTGCGCGAACAGCGGCTCGAGCTCCTCGTCCTCGAGCACCGCGGCGGTGTCGGCCGGGATGCTGACCGCGAACCCGAGCTGACGCGACAGCGTGGTGAGGTCGGCGCTGACCTGCGGCACCCGGCTGCTCACCCGCGCGAGCAGCGTGGGTCGTTGACCGAGCGCCGCGAAGAACGCCGAGGTCCGCACGCCGGCATCGTCGTCGTCGAACGCGTCCGCGATCAGCCGGCGCGCCGCGACGTCCGTGGCCCTGGCCTTGAACGACAGGAACAGCAGCGCCTCCGCACGGACATCCGCGGTGCCGCGCGACAGTGCGGTGCGAACCGCAGCGCTCGGATCCGGCGCCACCTCGCAGAGTGCCGCGAACGCACGCCGCCGTACGCTGGGATGGCTATCCCGCAGCGCGTCTGCGATCAGCCCCGCGGCGATCACGCTGGTGCGCGCGAGGGGAATCAGGGCTTCGACCGCGCGCACGCGAACGTCGTCGAACGTGGCGGCGAGGCCGGCGCGGACCGCAGCGATCGGCTGGTCGTGCTCGAGCTCGCGCAGCGCGTGGAACGCCGCGCCTCGCAGGTCGGGCTGGTTCGCCGACAGCGCTGCACGCAGCGCCGGCCGACTCGCGCGCCGCTGCGACCGCACCATCGCCTGGGTCGCTGCGACGCGAACCTCCGGCGGTCCGCTCCCCAGTGCGTAGTCGAGCAACACCCGCGCTTCATCCTCGGCGAGGTCGCTCAGCTGGTTGACGATCTCCATCTTCACCTTGACGGCGGCCTTGGCATCGCGGAGCGACGCTTCGTACCCGTCGAGGAGACCGCCGATCGCGATCGGATTGCCGTGGGGCTCGACCTCGGCGTCGAGCGGCAGCGCGCAGACCTTGCGATGGGTGCCGGCGACCCACAGGCGACCGACCGCCTTCTCCAGCTTCGGTACCGGACCGGGGGCGAGCGCGAGCGCCGTCGCGGGTCCTATCCCGAGCTCGATCGTCTTCGGACGCCGCGCGCCGTCGACGAACCAGCACTTCAACGCGCCGTCCTCGCCCACCGAGAACAGCCGGCGAGGCTGCTCGCGACCGGCGTCATCGACGATCACGGGACCGAGCACGAGCCCCGTCACCGCGGCCTGGTGGCCGTGATCGCCGCTGCGGTCGTGCGCCTCGACGTCACCGACGATGAAGCACAGCCGGATCGAGCCATCACCGCACCCAACGACGGCGCGGCCATCGCCGACACACGCGACCGCACGAATGCCGCCGTCACCACCCGGAGACACGGCACGGAGCTTGTCGCCCTGGAGGATCCGGAGCTGACCATCGGCACCGCCGCAGACCCAGACGCCCGCTGGATCCAGCGCGATCGTCTGGATCGGGCCATCGGAAGACTGATGCTTCGCGACACTCGACAGCTTCGGCGTGCCGTTCGTGATCGCCAGCGCGAGGACGTGGATCGCGCCATTCGCGGTACCCGCGACGATCGTGCCGGCATCACCACGCGCGACCGCAGCATCGCTGGCGAGCGCGCGGATCGACGAGCCGAGCGAGAGCTCCGCGAGCTTCTTCTTCCCCGTGACATCCCACGCGACGAGCGTGCCGTCGTCGCCACCTGCGAGCAGCAGCTCGTCGCCGGCGAACGCGAGCGCGAGCACCGGGCTGCTCGCATCCAGCGTCCACGCGGCCCCCTTGTCGTCGAGCAGCGAGACCGGCAGCACGTGGACGCGCGACGGAGCAGTGAGCACCGCGGCCCCCGGCGAGCTTGCGAGCCGGGCGAGGTCGCGCGTACCGGCGACCGCGACGACCTCGCGACCGACGGCGACCGCCTGGAGCCTCTCGATCCAGGTCCCGACCTTCACGGGCGTTCTCCCTTGGCTCCCAGGCCATGACGTGCGCGCAGCGCGGTCAGGGCCTGCACGCTCGCCTGCCACTCGCCCTTGGCCGTCGATTCCGCGAACTCGCCGATCACCGGTGCGATCGCGGAGGCGAGGTCGACCTCGTCGAGTGCGATGTCGCGCAGCGCCTCGATCAACCGCCGCTTCGCGACGCTCGCCGGCAACGCGCGCTCTGCCTTGGGCCCATCCTTCGGGCCATCGCTACGCCCGACCCTGCCCGGCGGCAAGCCGAACAGCACGACGCGCACGAACTGCTGCAGGGCCGGCAGATCCGTGAAGCGTTCGGTGCCGATCGCGGCGCCGACGCCCTTCCGCGGCACGTAGTCGGCCGGCCACGGCTTGGGGCGATGGCGATCCCAGAACAACCGCACCGCGAACAACCGGACGTCGCGCTCCGTCGAGTCCATCAGCCACGCGAGCTTCTCGGCGCCACCGATCGATTCGTACAACCGGCGGATCAACGTCAGCGCGACCTCGCGCGCGGGTTTATGTGCGCTCTCGGCGAGCCGGAACAGCTGCGCCCCGTCGATCCACGCGGCCGGCAGCTTCGACGGAGCTGCGTCCTCGATCACGCTGAGCAGCTTCGCTCCGCCGAACCCGCGGGTCTCGGAGTGCTTCGACGCCGCGAGGTCGTAGACCAGCCCGCGATCGTTCCACCGGATCAATTCCTCGCCGGCGATCGCGAGTGCAAATCGCCGGACATCCACCCGATCCTCTTCGAACAGCGGCTTCAGCGTGGCGAGTGGATACGCCTCGGGCGTCAACCGCGGCGTGATCCCGAGCGCGCGCGCTTCGGCCAGGCGCGTGCCGAGCTCCGGGTGATGCGCCTTGAGGTACGTCTGGGCGAACGAGCGCACCGTCTCGGGCTGCTTCTTGCCGGTCGCGAGCTCCCACAGCTTGGTCACACCCGCAGCGCGATCACCATCCGCGAAGTCCTGCGGTTCGAAGCTCTCGAGGAGCATGCGCTGCGCGAACTGTGCGAGGTCGCTCTCCGACGAGCGCGCGAGCTCGAGGAGCCACGACAGTCCGACCCGCGCGGGAGAGACCCGCCGGCGATCACCTAGGAGCTTGAGCGCGGTCGCGCGCAGCCGTGGCTTCGCGACCAGCGTCTTCAACCACTCGACGTCGAGGTCCGCGCCCGACAGCATCCCGGCATCGAGCCACTGCGCGACCACGCTGGTGCGATCGCGGTCTTCGAACGACTTCTTGATCCAGTCGATGCCGATGTCGCGTGCGGTGCGCTTGCCGAGCTCGGTGAACGCGCCCTGCACGATGGTCCGGAACTGCCAGTTACTGGCCGCGAACCGCGGATCGTCGAGCAACGCGGTGAAGTGCGACGATGGGATCGCGCTCCTCGCGTCGTTGTAGAACTTGACCAGCGAGTTGTACGCGTCGGTGCCACGGGCCGCGGTGGCGATGAAGGCCGCGGCATCGATCGCGCTCGGGGAGAAGCTGGCGAGCTTGGCGGTGGCCCACGCCGTGGCGGAGCGCCCGAGCAACTGCAGCAGCACCCCGACGCCCAGCTGCTGCGGCGACATGCTCTCGAGCCGCGCCGCTGCGAAGTTCGAGACCTCGGAGGGGCCACCGATCAGCTCGACCAGCAACTCGAGCGCGAGATCTGGGGCGTGCGCCGCGACATACTCGAGCGCGTAGGTCCGCGCGTCGGCGGATGGCGACCTGAGGAACCCGACGACCACGTCGTGTAGCCCGAGCTCGCGCAGCTTGCTCTGATGCAGCTCCGGGCTCTCGCGCAGCAGCGACACCACGAACGCGTGGATCGCGGCGACGTTCCGCCGGCCGAGCCGCGCGAGCCACGCCGGTTCCACCGCACGTAGCGCGAGTGCATGATCCGCACGCAGCGAACGGATCGCGAAGTCGCAGACCAGATCGTTGTCGGCCGCCTCGAGCAACCGCAACAGCGGAGCCGGCGACGCCTTCCAGGCCTCCGGATACGCGCGCAGCGTCATCGCGGTGGTTTGCGTCGGCGGCTGGAAGCTCGCGTTGTTGCGCGCGTAGCGCAGCTGACTGTGGCCCCAGATCTGCGCCGCGACCCACGACTGCGCGTACGCGCCGTAGCTCGCAGGATAGTGGCGGAGCACCTCGACCGCGTAGACCGGATACGCATCGGGCGACGCGCGGCCGAGCAGTCGCAGGTATCGCCACGCCCGCCGGCGCAGATAGATGACGGTGCCGAGGCCGATCTCGCTGTTTATGTATGGCAGCGTCGACATCGCGTCGAAGCGATACGCGAGCGCACCGAACATCTCCGCGTCGTGCCGGAGCTCGGCGAGCTTGTAGATGGTCTTCGCCGCCTTCCACACGCCCCACCGCAGCATGCCGTGGGTGAACGCGTGAACCAGCGCCGCGCGCCCTTCCGGATCGTTCTGCTCGTAGAGCCCGATCAAGATCGCGCCGAGCTTGAGGCGCGGCGGTGCGAAGGCCGAGCCCTCGGCGCTCGCGAACGCGTCGCGGCGGGTCAGCTTCTTCTCGGTGGGGTTCTTGTTCGACCAGTCGTTGCCGGTCAGGCTGCCGCGCAGGCGCTCGATCGTGAACGCGCCGGCGGGCACGTCGATCGCGGCATCCTCGGCATCGGCGGCGGCTTCGCCTTCCGCAGCCCCCCACAGCTCGTCGTCCCCGGATGCCGTCGGCAGCTCGCCGTGACCGGGCATCATATCCGGCTGGGAGAGGTAGCGCACCAGCAGCGCACCCAGCTGCGGGTCTCGAATCGCGATCGCACGCTCCACATCCGCGAGCGTCAGCGTTGCTTCCCCCAAAGCAAGCGAACCTTACTGAAACGCCGCGCGAACCTCACTAGGAATTTCGCTCGATCAGCACTCCGGAGGGGTTACTTGATGACTGCGAGGCGAGGGGATCGCTTCGGCTTCGACAACACGGAGGACGCGATCTTGATCGCCACCTTGGTCGCGAGTTGCATGAAGCGCTGCGCGTTATCGCTGTCGGGGCTGGCGACCGTGATCGGCACGCCGGCATCGCCGCCGAACCGGATCCGCGTATCGATCGGGATGTCGCCGAAGAACTCGGTGCCGACTTCCTGCGCGAGCCGCTTGCCACCACCGTGACTGAAGATCTCGTCGGTGTGGCCGCAGGCCGGGCACTTGTACCAGCTCATGTTCTCGACGATGCCGAGGATCGGAATCTCGACCTTCTCGAACATCGCGATGCCCTTGACCACGTCGATGATCGAGATCTCCTGCGGCGTGGTCACCATCACCGAGCCGGAGATCGGGATCAACTGCGACAGCGAGAGCTGGACGTCACCGGTGCCCGGCGGCAGATCGCAGACCAGGTAGTCGAGGTCACCCCACTCGACGTCGCCGAGGAACTGCTGCAGCAGGCGGTGCACCATCGGGCCGCGCCACACCACCGCCTCGTCCTTGTCGACGAAGAAGCCGACGCTGATCACGTGCAGGCCGTGGATGATCGCCGGGATGATCTTCGAATCCTTGTTCGCCGACGGCTGCACCTCGGGCGCGCCGAGCATCGTCGGGACCGACGGACCGAACACGTCGGCGTCGAGGATGCCGACCTTCGCCCCGTGGCGCTGGAGGGCGATCGCGAGGTTGACGGCGACGGTAGACTTGCCGACGCCACCCTTGCCGGCGGCCACCGCGATCACGTTCTTCGGCCCCTTGAGGATCGCCTTGTCCGACGGCGCGGCCAGGAAGGCGGTGACCACCTCGGGGATCACGGTGACGCGCTTCGCGCCGACGCCTTTCACGGCGGTCTCGACGCGGTTGATCAGCTCTCGCCGCAACACCGGCGGGTACGCGTGCGTCGGGATGTCCAGCCTGATCAGCGCGTCATCACCCTCGATCTCGATCGAGCGCAACACGCGATAGGTGACAATATCTTGGCCGAGCGCCGGGTCGATGACCTTGGACAGCGCGTCTCTAACGTTGGCTTCGTCGAGCATGGTTCCTCAGCTCAGATGACCGAGCTTTGCTTTCTTGACTGCGAGATAGGCGGCGCTGTGCTCGCTGGCATCGACCCAGTGGGATTCCTGGGCATCCACCGTCACGCCGGCTGCTTTGAGCCCCGACAGCTTCGCCGGGTTGTTGGTCATCAGCCGCACCGACGTCACACCGAGATCGCGCAGGATTCCGGCTGCGAGATCGTACGAGCGCGGGTCGGCGTCGAAGCCGAGAGCAAGGTTGGCGTCGACGGTGTCGGCCCCCTGGTCCTGAAGCTGGTACGCGCGGACCTTGTTGCCGAGCCCGATCCCGCGCCCCTCCTGCACCATGTAGACGAGGACGCCGCGGCCCTCCTTCGCGATCTTTTCCAGCGCCTCGTCCAGCTGCTGGCGGCAGTCGCAGCGCTGGCTACCCAGCACCTCGCCCGTGAAGCACGAGCTGTGGACCCGGGTCAGCACGCCGGCGCCGGTGACGTCCCCGTAGACCATCGCCACGTGCTCCTCGTCGGCGGCCCCCAGCGCGGTCGCGCCGATGCCTCCGGGTTGCCCGGTGCGATAGACGACGAGCCGGAACTCCCCGTTCGGGGTAGGGAGGCGCGCCTCGGAGAATCGCGTGACCATGAAGCGAGGCCTGTATACCAAACTGGGTGAAAAGTGCGCCCCTTCGGCGTGGGCGACGTTCGGGGGGTTGTGAGTACAATTTTCGGCTATGGTCAGCCAATGGCGGTTCGCCCAGTCGTAGTGTGGCCGGATGATCGGCTGAGGCAGGAATCCGTCGCGATCACCGCCGCCGAGATCGCGAACGATCCATCGGTCCGGCAGCTCTACCAGGATCTGGTCGATTCGATGTACGCCGAGAACGGTCTCGGGATCGCCGCGCTCCAGCTCGGCGACCCGCGCCGGATGTTCATCATCGAGCCCAAGCTGGCTGGCAAGGACCCCGCGGATCCGCCGATCGCCTGCATCAACCCGGAGATCGTGTTTGTCTCGGAGGAGCAGCAAGACAGCGAGGAAGGCTGCCTGTCGTTCCCGGAGATCTACATCAAGGTCAAGCGGCCGCTCCGCGCGCGCGTGCGTGCCACCGGTCTCGATGGTCAGTTGTTCGAGCTCGAGGGTGAGGCCCTGCTCGCGCGCTGCATCCTCCACGAGAACGACCACCTGACCGGCAAGCTGCTCGTCGATTTCGTCGGGCCGCTCAAGCGCCAGATGATCAAGAAGAAGCTCCAGCGCGTGAAGGGCGCGATGGAAGAGGAAGCCGAAGCGGAAGCGTAGCCGTTCGACCGTCGGCGCCTACGGACCGAGCAGGTCCTCGCCGCCGTACTCCGCCCCGCCGTATGCGTCACCGCCGAACGCCTTCGGGCTCCACACCAGCTTCTTGATCGCGGTGCCTTGCAGCGCGCGTTTGGCGCGAGCATCGAACGTGCTCCGACACCGGCGATCGAATGTCACGGCGACGTGCTCGCCCTTCTTGAAGCACACCAGCTTCCCACCCCAACAGTCGCAATCGGTGATCGAGCCCTTGAACGGCTCGCCGACGCGCCAAGGCCGGCCCGCCATCGTCACCTTGGGAGTGACCACGTGGACGTTGAGGATGTTGCCCTCGTCGTCGGGCACCACCGTGAAGAGCGGGTGGTCGTCGTCGAACACTTGGTACTCGAGCGACGGAAACTCGGGATCGGTGCCGACGTTGATCGGCACCACACTGTAGCCGCGCAACACGGCCCGCAGGGCGATCAGCGACGCGCGGGTCGACGTCGTCAGCGGACCGAGCGAGGCCTCGGAGAGCGGGATGGTGTCGAGCGGTGTCGGCACCGGCGCTATTGGTGCGGGCGCCGGCCCGCACGCGACGATCGCGACGATCGCGACGAAGAGAAACCGCTTCACCCGGGCGAGCATGACACGGCCGCAGGTCCCGTGTAGCGTCCGGTTCCGTGATGACCGACTGCGTGTTCGTGCGTGGCCTCGAGTTCGAGGGCAACCACGGCTACACCGCTGCCGAGCGGCGCGGCACTCGGCGATTTCGCGTCGATCTGACGATCGAGGTGCCACTCGCCCCCGCGGCCGCCTCCGACAAGCTCGTCGACACCATCGACTACTGGAAGCTCTCTGCCCTCGTGGTCGAGCTGGGTACCAAGTCGACCTACAAGTTGATCGAGGCGCTCGCCGGTGCGATCGCACGCGAGATCCAGAAGTTGTACCCGCACGTCGGTGTCGTGATCTCGCTCGAGAAGCTCGCGCCGCCCTGCCCCGGCGTGCCTGCTGCCTGCGGTGTTCGTCTCTCGTTGCCGCCACCACCACCACCATGAGCTTCACCTTCACCACACCTGTCCGCTTTGCGGACGTCGACCACGCGGGCATCGTCTACTACCCGCGGTTCTTCCATCTCTTTCACGTCGCGTTCGAGGAGCTGTGGCGTCAGCGGATCGGCGCCCGCGCCTATAGCGAATTGATCGATCGCGACAAGGTCGGCTTCCCGGCCGTGCGTGCGGAATGCGACTTCAAGGCGCCGCTCAAGTTCGGTGACAGCGCCGAGATCGAGGTCACGGTCCCCCGGATCGGCGGAACGTCGATCACGTTTCGGTATCGTATCTTCCGGTCTTCCGAGGGTGAGAGCACACCGCAGGTGAGCGATGACCGCGAACGCGTGCTGTGCGCGGAAGGGACGGTCGTGTGCGCGGTCGTCGATCTAGCTCGATTCGTTGCGATGCCAGTGCCCGAGCGGGTGATCGCGATGCTGTCGGATCTGGTCGTTGCGTGAGAGTTACGACACGGTCGAAAAAACCTGCCGCTTACCCAGCACCGGCCTTTACCATGCGAGGGAACTCGGAGTAAGGCTCCCGCATGCTCGAGCGTGACCCCAAGACCCTCGCGCGCCTCCAGACGATCGTCACGGCGCTGATCGAGCACCGCGTCTCGAGCTCGCTGGTCGATGTCGAGCGTGCGCTCGCGAAGTGGCGGGATGGATCGCACTCGGCACTCGCCGCACACGGCGCCGTCCTCCGCCACGCCGCGCGTTGCGAGCGCACGGTCGAGAAGGTCACCGCGGCTGCTGGGGATGCCCCCGAAGGCATCCTGCGCGACGCGGTCGATGCCGGCCTGATGACGGGTGAGGAGTTCCAGCAGCTGGTCGGCAAGCCGCCCGCCGACGTGCCGGCGATCGACTCACTGCGCGACGAAGATGACGCGTCGGCTCCGGACAAGCGCCGCACGCTCGAGGCGTTGCTGACGCGTGGACCGGTGCTGGTCCACGTCGATGCGCGGCGCTCGGAGGTCTCGGTGCCGCCGCGGTTCCGCGCCGATGCCTCGCTGGTGCTCCGCTTCGGGTACAACCTGACGCCCGCGATCGGCGACCTGGTGGTCGACGACAACGCGATCGCCGGCACGCTGACCTTCGCGGGTCAGCCGTTCCGCTGCATCCTGCCGTGGACCGCGGTCTACGCCGCGATGGTCGAGGGCGAGCAGCGCGGCACCGTGTGGCCCGAGGATGTTCCCGAGGACGTGCTCGGTGGCTCGGGCGAGGTCGCGTCGCCGCCGGTGGTTCCCGAGATCGCCGAGCCACGCACCAAGTCGCGCGGCGCGCATCTCAAGCTCGTCGACTGACCTAGCCCTTGAACATCTGTGACGCCTGTTCGACGTAGGCAAGGCGCTGCGCGAACAGGGCGCGCACGGCGAGCGGCTTGAGGTTGAGCTTCTCGGCCTGCGCACTGATCGTGTTCGCGTGCCGCCACACGCGCGCGCCACGGCGCTGCACGCCGCCGACTGCCGCGATCAACTGCGCGATGCGCGCGTCGAGATCGAGCTCGCCCTCACACGCGCACGCAGCGACGACGTCTTCCGGTAAGTTCATCCGCGAGATCGCGCGTGCACCGATCGCAGGTGCGACCTCGTCGAGCGTCGCGAGCACGCTGGCGTCGTCGTGATGCGGTGCTCCCTCGAGGATCATCGCGCTGATCACGCGCAGCGCGATCGGCCGCCCGACATCGGCGAGCAGTCCACCCAGCAGCGCACGCTCGCTGCGGGCGCCGGGCACATCGAGACCGAGACGCCCGGCCGCGAAGCCGTTCGCCATCGCCTCGTCGGCGAGCTTGGGCCAGATCTCCGGGAACAACGCGAGCTCTTGCTTCGACGCGAGCTGGTAGTAGCCGCGGCCGGACTCGCCCATCACGACCTCGATGACCGCGTACATGCCGAGCTTCTGCACGGCACCGCGCAGCGTGTTGATCGGCTCACCGCCCGCATACACCGCGGAGTTCACGACGCGCAGGAGCGCCTGCGCGATCGCCGCATCGCGCTGGACGGCGCCGACGAGCTGATTGACGTCGGCGCTGGGGTCGCGCGCGATCGCCATCACGCGACCGGCGACTGCCGGAAACGATGGAGGGGCCGGCGTATCGAAGGCGCGCGCGAACACGGTCTCGGCGAGCTGCGCCACACCCTCGGGCAGGCTCGTCGGACCCTCCTGTCCACCTTCGATCTGATCGCGCAGCACGTCCATCACCGTGACGGGAGTCCGCGCAGGCAGCTTGGGATGCTTCGAGACCGGGGCCGTCGAAGGGTCCACGTGCGCCCGCCGTGGACGGAACCAAGAGAGCACGCGTGCGAGCATGCCGATCGTCTCGGCCGGACTGGCGAAACCTTTACGGGGTGATCGTCACGTCAGGTTGGCCTCGAGCATGCTGACGAGCGCACCCACCTCGGAGCGCCGCTTGGCGGGCAAGCGCCCTGCCCGGTCGCAGCTCGCCGCCAGCTTCCCGACATGCGCGCGGGCGTACGCAGCTTCCGGCGACAGCGCCGAAAGTGCGTCGAGCACCTCGCCGACCTCGTCGAGGGTGCCGCGATCGAGCGAGTCCTCACGAAACTGCGTGGCTTCGCGGGTGCGGGCCGCGCGGGTGAAGCTCGTCAGCCACCGCGCCGTCGCCGCGATCTTCGCGTAGTCGAGCCGCTCGGGCGTGTCCTCCGGGGTGTGATAGACGCGCGACCGTCCGGCGCTGAGGAACAGAAACGGGATCCGCTGCTCCCAGAACGCCTCGTAGTCCGACAGCGGCGGGATGATCTCGGCATCGGCCGGCCGCACGATCACGCCGGGCTCGGCACGCTTGAGCGATCGCACGAGCTCGTAGGTGCCGAGGCTGCGCTCGGAGCCGAGCGCGAACAGCGACTCGCCGACCTCGTCGGGGAGCGCGGCCTCGCCGAACCGATGGCCGACGAGGTCCATGCACACCATGAAGTCGATCGGGTCTCGGTTCGCACGCACGAACTCGCGCGAGCCCATCGCACCGGTCAAGAAGTGCGGGGGCTCCTCACCGTCGAACGCCGCGATGATCACGCCGCGACCGCTGTGCTCCGCCGCGAGCACGCGCGCGACCTCGATCAGGATCGCGACCGCCGCGGCATTGTCGTCGGCTCCGCGGAACACGCTCTTGCCGATCGTGCCGAGGTGGTCGAAGTGCGCGCCGACCAGGATGTAGCGCTCGACATCGCCGCGGATCTTCGCGAGCACGTTCGCCCCGTTGCAGCCCGGCACCGGCTGTTCGTACGGATCGAGCCCGGCGTCGCGAAACGCCTGGACGACGAGCCGTCGCGCGGCCAGCCCTCCCGGCGTCCCCGGTCGCCGACCCGCACATTCGTCACTGCATAGCCCCTCGATGATCTGACGCATGACTTACGGTGTAAGCTTATGCTGTAAGTATGGCAAGTGGTAAAACGCAAGCGCTTGAACCGCGAGGCGATCCTCGACGCCGCGATCGAGCTGCTCGATCGCCACGGCTTCGATGGGCTGTCGATGCGCAAGCTCGCGACGGTGTTGGGGGTCGAGGCGATGTCGCTCTACAACCACGTCGACGGCAAGGACGCACTCCTCGACGGCATCCACGAGCGGATCCTGTTGTCGCTCGATCCGCCGCCCAGCTCACGCAGCTGGCAGGCGTTCGTGCGCCACCAGGCGTTCGCGCTGCATCGCGCCCTGCTCGCCCATCCGCGCGCGATCCCGCTGTTCGCCACCCGGCCCGCCGCCACGCCCGCTGCGGTCGAGCGTCTCGGTTCGTTCCTCGAGGTGCTCGACAAGGCGGGCTTCACCCCCGTGCAGGGGCTGTCGATCGTCCAGCTCGTCGCGCAGCTCGTCATAGGCCATGCAATGTGGACCAACTCCGTCGAGGTCGTGCTGGCCCCCGAGCCGAACGAACAGGTCGATCGCGCACTCGAAGCGTGGGACGCCGATCGCGAGCTCGCGATGGGCATCGACGCGCTGCTCGTCGGCTTCGCAGCGCTGCTCTAGCACGACCCGTTGTGGTGGCGGCATGCCGACCACGCCGTACGAGGCCGGTGGATCGATGTCGTGGATGAGCTCGCGCACCCCGCAGCGTCTGACGATCCGGTGATGCCGATGATTGGTCTCGCGCTCGATCTCGAGCGAGTTGATCGCAGCGAGCTTCGCATCGACCCAGTCGACCAGCTCCTTCGCCGACGGTCAGCTTACCCCGCGTGCGACTTGTTGCGCTCTTCGGGATTCTCGTCGAGCCACGCGCGGTGGCTCTCCTCGGAGATCTCGACGACGATGTCGGCACCGGCCAGCTTGCACTGGCACCCGAGCCGCGACTCCGAACGGACGTCGAACGCCTTGTCCATGATGTCGTTCTCCTTGTCGGTGATCTCGCCGAGAGCAACGTATCCCTGCTCGACGTAGACGTGGCAGGTCGAGCACGCGAGGTTGCCACCGCACGCGTGACCGACCCGCGCGCCGCACTCTTCGGCGACCTCGAGGATCGTCATGCCGGCCTTGGCCTCGACGGTCAGCGGCTCGCGCACGCCCATCTTGTGTGGATTCAGAAACGTCAACTTCGGCATTACTTCGGCTCCTCGGCGGGGCCGCCGATCTTCTTCTCTGCATCGTCGAGCGACACGCCCTGGAACCCCGCGGTGATCGCGCGATTCATCCGGGCCTGCGCGAACGGCTTGGTCGCGAGATCGAGCGCTTCGATCGCGTGCCGGATCACGAGGTGATCCACGCCGGCGATCGCTTGGTCGAGAACGGCCATCGCCGCATCTCCTGCCGTCTTCACGCCCTGCCCGATCTCCGGATCGTCGAACAGCGCTGCGTCGCTCGCGAAGGCACCGCGGGTCGCCTGCAGGATGCGGTTCGCCTCGACGCGCTCGACCGCGAGGTTGCGCTTCGCGAGATCATCCTCGGCGTGATCGAACGACTCGATCAGCATCCGCTCGACCTCTTCGTCGGTCAGGCCGTAGCTCGGCTTGACCTCGACCTCGGCCGTCTTGCCGGTGGTCAGCTCCTTCGCCATCACCTTGAGCAGGCCATCGGCATCGATCAAGAACGTGATCTCGATGCGCAGCATGCCGGCGACGAGCGGCGGCAACCCGCGCAGCGTGAACCTCGCGAGCGAGCGGCAGGTGTCGACGGTCTCGCGCTCGCCCTGGAGCACGTGGATGTCGAACCCGGTCTGGTTGTCGGCGTACGTGGTGAACGTCTGCGTGGCCCCGGCGGGAATCGTGGTGTTGCGGTGGATCAGCTTCTCGACCACGCCACCCATCATCTCGACGCCGAGCGATAGCGGTACCACGTCGAGCAGCGTCACGTTCTGCTGCCCGCCGGCGAGCACGTCTGCCTGGACCGCGGCGCCGAGCGCGACGACCTGCTCGGGATCGAGGTCGCACAGCGGCGGCTTGCCGAACAAGCCCTCGACGAAGGACCGCACGACCGGCGAGCGGGTGGAGCCACCGACGAGGATCACACCGTCGAGCTCGGACGCCTCGAGCTCTGCGTCCTTGAGCACGCGGCGACAGGCCTTCGCGGTGCGCTCGAGGAGCGGCGCAGCGAGACTGGCGAGCCGCGCCCGGGTCACGGTGATCGTAAGCTCACCGTGCAGGCCTGCACACCGCACGCAGGTCGTCGCGTCCGAGGTGAGCTGGCCGACCGCCGACGGAATCGTCTCGCCGCAGATCGTGTGCATGCGATCGCCGTTGGCGGTGATCAGCTCGTGGACGATCGTCATGCCCGGCGAGCCGCCCACGATCTCGGCGCGCGCGTGCGCCGGATTGGTGACCGTCAGCTTGAACTCCACGCTGTCCGTGTCGGTCAGCGCGTGCTTGACCCGGCGCGCCTCGCGGATCGCCTGCGCGACCAGCCCGCGCGGAGCGATCTCGATCGCACTATCGGTGATGCCGTTCGCGATCGTGCGATCCAGATCATCGCCGCCGAGCGCGGAGTCACCACCGGTCGCCTTGACCTCGAACACGCCGTCGACCAGCTTGAGGATCGAGATGTCGAACGTGCCTCCGCCGAGGTCGTAGACCGCGAACGTGCCGGTGCTGCCCTTGTCGAGCCCGTACGCGACCGCCGCGGCCGTGGGCTCGGCGAGCAGCCGCATCACCTCGAGCCCGGCGAGCCGGCCTGCATCGCGCGTGGCCTGGCGCTGCGCATCGTCGAAGTACGCCGGCACCGTGATCACGACGCCTTCGATCGGACCGCCGAGGGCCGCTTCCGCGCGCTGCTTGAGCTCGCGGAGGACCGCCGCCGACACCTCGACGGGCGAGATCTGCTTGTCGTTGACGAGCACCGTGATCGCGCGGTCGTCGCCCGCCAGGTCGTACGGCAGCAGGCCGCGGATCCCCGCGACGTCTTTCATGCCGCGACCGATCAGCCGCTTGACCGACCCGATCGTCTCGCGCGGTGACTCGAGGGCCTTCGCCTCGGCCGGCCTGCCGACGAGGATACCGTCCTTGCCGTAGTACACGACCGAGGGCACCAGCGGCCCGCCCTCGCCCGCGATCACTTCGGGTGCGGAGTCGGCGACGTGCGCGACCAGGCTGTTCGTGGTGCCCAGGTCGATCCCCACGACGCGCTGCTTGCACGCCTCTTTGGGCTTGCTCTCGCCCGGCTCGGCAATCTGCATCAACATCGAATCAGTCCTCGTCGAGGGCGCTGTCGCACTCTTCTAGATACCGCTCGACGTAGCGCAGCAAGATCAGCTGCCCCTTGATCGCGGTCCACGAAACCGGAGTCGCGCCGAACAACGCGGAGATCTCGGCGAACGCCGCCTTGCGCCGGGCCTTCATCCCCGCTTGCAGGGTGGCGACGCGATCGAGCTGGCCCGCGTGTCGCGCCTCGGCGAGCTCCTCGCGCTCCTCGAGCAGGTCCATCACGAGTGCTGGATCGATCCGCTCGTTGTCGCCGATCACGATGCCCTCGCGGGACATCAAGTACTCGGCGCGCGACGCCGGCTTCTTGAGCAGCTGGTACGCGTCGTTGATCGCGCGTGCTTTCGTCAGCGCGACCACCCGCTCGGCGGCCGGAGCCTGCGCGAACTTGTCGGGATGAAACTGTTTGCTGCGATCGAAGTACGCTCTCTCGAGCGTGTCCGCGTCGAGATCGAAACGTACCTCGAGCCCCAGCAAACCGAACGCATCGATCTGCGGAGGCCGCTTCGCAGATTCAGAAGTTGACGGACTCACCACAGCCGCACGAGCCCTTTGCGTTCGGGTTGTTGAACTTGAACCCGTGACCCATCATCCCGCGCACGAAATCGAGCTGCATCCCACCCAGATACACGAGGCTCTTCGGATCGACGACGATCGACACGCCATGCGCCGAGAACGTCTTGTCGGTCGGCCGGGTCGTCTCCGCCCACTCGAAAACGTAGGTGAAGCCCGTGCAGCCACCACCGCGCACACCGATGCGAATCATCGCTCCGGGCGTGGCGCGTTTGTCGCGCTGCTTCGCGATCTCCTCGGCTGCCGCCGCGGTGATCTCGACTTCCTTCTTGCCGATCGTGCGAGCGACCGGTGCGACAGGATTGGTAGCGGTGGTGGTGGTGGTGGTCATCGTCTCCATCACTTCGCGTGTTTCTTCTTGTAGTCCTCGATCGCCGCCTTGATCGCATCCTCGGCGAGCACCGAGCAGTGGATCTTGACCGGCGGGAGGTTGAGCTCTTCGACGATCTGGGTGTTCGAGATCTTCGCGGCGTCCTCGAGGGACATGCCCTTGATCATCTCGGTCGCGAGCGAGCTCGACGCGATCGCCGACCCGCAGCCGAACGTCTTGAACTTCGCATCTGCGATCTTGCCATCCTTGACGCGGATCTCGAGACGCATCACGTCGCCACACGCGGGTGCGCCGACCAGCCCCATGCCGATCTCGTCTTTGCTGACATCCGCCTCCGTCTTGAACGTGCCGACGTTGCGGGGATTTTCGTAGTGGTCGAGGACCTTGTCTGAATACGCCATGGTGTTTCTCTTCGAGCTGTCAGCAGCTCAGTGCGGGGTCCACTGGATCGAGTTGAGGTCGATCCCGTCTTGATGCATTTCCCAGAGCGGGGACAGCGTGCGCAGCCGTTCGACGCTCTTGGTGACGAGCTCGATCGTGTAGTCGACCTCGGCCTCGGTGTTGAACCGACCGAGCCCGAACCGGATCGACGTGTGCGCCAGCTCGTCGCCGACGCCGAGCGCACGCAGGACGTACGACGGTTCGAGCGAAGCGGACGTACACGCGCTGCCCGACGACACCGCGAGGTCCTTGAGTGCCATCAGCAGGCTCTCGCCCTCGACGAACGCGAAGGAGATGTTGAGGTTGCCGGGCAGCCGATGCTCGAGCGAGCCGTTGACGTATGTCTCGGTGAGCTTCGCGGTCAGGCCGCGATGCAGCCGATCGCGCAGGCCACGGAGCCGGATCGCTTCGGTCTCCATCTCTTCGCCGGCGAGCTCCGCCGCCTTGCCGAAGCCGACGATCAACGGGACTGCGAGCGTGCCGGAGCGCATGCCGCGCTCGTGACCGCCACCATCGATCAGCGGGTCGATGCGGACGCGCGGTTTGCGGCGCACCCACAGCGCACCGACGCCCTTCGGACCGTAGACCTTGTGCGCGGTGACCGCTGCGAGGTCGACCTTCGCCTTCTCGACGTCGACCGGAATCTTGCCGTACGCCTGCACGGTGTCGACATGGAACAAGCACTTCGGGTTCCGCTGCTTGATCGCGGCGCCGATTTCTTCGATCGGCTGGACCACGCCGATCTCGTTGTTGGCCCACATGATCGACACGACGATCGTCTTGTCGGTCATCGCCTCGACGACTTGCGCCGGGGTGACCAGGCCGTCCTTCGCGGGGCGCAGATACGTGACCTCGAACCCCTCGCGCTGCAGGCGCTTGCAGGTATCGAGCACGCTCTTGTGCTCGGTCTCGACGGTGATGATGTGGTTGCCCTGCTTCTTGAGGAACGAAGCCGCGCCCTTGATGGCGAGGTTGTTCGACTCGGTGGCACCCGAGGTCAGCACGATCTCTTTGCCGTCGCCGCCGAGCAGCTTCGCGATCTGGTTGCGCGCGTTCTCGACCGCGGCTTCCGCGGCCCAGCCGAACGAGTGGTTGCGGCTCGCCGCGTTGCCGTAGTGCTGCGTGAAGTACGGCAGCATCGCTTGGACGACGCGCAGATCGACCGCGCTGGTCGAGTGGTTGTCCATGAAGATGGGCAACGAGACGCCTTCTGGGACGTTGAGGTCGAGCTTCTCTGCAGTAGCCATCAGTTGTTTCCTTCTCGGTACAACACGGTCACGGGCACATCGAAGGCCTTCTCGGACTCGTTCTCGGCGCGGGTTCCGCCGGGATCCCGGCGCGACGACAGCCCCGCGAACAGCGGTGGTGCCTCGCCCTTGGAATGGCCCTGATGACCGCAGCTGCCGCACTCGGTAGGTGCGAATTCGTCGGTGCAACTCGAGCACGAGTCGAGGTACGCGAGCGCCTCGACTAGATCGTTCTCGATCACTTGTAGCTGAGTGATCTGCTGGCGGATCTGCGTCTGCTTCTCCGCGAACAAGGCGCGCACGCGAGCGGTGGCTTCGCGGCCCGTTCCCGACTTCTGGAAGTCACCGACAAAGCCTTGGATCTCGGCGAGCGTGAAGCCGATCGCCTGGAGCTTGACGATCCAGTGGATGCGATCCACCGCCTCGGGGCCATAGAGCCGGAACCCACCTTCGGAGCGCGCGCGGGGCTCGAGCAACCCGAGCTCCTCATAGAGGTGCATCGCGCGAACGGTCTTGCCGACCGCCTTCGCGAGCTCTCCAACGCGCATCAGTTTGGGGTTCTGGTCCATGTCATCTCAAACCTCACGCATACGTAAGGTTGTGTGTGAATGACGGCACTATGCCGGCTTGGCGATCACTCGTCAAGGCGACCCTGACCTTTACGTGTGGTTTGGGTGCGCCTCCAAATTCGTCTCACTCGACCGTCAGCAGGACTGCAAGCTCCTGCAGTGATGATGGTTTCTCGCACTCGATCCCCAAAAGCCGATCTCCTTCGCGGAACACGCGCATGTAGGTGCAGCGATGACCCGTCCTCGCGGCCGTTCCGGAGCTAGCTCGCGTGAGTGAGGAGCTGACCGGTTGAGATGTTCATGAGGCCCGCGCGAAGAAGTGGCGGCGCGCCAGCTAACCCCCATAAACGACGGGTCAGATAGAAGTCCGAGCAGACCGCCGCCGACGAGCGCGATCGGTGACCTCGATCCTGCACTCGCGCTCGCGACCAAGGCGCGCGCTCGGCAAGAGCGATCCGTCCTACTCGACGATCACGGCGACCTACGGCGAGATCCTGCTCCCGATGAAGCGGTATCCCGAGGCGCGCGCCGCGTTCGACGAGTCCCTCGCGGTTGTTGAGCGGGACGTCGCCGGCTCGCATCGTCCTCGCGGATCGCGCCGAGGATCATGAAGACGACGCGCGCGAGATCGCGGCGATCGACCCTCGGCCGGCAAGACCGCGGTGGATCTCTGGAAGCCTCTGATCGGACTCGCACTGCACGACCGCAAGCGCGCGGCACTCGAGCTCGCGCTCGCGGTGGCGAAGGGCAACGTTCCCGACCGCGGTAGACCGTCAGAGAAGCTCTCGCTCGAACCAACTAGATGTGGCGATGGTGATCGCGCTCGCTGTCCTTGCGGAGAGGCAACCACGGCTCGGTCTCACCGGCCTCGACATTGGTCGTGCGGCGGTACCGATCATCGCGCACAGGCTTTGGCTTCTTGGGTGTTTCTTCGTCTCTCACACGGACAGGCATTGCATCGTACGTGCCCGAAAAAAGATCGGGCAAGACGCCGTCACTCGTCTTGCCCGACCACATCGCCCACGCCGTGAGGCGAGCGCGATGTCATCAACGTGCGCTGCTGCGCGCTTCACCACCACAGACCCGAGTTGTTCAACGCGGGTTGCCTGACGTGCCGGTCGCCCGCGCTCCGGGCTACGACATCACGGCGGAGCTTAGTTCGCGGTCGCGGAGGCTTCGAACGAGCGGATCACGGTCACCTTGATCTGACCGGGGAACGTCATCTTGTCTGCGATCTCGGTCGCGATATCCGTGGTCAGCTCGACCACACGCTCGTCGTCGCACTCGCGCTCGTGCACGTAGACGCGCAGCTCGCGCCCGCCGTGCACTGCGTGGGCATCGACGACGCCGCGCCGCGACATCCCGATCCGCTCGAGATCCTCGACCTTCGCGGTGAAGCCCTCGGCGAGCTCGCGCCGGGCTCCAGGCCGCGCACCGCTCATCGCATCCGAGGCGGCCACCAGATACGCGTAGACCGAGTTGCAAGGCTCGTCGGCGTGGTGCGCCCCGATCGCGTTCGCGACCAGCTCGGGCTCGCCGAGCCGGCGGGCGATGTCCGCACCGATCACCGCGTGCGAGCCCTCGATCTTGTGGGTCAGGGCTTTGCCGATGTCGTGCATCAGCGTGGCCCGGCGTGCGAGCTTCTCGTCGAGCCCGAGCTCTGCGGCCATCATGCCGGCGAGGTACGCGGCTTCGACCGCATGCCACCACTGGTTCTGCGTGTACGAGGTCCGGAAGTTGAGCGCACCGACCAGCTCGACGATCTCGGGATGCGGCCTACCGATCTCGAGCGTCTGGAACGCTTTCTTGCCGAGCGCGC
The DNA here is from genome assembly GCA_031385555.1 of Deltaproteobacteria bacterium. Taxonomy (GTDB): domain Bacteria; phylum Myxococcota_A; class Polyangia; order Haliangiales; family Haliangiaceae; genus JABFXX01. The sequence goes on along the minus strand of JANNBP010000412.1, from coordinate 14,229 downwards.
GAATCTCCTGGTTCAACAGCTCGCGCGACCGGGTGGCCCACGCATCGGGATCCTGGCGCGCCACATCGACGGTCTCCGGCTTCTTGATGATCCGGCCGAGCGCACGGCGGATCATCTCCTTGCCGACGCCATCGAGCCCGTCGAGGCGGATCGCGTTCTTGTCGTCGTTGACCAGCAACTGCACGCCACCAACGCGCTGCAGTGCCCCGTGCATCGCACCGTCGCGATCGAGCAGCAGCGCCACGAGCTCGGGACCGACGCGGAGGTTGTTGATCGCGCGCTCGGTCATGTAGTGGTGGTGGTAGCGAGCACCCGCGATCTCCATCACCCGCCTGGCTTCGCGATCGTGGGAGACATCCGCTGCCTGCGAATCCACCGTGCGTAGCGAGGCAGCTGCCTTCGCGCGCGCCGTCTCGATCAGGCTGCGCCCGATCGATTCCATCAGCTCCTCGATCTTGACGCCTGCCCTGCGCGACAGCTCGCCGCGCGCCGAATCGATCTTGGTGCGTGCGTCGCGCTCGATCCCGGTCGCCCGATCGCGGCGCGCTTGGATCTCCCGTTGTTCCTCGTCGAGACCATCGAAGCCCTGCTCGACCGCATCGAGCTTGGCCACGACCTCGGCCTGGGCACGCGCGAGCTTGTCCTCGCGTTGATCCGCCGCTCGCTCGCGCTTTGCGAGGGCTTCGTCCCCGGCGGTCCGTGCGTTCAAGGCCTCGGTGCGCGCCGCGGTCTCGAGCGCGGTCTTCGACGCGGCTGCCTCGAGCTCGGCCGCCTTGACCGCGGCGGCTGCTTCACCACGCGCCTTCGCGACCGCCTCGCGTGCGTGCTGTGAGGCTTCCTGCTTGGCCGCGCGCGCGCTGATCACCGCGGCGACCACCGCGATCAACAGTCCGGCGATGACGGCGACGATCATGTGCCCAGCATAGCGGGTTCCCCTTCTAGCGTCCCGCCAAAGGTGCCTTGACCAGCGCGACCCCCACGGTCATTTCGCCGTCGACGATGACCTGCTTGCGCTTCGTCTTGTAGCCCTTGAGGCGAAGCTCGAAGGCCACCGGCGTCGGCGAGGCCGGCCAGCCGAGCGACAGCGGGGTCATGCCGAGCACCACGCCGGCCTCGTCGTAGACCTCCGCGCCGCTCGGCGTGCTCTGGAGCGTCAGCTTGACCGTGATCGCCTGCGGTGGCGGGCTCGTGCTCCCCGAACCAACCGTGATCACGCTCGGCCCGCTCGAGCCGCGGTCGGGGACGGCGGCATCGATCGCGATCGCCGCGACCGGGTCGCGACTCGACCACAGCGCGATCGCCCCGCCGACCAGGCCGAGCACCACACCGAGCCCGAGGATGATCGGCCACAGCCGCCGCGGGCGAGGAGCTGACGTGAACCCGTAGGGCGTGCCGATCCGCATCGTGTGGTTCGCGGGTACGGCGGGCCCTGCGAGGGCGGGGAGCGCCACCGCATCGGCCGAGATCCGGGTCCGCTGCTGCGCAGCTTCCTTCTGCGCCTGCAGCATCGCGGCGTGTGCCATCACCGTCTTCGCGTCGATCTTCGCTTCGCCGGGGCCGACGGATCGCGCGGGCGCGATCGGTGGCGCACTGCGCAGATAGGCTTCCGGGTCGAGCAGCGCCTGCCGGAGGTCCAGCATGCTCTGGAACCGGTTCGCGAGCGGCTTCGCGAGGCAGCGCAGCAGGATCTGCTCGACGCTCGGCGGGATGTTCGGGTTGAGCCCGCGCGGCGCCGGCGGCAACGCGGTGACCTGCTTGACCAGCACCTCACCCATCGACTCGCCGTCGAACGGCAGCACGCCGGTGGTCATCTGGAACAGCAGCACGCCGAGCGCGTAGATGTCGGTGCGATGATCGACGGCGACCTTGCTCTCGCACGCCTCGGGCGACATGTACTGCGGCGTGCCGAGCAGCACGCCGGCCGCGGTCTTGATCCCCGACGCGCCGGCCGCGAACACCTTCGCGAGCCCGAAGTCGAGCACCTTCACGAAGTCGGGATCGCCGAGCCGCGGGATCAACATGATGTTGTCGGGCTTGAGGTCGCGATGGATGATGCCGGCGGCGTGCGCTGCATCGAGCGCACTCGCGATCTGCGCGCCGATGTGGAGCGACCGCATGATGTCGAGCGCGGTGTGCTTCGCGAGCTGCGACGCCAGCGTCGTGCCCTCGAGGTACTCCATGATGTAGAAGTTGTCGCCCTCGGAGGTCTGGCCGAAATCGTGGATCTCGACGATGTGCGGGCTACCGATCTGGTTGACCGACCGCGCCTCCTGGAAGAACCGCATCACCACCTCGCGATTGCTCGCGAGCTCGCGGTGGATGACCTTGAGCGCGACGCGCTTGCCGATCTGCGGGTGCTCCGCGAGATACACCGCGCCCATGCCGCCGGTGCCGAGCTTCGACAGGATGCGGTAGTTGCCGATCGATTGGCCGACCGCGATCACGCGGCACCGATCATAGCACCCGCGAGATCGCCGTTTTTTTTGTGGTTCGCCGCCAGCGGTGGTCGACTATGTATTTTCCAGGAGCGCTCGATGGGTCTGAACATTCCGCCTGATCTGAACAAGCCAGACGTCAGTCACCTGCCAGGCTCCGTGCCGAAGGAGCACGAGTTCGACATCTCGGAAAACGAGACCATCAGTGGCCTGTCCGGCTGGATGGGCTTCGTCGGCATCGTCTTGATCGTGCTGGGCATCCTGCAGTGTATCGGTGGGTTGCTGAGTCTACCGTACGGGATCCTAACCCTTGGCCAGGGTGTGTGCCTGCTGATGATCGGCATCTGGACGTGGCGTGCGTCGCGCTCGTTCAGGATGATCGTGACCACCGACGGCTCCGACATCACGCTGCTGATGGACGCGCTGCGCAAGCTGCGGAGCGTCTACACGCTGCAGGGGATCCTCCTGATCATCCTGCTCGCGCTCGTCGCGTTCGGCATCATCCTCGCGGTGATGGCAGTCACCGCCGCGAAGTCCCAAAACGCGTTCTAGCGCGCGCAGAACTGCTCGTAGTCGATCAGCGGAATCGCCGCGCGGTCGACACCCTCGCCGCAGGTCGGACACGTCGGATCGCGGCGCAGCTTGAGCTCGCGGAACTTGGTCGCGAGCGCGTCGTAGACCAGCAGCCTCCCGGCGAGCGTGGTGCCGAGGCCGAGCACGATCTTGATCGCCTCGGTCGCCTGGAGCACCCCCATGATCCCCGGCAGCACGCCGAGCACGCCGGCCTCGGCGCACGACGGCGCTTCCTCGGCGGGCGGCGGCTGCGGATACAGGCAGCGATAGCAGGGCGAGCCGTTGCCGGGGAACACGGTGAGCTGGCCCTCGAACCGGAAGATCGACGCGTGGATCACCGGCTTGCCGAGGCGCAGCGCGCAGTCATTGACGAGGTAGCGCGTCGCGAAGTTATCGGCGCCGTCGATCACCACGTCGTACGGCGCGAGCAGCTCGAGCGCATTGTCGCTGGTGATCCGCGTGCGATGTTTCTCGACCTTGACGTCGGGGTTGAGTCCTTTGATCGTCTGCTCGGCACTCTCGACCTTCGCCATGCCGACGCGGTCGGTGCCGTGCAGGATCTGGCGCTGCAAGTTCGAGGCGTCGACGATATCGTCATCGATGATCCCGAGGGTGCCGACCCCCGCTGCGGCGAGGTACATGCTCGACGGCGAGCCCAGCCCGCCGGCGCCGATGCACAGCACCTTCGCCTGGAGCAGTTTGATCTGCCCGGCGACGCCGACCTCGGGGATCAACGTGTGGCGCGAGTAACGAGCGCGTTGCTCGCCCGACAGCACGATCGGCTGCTCGAACGGCAGTCCCTTGGTCTTCCAGCCGGTGAAGCCGCCCGCGAGCGATCGAACATGGGTGTAGCCGAGCTCGACCAGCGTCCGCGCGGCGAACACCGATCGCGTTCCGCTCTGGCAATAAACGACCACGGGCGCCTCGCGGTCCGGCACCGCCTTCTCGATCCTCATCTCGAGAAACCCGCGAGGGATGTGCTGCGTCGTGGGGATCATCCCCTGCGCGTGCTCGTCGGCCTCGCGGACATCGATCAACGCAGGTGCGGCCTTGGCGAGCTCGTTCGAGAGGCTCGCAGCGTCGACCTCGGAGATCTTGGTTCGGAGGTCACGGATCAGTGCGTCATACGTAGGCACCACGAGAGATTGCCATGACCCTCACGTGAGGGTAAGGTGCCCTCGGAGTTTCATAAATGACTGACGTTGCTATCGCTTCGAGCTCTCCTGTTGCCGCACCGCCCTCGATGGATGTCGGCGGCCCGGAGTCCATGGTCCTGATCACGCCGGGTGCCTCGGTGAAGGTCAACGAGATCCGCAGCGCCGAGGCGATCGAGCCCCACATGGCGCTGCGTTTGCGCGTGGTCGGCGGCGGGTGTGCCGGCTTCTCGTACGACCTGTACTTCGACGAGGCCACGGAAGTGGATCGGATCTGCGAGATCCAGGGCGTCAAGGTCGTCGTCGACGAGATGAGCCTGATGTACCTCGTCGGGACCGAGATCGACTACGTCGAAGGGTTGCAGGGCGCCGGGTTCAAGTTCAACAACCCAAACGTCAAGTCCACCTGTGGGTGCGGCTCGTCGTTCTCGGTCTGATCTAACCCCAGGCGCGCTGGTGAACATCGTCGCGATCCTCGAGCGCGAGCTGGGCAAAGAGGCCATCGTCGGCCCGGGCCACGAGCAGCTCGACGACTACGGTCGCGACGAGAGTCCGTTGCCGGAGTTCTATCCGCCGGAGTGTGCGGTGCTGGTCGAGAGCGTCGAGCAGACCGCGGCCGTGCTCCGCCTCTGTCTCGAGCACAACGTGCCGGTCACGCCGCGGGGTGCCGGCAGCGGCATGTGCGGCGGGTGCCTGCCGATCGCCGGTGGCGTCGTCCTCTCCACCGAGAGGATGAAGAAGATCAAAGAGGTCGATGCGGGTGATCTGATCGCCGTCGTCGAGCCTGGCGTGATCACCGGCCAGCTCCAGACGATCGTCGAGGCCGAGGGGATGTTCTATCCGCCCGATCCGGCGTCGCTCGAGTATTGCTCGATCGGCGGCAACGCGTCGACCAACGCCGGCGGCCCACGGGCGTTCAAGTACGGGGTGACCCGCGAGTACGTCCTCGGGTTGCAGGTCGCGCTGATGGGCGGCGAGGTGATCAAGGTAGGTCGCCGCACCGCGAAGGGGGTCACCGGCTACGACCTGACCGCGGGCTTCGTCGGTACCGAGGGCACGTTCGGCGTGATCACGGAGCTGACGCTCAAGCTGCTGCCGAATCCACCGGCCGCCGCCACGGTGCTCGGCATCTTCAAGGACTCGGCGGCCGCAGGCGCCGCGATCACCGGGCTGCTGCGCGACGGCCTGCGCCCACGCGTCCTCGAGATCGCCGACAAGAACTCGATCGACTACGTGCGGCCGAAGAGCCGCTACCGGTTCCCCGACAACGCGGGCGCCATTGTCCTCCTCGAGGTCGACGGCGAAGCGGACACGATGGCGCTGATGATGGAGAAGATCGGGATGCGCTGCGACGAGCTCGGCGCGCTCGACGTGCTCGCCGCCACCGAGCCCGCGGATCGCCGCGCGCTGTGGGAAGCGCGTCGCTTGATCTCTCCGGGGCTCAAGGCCGCCTGGAAGATCAAGGTCAACGAGGACATCTGTGTCCCGCGCGGCAAGATCGTCGAGATGCTGTCGCGCGTCGACCGAGTCAGCGCGGAGACCGGCATCGCCAGCGCGGTGTTCGGTCACGCGGGCGACGGCAACCTCCACGTGAATCTCTTGTCGAACGACGACATCGCCGACCCGGCGGTACGCAAGAAGATGTGGGACGCGGCCGAGCAGGTGTTCGTCCACACGATCGCACTCGGCGGCACGCTGTCCGGCGAGCACGGCATCGGGCTCACCAAGCGCGACTACGTCCGCATGGAGCAGACCGAACAGGTGATCGAGTGGCAGCGGAAGTGGAAGGCGATGTGGGATCCCGCGAATCTGCTCAACCCCGGCAAGAAGATTCCGCCGCGTCCGAAGACGTGCAACGAGTAGGCGCTCGGCCAACCGCATCCGACGCGCCCCGTCGGTCGGAGAGATGACGGTGTGATTTGGCGACGGGTACGTCGCGATCCCGCGTCGACGGCAACGCCCAAATGCCTCGCATGCCTCGCGCGCTGCGCGACCGCCCCCTGCTCCCTGCGAAGAATCGGCCCTAACGCGTCGCACCGACGTCGAGCACCCACTGTTCGTAGTAGCGCGCCGGCGTGGCACCCACCGCGATCCGGCGCCGCGCCTTCGCGAGCTCGACCTCGATCAGGTTCTGAAACGTGCCCGCGAGCTCGAGGCCCCACGGATCCACCATCCGCCCGTTCACGAAGTACGCCTGATCGGTGACGTTCAGCGTGGCGAGCTCGCGCGAGCTCGCGGTGATGGTCGCCGCACAGCGCTTCATCGCCGACGCGAACCGTTGGTCGTCGAGCCCGAGGTCGCGCGCGGTGCGATTGACGTCGCGACAGCCCGCGAGGTCCGACGCGCAGGTCGGCGTCGCCGCGTCGGGCAACCGGTCGGCACCGAGGCGCCAGATCGCGTCGTCGTAGCGCGCGAGCTCGCCCTGCAACGCCGCCGCACAGGCACCGACGAGCGCCGGCGTGCCGCGTGGATCGCGCGCGAGCGGCTTCCACACGATCCGCAGATCATCGCCGTACGCGCCGCGCAGGCCGTCGATGATCGAGCGCGTGACCTCGCAGGTCGTGCACGTGTAGTCGACCACCGCGACCAGCGTGACCTTCGCATCGCTGCGTCCGATCGACGGCAAGCCCTCGATCTTCACCGCGTAGACCTCGCTGCTCTCCGGCGGTCCGTCGGTGATCAAAACCTCGGCCTGCATGTGATCGCGCCACGCGTTGTCGATCGCGCCCACCGCCTCGATGTCGCCGAGCCCGCTGATCACCAGGATGCTGGTCGCCCCGACGATCGCGAACGCGGCCAGCGCGGCCCAGCTGGCACGCGGCGGGCTGACCCACGTGATCGGCAGCGCCTCCGGAGGCTCGACCGGCACACCCTCGCCGCTGCATCCCAAGGGGCGCGCGAGCGAGTGGTCACCTTCGAACATGAGTCCTCAACGTCCGAGGTTGTCGGCGTGTTCCGCCCGTGCAAGTCAGCGAGTTGCGAACCGCAGGAACTGGATCGCGAGCACGTCGAAGGCCCGGCGATTGTCGGTGCGCTCGAACCAGTGCCCCTCGTCGGCTGCCGCGATCGACCATACGGGCACCCCTGCGGCGCGGGCGGACTCGATGAACCGGGTCGCCGTGGCGGGCGGCACCCTTGGATCCTTCTCGCCGTAGGCCACGAGCAGCGGCTTCTTGAGGTCCTTGACCCAGGCGACGGGCGACCGCGCCGCGAGCTGTTGTCGGGTCGCGGGATCGCGCTCGTCGCCGTACTCGGCGCGCCGGTGATCGCGGCGATAGGGCGCGGTGCCCTCGAGGAGGCCGACGAAGTCGGTCACCGCGCCGAGCGTGATGCCGCCGCGCAGTCGATCGGGAAACGCGCGGAGCGACGCGAGGCCGAGGTAGCCGCCGTACGACGTGCCCATCACGACGACGCGTGACGCATCGAGGCTCGGTTGCGCCGCGATCCAGGCGAGCGTGGCGTCAACGTCGCGGAGGACGTGCTCGCGCTTGGCGCCGTCATCGAGCGACATGAACGTTCGGCCCTGCCCCGCCGAGCCGCGCACGTTCGGGCGGATCACCGCGTAGCCCTCCGCGGTCGCGAACTGCACGAAGCGGTCGTAGGTGGGGAGCCACCGATCTTCGGGGCCGCCGTGCAGCTCGAGGAGCACCGGGAGCTTGTCGCCCGTGGGCAGATACGCGAGTAGCTGACTGCGCACCCCGTCACGCGCGATGATCTCGTGGATCGCTGGCCGCGGCATCTCGCTCCGCTCGCTCGGCCATCGCGCGAGCGGTTGGAACGTATCGGAGCGATGCGCGTGAACTTCGCGTGGATGGGTGGCATCCGAGTAGGTGAAGGCGATCGCATCCGACCTCGCCTGGAGATCGCGGATCACGCCGTCGTCCGGCGCCTCGGAGATCACGCGATGGTGTCCGGTCGCGAGGTCGATCAGCTGCAGTGTCGACACGCCGGCCACCTCGACGACGGCAACGATGCCCTGCGGAAGGACGGCGAAGTCCACGACATCACCTTCGAGCTCGACCCGAGCGCGCCACCACGTCGAGATCCATTCCAGGACGCGTCGATCATCGCGCTCGACGATCGCGAGTACGTCACCACCCACGAAGGTCCCGCGCACCGCGAGTCCGTCTGGATCCGTGAGCGCGGTGGCGTTCCCCGTCGCGATCTCGATCAGGTAGAGCCCGGCTCGCGTGAACGCGACCTCGCGGCGCGCGAGCACGAAGCGCCCGTCGGTCGAGATATCGAGCGGTGACCATGGACCGTTGCCTGCGATCTTCGTCGAGTTGCCGTCGAGCGAGGTCATCCAGAGCTCTGCCGGTTGGTCGATCGCCAGTCCGTAGAACGATCGGTCCCTCGCGTCGTCCCACCGCGGGTCGACCAGCGTGCCAGTGCGCGAGACCACGCGCTCGTGCAGCCGCAACTCCGAGGTCTCGTCTGCGAGCGCGCGCTGGAACACCGGAGCAACCATGGTCCGCGTGAAGCGCGCCCAACCGGTCTCGCATTTCGCCGGGACGATCTGCGGTTGCGGATGCTGTACGAGCGGAAGTTCCTTGCACAGTCCGTCGCTGCTGATCAGGGCGACTGGGATGCCACCCATCGCCCGATTCCGCCCTCCCAGGTCGAGTAGCCGTGCCCCGATCGGCTCACCCGACCGTCGCGCGACGAGCTCCTTGTCGAGCGTCGGCGCACCATCGATGCGCAACGCACCGAGCTGGTAGCTCGCACGTGGTTCCGTGGGCAGCTGTGCCGGCGTAGATCGCGGCGGGGTGTCAGATAACGTCGACGAGCCACAACCGACGACGACCAGCGTCGCGAGCGCGACCCTACTCACCACGGACGAACGTCGACACCTTCCACTCCGTGCCACGCAGCTCGAGCGTCAGTTGCCACGCGCCCGGCTTCTGCTTTTCCTTCGAGGGACACAGGATCTTCTTGTCGCCCGCGGGGGCACAGCCGGCCGCGATCGACTTCGCCATGCCGTCGAGCGCCTCGGGATCCGCCTGCCACATCGCCATCGCGGTGTCCGCGCCCGGGTCCGCGCCGATGCTCCACGTCACGTCGTCGAACACCTGCGCGCGCAGCGACGCGTAGTCGCGATTGGAGCTCGCGTCCTTGAGCGTCGCCAGCCGCTTCGCCGCCGCGGGCGAGACGTTGGTGAACGCCTTCGGATCGGTCTTCGGGATCGTGTCCTCTTGCTTGATCTCGGGCGGCAGCTCCTTCATCGGCACCGCGAAGGTCTTGATGCGTTTGAAGATCGCCAGCGTCAGCGCATCGGAGCGGCCGTCGAGCCAGTGCGGCTTCGCGGCACCTCGCAGCTCGGAGGGCAGCGCCGCACCGGGCTCCCACTCGGACGCATGACCCTGCACCTTGACGCGCCACGGCCGACCACCGGCGACGGTGACATCGAACCGGATGAAGTAGCGCTTGTACGCGAGCCGGGTGGGCTGACCGGCCGCCGCCTGTCCCTGCGTGGTGGCGAGCCCGCCCTGACCACCGGAGGACAGGGTCTTGGACTGCGCCACGTCATCGCTGTTGTTCGCGTACGTCACCTGGTGCCACGCGGTGCGGATCGCACCGGCGCCCGGGCTATCGTCGAGGGTCGGATAGATGTCTCGGGTCGCGTCGAGGACGGCGCTGTAGACCACCGCAAAGTCGGTGTCGTAGAGCGACTTTTTCGCGCGCTCGACATCTCGCTTGCTCCCACAGCCGATCCCGCTGAGCGAGATCATCGCGAGCAGCATCGTGATGATAGGGTGCCGTCGGGATGTGGCTCGCATGAGAAGTCGTCCTCGAAATAGCACACCGGCCAAGAAACCGCGCCAGGGAACTGGCAAGCCGAAGGCCTCACAACCGCTAAAGAAAGCGACCCACGCCACAGCCCCGCACGTCCGTGCCCTGTCGCAGCTCCTCGCAGAGCGCTGGCCGGAGGTCCGCGTCGAGCTCGATCACGCGAACGCCTACCAGCTCCTGGTCGCCACGATCCTCGCCGCCCAGAACACCGACAAGAACATCAACACGATCACGCCGGTGCTGTTCGAGACGTACCCCGATGCGCGGGCGCTTGCACGGGCCCAGCAAGGCGAGCTCGAGCAGCTGATCTTCCGCAGCGGCTTCTATCGCAACAAGGCCACCAACCTGATCGCGATGGCGACCAAGGTCGTCGCCGAGCATGGCGGCGAGATCCCGAACACGATCGAGGCGATGTCGGCGCTGCCCGGGGTCGGCCGCAAGACGGCGAACGTCGTGCTCGGCAATGCGATGAACATCGCGTCGGGGATCGTGGTCGACACGCACATCTCCCGCGTGGCGCCGCGGCTCGGGCTCACCGTCCAGCACGACCCGGTGAAGATCGAGGCCGAGCTGGCCGCGCTGGTCCCGCAGGATCAGTGGATCGTGTGGGGCAACCGGATGATCCATCACGGGCGGTACATCTGCCTCGCGAAGAACCCGCTGTGTGATCAATGCCCACTCGCACCGCTGTGTCCGAGTGCGTTCGCCGATGTGATGCCTGCGAAGCCCGCGCCCGAGACGAAGAAACCGACGACGAAGGCCGCGCCCGAGGCGAACAAACCGAAGACGAAGGTCGCGCCGAAGCGTACCGTCAAGACCGTGAAGACGAAGCGAGCCAAACAAGGCAAAGACGCATGAGCGCGCCGATCGTTGCCGTCGCCGCGATCGTCTACGACCCGCAGGGTCGCGTGTTGCTCGTCGAGCGCGGCAAGCCACCCGGCGAGGGCTTGTGGACGGTGCCCGGCGGTCGGCTCGAGGCCACCGAGACCTTGGCGCAAGGAGTCGCGCGCGAGGTCCGCGAAGAGACCGGGATGATCGTCGAGGTCGGCGCGCTCGCGTGCGTCGTCGAGCGGATCGGCGACGACCATCACTTCGTGATCCTCGACTACGTCGCACGCGCGATCGGCGGCGAGCTCGCCGCGAGCAGCGATGCACGCGCGGCGAAGTGGGTCGACGAGGGCGAGCTCCAGCACCTGCCCCTCACCGAGGGCTTGCAGGACGTCCTCGCGCGCGCGCGCAACTCGCACGCCACCTGGTTTTCCCCCAGGGGAAGTTGCTCACCTGTCGGCTCGCTGGCTCGGCCTCGCTGATCGCGCGACCGCGGCCGTGCTACACAGCGCCGTGGTCCAGCTCCCCGTGATCGCGTCGCACGCACCCGCGCCACCGCGCGAGCGCACGCCGATCGCGCGAGCGCAGGTCCCCGACGCGAAGTGGTTTGATTGGCGCTGGCAGCTCGCGAACATGTTGACGGACGCCGAGGATGTCTCGCAGCTGTTCGCGCTGACCGAGCGCGAGCGCGCCGGGTTCGCCGCGGCCGACGGGCTGTTCCGCGTCGGCATCACGCCGTACTACGCGAGCCTGATGGATCCGGCGCACGCGAGCTGTCCGATCCGCTTGCAGTCGCTGCCGGCGGCCGCCGAGGCGCTGATCCGCGACGAGGAGCTGCGCGATCCGCTCGGCGAGGATTCGCACAACCCGGCGCCTTCGATCGTCCACAAGTATCCCGATCGCGTGCTGTTCCTCGTCGTCGATCGCTGCGGCATCTACTGCCGGCACTGCAACCGGCGCCGGCTCGTCGGCGGCGACGCTCCACCGAGCACCGCCGATCTCGAGGCCGGCCTCGCGTACATCGAGCACACTCCGCGCGTGCGCGACGTCCTGTTGTCGGGCGGCGATCCGTTCCTGCTGACCACGCGCCGCCTCGGGTACCTGATCGGGAGACTGCGCGCGATTCCACATGTCGAGACGATCCGGATCGGCACGCGCCTGCCGGTGGTCTGTCCGATGCGGATCGACGACGAGCTCGTCGCGATGCTCCGCCCGCAGGCCGGGGCGACGCCGGTGTTCGTCAACACGCACTTCAATCACCTCCGCGAGCTGACGCCCGACGCGATCGCCGGCTGCGCGAAGCTGGTCGATGGCGGTGTCCCGGTCGGCAACCAGACGGTGCTGTTGCGCGGGATCAACTCGTCGACCCGCTCGCTGCGCGCGTTGATGCGCGGCCTGCTCAGGGCGCGCGTTCGCCCGTACTACTTGTTCCAGGGTGACACCGTGCTCGGCACCGATCACCTGCGCACGCCCGTCGAGACCGCGATGGAGCTCTACCAGTCGCTGCGCGGCTGGATCAACAGCATGGCGGTGCCGATGCTGGTGCTCGATGCGCCGGGTGGTGGTGGGAAGGTTCCGCTGATCCCGAGCTACGTCAGATCGATCGACGAGCACCGCGTGGTGTTCGAGACCTATCGCGGCATCACGCTCGAGTATCCGCAGCCGCGCGAGCGCGATTGCTCCGTCGCGTACGACGACGTGCTGTTCGCAGGCGTCGAGCCCGACGACGACCGTGAAGGCAGCACCTGACGTCGTCGCGATCGCGCGCGACCTCGGGTTCGCACGCGTCGCGGTGGTGCCGATCGAAGCGCCGCGGCGTCACGATCTCTACGAGAGCTGGCTGGCTGCCGGGCACGCCGGCGAGATGCACTACCTCGCCGCGCCAGGGCATCGCGCGCAGCGTGCCGATCTGCGCACGATCCTGGACAGTGCGAAGTCGCTGATCGTCGTCGCCCTCGCCTATGATCGCGGCCTGGTTCCCACGGATCGGCTGCGCGGCAAGATCGCTCGCTACGCGCGTGGCGACGACTACCACCTGGTGATGCGCGACAAGCTCGTGCTGCTCGCAGCTCGCCTCGCGCACGACCTCGACACGGCGGTCGTGTCACGCCCATGCGTCGACTCCGCGCCGATCCTCGAACGCGAGTGGGCGGAGCGCGGCGGGCTCGGCTTCATCGCGAAGAACACGATGCTGATCGCTCCCGGCCTCGGCAGCTACGTGGTGCTCGGCGAGCTGCTCGTCGATCGCGAGCTCGCGATCACCGCCCCGGTCACGCCCCCCAAGCCGCGCTGTGGAGCGTGCACCGCCTGTCTCGACGCGTGCCCGACGCAGGCGTTCACCGACGCCTATGCGCTCGACGCGCGGCGCTGCATCTCGTACCTGACGATCGAGCACCACGGGATGATCCCGCGGGAGCTGCGCAGCGCGATCGGCACCTGGGTGTTCGGGTGCGATGTCTGCCAGGAGGTCTGCCCGTTCAACGCGGGTGCGGGCGAGCCAGGGGTGATCGATCCACGCCTCAGCGCCCGCTCGATCGAGCACGCGACACCGGATCTGATCGCGCTCGCGCGGCTGGGCACGAACCAGATGCGGCAGCTCGTCAAGCGCACCGCGCTCCGCCGGGTGCCGCGCGAGGTCCTCCAGCGCAACGTCGCCATCGCGCTCGGCAACACCGGCGATCCCGCCGCGATCCCCGCGCTCGTCGAGTTGCTCGCGAGCACGTACGAGATCGTCCGTGCCCACGCCGCGTGGGCCCTCGGTCAGCTCGGGGAGACCGCCGCGCTCGCAGCGGCCCTCGCGCTCGAGACCGATCCCGACGTGCGCAGCGAGCTCAGCGCGGCGGTATCACGAACGTCGGATCCGCGACCCACTTCGCCACCGCGGTGATCTGGACGTCGTGCAGCACGCCCTCGAAGCTCGGCATCAGCTTGTTGTCCGAGCCCTTCTTGATCTGGCGCGCGACCAGCTCCGGGGTGACCCGCTGCCGCAGCTCGGTGGAGGTCAGGTCGCGCACCGCGAGCCGCGCGACCATCGCCGCCGGCGGGCGCCCATCGGGGCCGTGACAGGTGGCGCAGTACGCGGCGAAGATCGCGGCGCCGTCCTTCGAGTCCGCCGGGATGGGTTCCTTGCAGGCCGCGAGCAGCAGGCAGACAAACGCGAACCTCCTCACCACAGCCTGATGCCACCCTCGCGAAGTGCTGGCAACCCCGTGCTAGTGTTCGTTGTATGCGGTGGATCGTCCTAGTCTGCATGCTCGCGTGCGGCGGCACCAAAGTCCCGTTGCACTCCGGCTACAAGTCCGACAAGGCGAAGCCGTGGAAGAACGCAAAAGGGATCAAGCTCGACGACAAGGGCGAGGGTAAGGCCGACGGCGCCCTCAACTACGCATCGCAGGCTCGCGCTCGCTGGTACGCGATCCAGGTGCCGAGCCACGGCGAGTTGACGATCC
>JANNBP010000409.1:0-16131 GCA_031385555.1 Deltaproteobacteria bacterium | reverse complement strand
GTGACCTTGTACGCGCCGTTGTAGTACCCGACCTCCTCACCCATGATGAAGATGTTCGGATCGCGATCCATCTCCTCGCTCATCGCCTGATTGAGCGCCTCGCGATAGCTGATGATGGCCATGACTACGTGGCCTCCTGCTCGGGCTTGGTGACGTACGAAAGGTACTCGTCGGCGGCGGGCGACTCCTCGGCGAACTTCACCGCGTCCTCGATCTCCGCCTTCACATCGGCCTCGAGCGCCTCGAGCTCCTGTTCCGGGAAGCCGACCTCGAGCAGCCGTGCGCGAGACCGATTGAGCGGATCGCGGCGCTTCCACTCCTCGACCTCGTCCTTCGTGCGGTAGAGGCCCGGGTCGGACATCGAGTGACCGCGGAAGCGATACGTCACGACCTCGACGAGCGTGGGCTCGCCGGTGGTACGTGCGCGCTCGACGGCCTCGGCGAGCCGGCGCTTCACCTTGATGACGTCGTCACCGTCGAACCGGTCGCGCGCCATGCCGTGGGCGAGCGCGCGGAGCGAGACGTCCTCGACGGCCAGCGACCGATACAGCGGCGTGCCCATCGAGTACTGGTTGTTCTCGCAGATCAGCACGACGGGCAGCTTCCACAGCGCCGCGAGCGAGAGGCCCTCGGCGAAGCCGCCGATGGTCGATGCGCCCTCACCGAAGAAGCACTGGGTGACGCGCTTGTCGCCGCGATACTTCGACGCCATCGCCGCGCCGGCCGCGATCGGCACGTGACCGCCGACGATGCCGTACCCGCCGAGGAAGTTCTTGGTCTTGTCGAAGATGTGCATCGAGCCGCCGAGGCCCTTCACACACCCGGTCTTCTTGCCGTAGAGCTCGGCGAGGATCGAGCGCGCGGAGACGCCCTTCGCATACGCGTGGCCGTGCTCGCGGTAGGTGGCGACGACGTAATCGTCGGGCTGCAGCGCGGCGATCGCGCCGACGCAGACGGCTTCCTGACCGATGATCAGGTGGAGGAAGCCGCCGATCTTGCCTTGCGAGTACGCCTTGGCAGACGCCTCCTCCATCCGGCGGATCGCGAGCATCTGCCGGTACAGCGGCGCCAGCTCGGAAGGGGTGGTGTCGACCGGGGTGTCGTCCACCGGTTCGATCCTCTTGGTGTCGGGAGTGCTTATCGATGCGGTAGCCACGTCGGGGCGAACTTAACCGATGGGTTCCGCGTACGTAACCGCTTGCGGTCGCAATTGGGGCTCGGGCCGCTCGGGCCTCGACGCCCCCATTCAGCGACGTTAGAACAGCAGGTCCAGGGTCGCCGTCCCGTCGGCGTCGAACGACGATCGATCCGACAACCCGCTGCCTTCGATCCCGAGCTCGACCGAGCGATAGCGGATCGGGAGCTTGTCGACCGTGAACACGCCGGTCTCGCATGGCACGGGCGTGAAGCCGAAGTCGTCCTCGAACGCGTTCGACAGGAACTGGATGCGCAGATCGAGGTTGCCACCACACGTCTCGACGTTCGCCGGCGCGCCGTTGATCGTCCACTCGGCGCGGACCATGCGCACCTCGGCCGGCAACACGCAGAGGTGATCGCCGCGCGCGCACACCAGGCCGTCATCGCACTCGACGTCCTCGTCGCACACGCCGTCCGACTGTCGAGGACACCCAGCCAGGAGAACGAGCAAGAGCGCGAGGCGCATACGGACGATGCTAGCACCTCACTCGACGTAGATCGGGCTCGCGTAGATCCAAGGCAGCTCGACCTCGGCCAGCGAGGTCCCGAGATCGTGGAGGTACGGGCCCAAATGAGACGGGACGATCGTGACCTCGACACGGTAGGCACCCACCGCAGCGAGGGGCACCTCGAGCGTGGCCTCCGTACCGGCGGCGACCTCGGTGACGGTTCCACCTGGTGCGATATGGATCACGCGTGCGTGAATGGCGGGCACGGGGAGCGAGGGATCGAGGGCGAACACGGTGGGGAGGGTGACCGCCAGGGTGCTGCCGACCGTGGCGGTGCCGCCGAGCTCGACATCGTCGGTCGAACCTGGGACCTCCGCATGGACGTCGAAGCCCACCGGGCTGCCGAGGATCTCGAACGCGGTGTACATCCGGCCGGTGGCGAGAGCGGACTGCACGGCGGCCGGATCCTTGGGATCGCTGACCAGCGCGTGGTTCGAGAACCAGCGCATCACGCGCCGGTACGAGTCGCCGCGCTCGCCATCCCCGAACGCGACGGGGATCGCGTTCTGGTGCGCGTCGCTGCCGTTCGACACCGCGATCTTGCGGCCCTCGCCGAGCAGCGTCTGCCACTTGTCGATCGCCGGGAGGTTCGGAGTGAGGAACGCGAGCATCGCGAGGTCGGGCTCGGGGTGGCCCGGATTGGTGTCGGCGAACTCGGCCGCCTCGGTGAGCGCGGCGGCCGGCGGCAGCCCGAGGAAGTCTTTGCGAATGTCGGGATCGATGTTCGCGTGGAGGTTGTAGACCTCGAGGCCGTCGATCGAGGCGGCGCGCAACAGCTCGAGCGTCTTGCTCTCGGTGTGCGCGATCCACGACAGCCCCCCGGCAGCGTGGAACGCCACGCCGGCGGTGCCGGTCTCGTCGTTGTAGATCGCGTGGCGCTCGGCCACGGTGCCGGTGACGTGGCGATCGAGCATGATCGGCATCAGCTCGTTCTCGCCACCGACGGTGAACGTCACGACGTGGCCATCGTCGCAGGTCATCTGCGAGGCGATCTGCGCGCCGTCGGCCAACACCGGCTGATCGTCACCGCGCATGGAGAACAAGGTCGTGAAGTCCTCGTCGGCCATCGTGTCGTCGTGATCGGTGAGCGCCGCGAAGTCGACGTGCGTGGCGCACAGCGCCGCGCGCAGGTCGAGGAGGCAGGGTTCGTTCGGTACGCCCTCGTCGTCGCGCGGGTTGCCGTCGCACGCGTCGTGCGAGTACGGCGAGTGGAGGTGGATGATGCCGCGCGCGAGGACGAGCCCGCGGTTTCCACCCAGCGCTCGCGCAGCTGGGAGCGTGGGATCCCATGGGGGAAGCTCGACCGGATCGGGCGCCGGATCGTTCCCGCACGCGATCAGGAGACATGCTGCTACGGCGGCCCTCACGCGCGGCAATCTAACCGAGCGGGGCGGCAGGATCAGCACATTCCATCCCGCTCGTCTCCCGACGACGAACGAACGCCAAGAAGCACAGCGTTTGCGCCATTCCGATGGTCGCGATCGTCAGCCACATCGCGCCGTGGTGATCGCCGATGGTGTCGAGCAGCACACCTCCGAGCAGCGGGCCCATCGCGATGCCGAGCATCTGCGCGAACGACACGATGCCGTAGGTGCGGCCGCGGCGCAGGGGATTCGCAGACTCGGCGATCGCGGCCTGGTGCGCGGGATCGAGCATGACCTCGGCGCTCGTGAGGACGAGGATCGCGATCGCGGCGCCACCGAAACCATGTGCGGCACCGATCAGCGCGAAGCCAACCGCCGAAAACAGAGACGACCACGGCAACACGCGCGCGATGCCAAGTCGCTCGATCAAGCCGATCGCCGGGACCTGGAGCACCAGCACCGCGACACCGTTGACGGTGTAGAGCAGGCCGACGTCGGCCGTCGTGAGCCCGAGCTCGTTGGTCAGGAAGATGCCGAACGTCGCGAACATCTGCGTGGTCATCAACGCGCCGAGGAACGTGCCGATCAGTAGCAGGCGGAGCAGCGGATCCGCGAGGCCTTCGGAGACCGCGGCGCGCAGGTCCATCGGCGGCTTCGCGTCCGAGGTCCGCTGGATCGGATCGACGATCGACAGCGTCACGCAGGCCGCGACCACCATGCCCGCCGCGGCGACGTAGAACACCACGCCGTACGGCATGAAGATCGTCAGCACGCCGCCCAGCGCAGGGCCGATCGCCCACCCAAGGTTGCTGCTCATCCGATGCAGGCCGAACGCGGGGATCCGTTGCTCGTCGGTGACCACATCGGCGACCAGCGCGTACGCGACCGGCTCGAAGCAGCCGCGCAGCGTCGAGCTGACGACCATGTTGAGGGCGAGCGACCACAGGGGCGCGTCGAACAGCACCTGCGTCCCGAGCAGCGCGATCACTGCACTGCGGACGAACAGCGCGTTCGTGATCAGCGGCCGCCGGCCGATGCGATCGGAGAGGTCCCCGGCCCACGCGCTCGACAGCGATTGCCCGACGTTCGCGACGAGGCAGATCACCCCGTACACCCACGCCGGGTAGCCGCGGGTCTCGACCACGTAGATGCCGAGGAACGACATCACCAGCGAGAGCCCCATCGTGTTGACCGAGCGGGCGAACGCCATCCGCCAGATCCGGCGATCCAACGTGCGCCACGACTGCCAGGTGGCTATTCGAGGCATGAGGGCAAGGATTTCACAGGAGACAAACTCGACCCAATTGTAGGGCGCTCGAGGCGATCAGGCTGCTGCGAGCGCTTCCGTGACGATCACAGTCGCGAGCAGGTCATACGTGCACAGGATGACGCGGGCCGGCAGTTCGTTACTGCGCAAGTGCTCGACGATCGTGGCGATCGCGGTGTCGGCGGCTTCGCGCTGCGGATATCCGAAGATCCCCGTGGAGATGCCGGGAAAGGCGACGCTCTGGAGCCGATGCTTCACGCACAGCGCGAGGCTGTTGCGATAGCAGCTCGCGAGCAGGGCGCGCTCACCCTTGCCACCGCCCTGATAGACCGGGCCTGGGGTATGAATCACGTGCCTCGCCGGCAGCTTGTAGCCACGGGTGATCTTGGCTTCACCGGTCTTCGCGCCGTTCAACATCCGGCACTCGTCACCCAGCTCGCGGCCCGCCGCGCGGTGAATTGCCCCATCGACGCCACCGCCACCGAGCAACGAGGTGTTCGCGGCGTTGACGATCGCGTCGACGTCGAGCGTGGTGATGTTGCCCTCGAGGATCTCGATCCGGCGTCTGATGGTGTCCTCGAGCATGAGTGTGAAGATGACACGAACTAGACGGCGGAGCCAGCACACCAAACCGACGCGCTACAACTCGGCGCCCATGCGGACTCGGCTCGAGCGTACGTATCGTTGTTGCTTCGAAGCCCCACACTTCCTCCCCGAGGGCCGGCCGATCACAAGTGTGCGCGCGGGCACGACAGCTACCTGATCGGCGATGTGGTTCGACGAATCTCGTCGGGTCATTTCCCCGCGGAGCACCCCCACTGGTAGATCCATCCGTCCTTGCCGACACTCGTGCTGTCGACCGCCGCGAACTCCCAGCCTCCGGCCCCACGGAAGTAACGGCGGACTCGGTACTCGCCGGCAGGAAGCTCCGCATCAACGCGGGTTCGCACGCCGACCTCGATCGCGCGAACCAGGTCGGCGTCACGTAGGAACTCGACGCGCATGTCACGGCGATCCGCTGCCGCACGACACAGGTGGGTCGTGTTCACCACGATCCCCATGAACGCCGGCTTGGCCGCCGGGCGAGGAGCATCTGCCGTGTGCTGGATGCGGACGATGGACTGGGTCCACGCTTTGACCTCGATCTTGCGCTCCCACGTCGCGCCCGCCGGTGAGCGAACGCCCATCGTGACGTAGCTGTCGGCGTTGGGGAGCGAGAACACGACGGGGGCTGCCTCGGTCTTGCCGTTGACGGTGATCTGGTATCCCTCGGGTTCGACCACACGTAGGGTGGTCCTGTCGGTGCGCTGAAACTCGACGGTGTGCGACCACGGTTCGGCGTACGCGAACGGTGCGGCAACGACGAGGATCCAGACGATGGTGATCAAGCGAAGCATGCTGACGACTCCTTGGGTTGGTCCCGGATGACGGTCGACCGCCGGCGGTTGTGCATCCGAGCGCACGGTTTCTCGCGATCGTTCGATTGGCCGCAAAACCGTCCGCTGACGACCGTCATGGGGTATGCGAACGATGTATCCCCTCCTGATCACCAGCCTGCTCGGGTGTGGCTCCTGCCGGCCGACGGAGATCGCCGATGCGGCCCCGATCCCCCCGGCGACCACGGTGAAGCCTCCGACGCGCGCGAGGGCCTCCGACGCTAGACCGGCGTCCTGGGCCGGGATCCAGGCGATCGCCGGCGGCAGCTTGAACCCGGGCATGCTGATCGACTCTAACGGGGTGATCGCCGTCAGCGGCGCGAGCGTCGATCCGAGCCAGCAAAGCTCCAGCACTTCACGAACGGTGGCGAGCCTGTGTGGGGCGAAGGCCGCGGATGCCGTTCGCCGCGTCGCGCGCCGGATGGTCGAGCGGGAGAAGCAGTCCGGGGAGGGTGGCGCGGGGGTGGTTTGTGATCTGGGCTTCGTCGAGACGCCGGACCCGGCGTTCGGGGCGATCCCCGGACCCGCTGGCGTCGGGACGAGAGGACGCCCCGCGCGCTATGGGGTGTGCACCTCGGCCGGGGTCGCCGAGTACGATCACACGTACTCGATCTACTTCGCGCCGCGATGGGAGGGCAGGCTCGTTGTCATCGGTCTACTCGACACCGAGGTCGGCTCGGCGCTCGTCGATCAGGACCTCAGTGCGCTTGCCAATACACTCGCACAACAGATCATTCGCTGTCCGTAACCGTGTCAGTCGGACGTGCGCAGCAGGCTGTCGAGGCTCAGCTCGACGCTCGCTGCATGCTTCAACAGGCTCTCTACCGCCGAGGGGCTGGAGACGACCACCCGGGTGAGGGCGCTGCGGGTCCTCGCCATGATCTCGACGCGCGCCTGCGCCAGCCACCGCGAGATCGTGCTCGCGTGTACCCGATACATGCGCCCCAGTTCCTCGACGCCGATCTCGTCCGAGTAGTACAGCCGCATCACGGCGCGCTGCCGGCCGGTCAACTCGGTGATGGCCTCGCGGAGCGCGACTCGCAACAGGGCGATGCGTTCCTCGCGCAGTGGATCGTCGTTCGTGGTGGCCCGCACGATCATCGCGTCCTCGAGCGGGACCTCGCGCCAGTTGCGGCGATCGTTGGTGAGCATCAGCCGCAGCGCCGCCACACGCAGCCATGCCCCGAGCGGCCCTCGGCCCCCGTAGGCGAGGAGCTTCGCCGGCGCCTCCGGAGTTCCGATCAGGAAGCGCTCTCGGATCTCCTGCAAGAGGTCATCTACCTGAGTGGCGCCGTACCCTCGCCCCAAGAGGGTTCCGCGGAGTGCTGGGATGTAGATGGCCTCGAAGGCTTGCAGCGCGGCTCGATCCTGGTGGGCGCAGGCGTACGCGATCGCGAGATCGCCCGCGTGAAGCTCACCGCGGCGTTCGGGTGGGTGTGCCGCTCCGAGGTGGGCCAGGTGCTCGACAAACCCCTCGCGATCGAGGGGTAGCTCGGGTTGTTCCGCCAGCGCTCGTGCTTGCAGCTCCTGCAGCCAGGTGTCTGTGTCCGCGTCGCCGGCGAGTGGCACGCTTCGAATCTACTGTGTGAGGTACGGGAATGCACGGTCGACGCCTTGCACAACGTGGGCTCGGGTCGCGTCAACCGATGATGACTGCGGAACGCTGGCGCCGACGGGAGAGCGCCACGGGGTGGACTCCGGTCGAATACACTCGGAACGTATGAGCGCGTGCATCGCGGATGATCTACTCGCCGCGTTCGTCTCGGGCGAGGCCTCGCCGGAGGAGTTGCGCGTCATCGAGGAGCACCTCGCCGAGTGTTCGACGTGCTCGGGGCTGTGTCGTGGAGCGAGCGCCGTGGAACCCCGAGGTCCGGCCGCGCGACTCGATCCGGACGAGCTCCGATGGGCACTCCCCGAGATCCCGCGGGGGACCTCGGTGGGGCGGTTCCTCGTGCTCGAACAGCTCGGACGCGGCGGCATGGGAATCGTCTATTCCGCGTATGACCCGCAGCTCGATCGGCGGGTCGCGCTCAAGTTTCTGGCGCACGAGATCGAGCCCGCGCGCCTGTTTCGCGAGGCTCGTGCGATCGCGCGGCTCGCTCATCCCAACGTGGTCGGCGTTCACGAGGTGGGCGAGCACGCGGGCGCACCGTACGTCGCGATGGAGCTGATCACCGGTGAGACCCTCGACCGCTATCTGGCGAGAGGGGGCGAGGCGTGGACGGCGATCCTCGCGATCTTTCTCCAGGCAGGAGCCGGACTCGCGGCCGCGCACGCGAGCGCCGTCGTGCATCGCGACTTCAAGCCGAGCAACGTCCTCGTCGGTGCGGACGGTCGGGTGCGAGTCTCCGATTTCGGGCTGGCCCGCCTCGACGACCACCCCCAGGAACCCGTGGGCGATCTCACCACCTACACTGCCGAGCGCACCACGCTGGCAGGAGCCATGGTGGGAACCCCGGCCTACATGGCACCCGAGCAGCGTGCCGGCGGCGCGGTCGATGCGCGCGCCGATCAATACAGCTTCGCCGTGGCGCTCCACGAAGCGCTGTTCGCACGCCGCCCGAGTGGCACCGCCCTACCGGCGATGTCCGCGCCGCCCGCCGTGCCCGAGGCGGTGAGAACGGCGCTGGTCCGCGCGCTGTCCGCGGATCCGGCGGCTCGGTATCCGTCGATGTCGGAGTTGCTCGACGTGCTGCGCGAGCACGATCCCAGCGATCCGCGGAACGTCGGAGAGGCAGCCCTCGCCGAAGCCGGTCGGCTCACGCAACGGTGGAAGCGCCTCGTCTGGGGCGCGCTCGTGGTCTCGCTCGTGACGGTCGCGACGGCAGCCGTGATCACGATGGTCGTGGCGAGGCGCGAGCGTGACGCTGCGCAGCGCTCGGCGCAGCTCGCACGCGACGCGGAGCAACTCGCGACGCAGCGTCTCGACAACGAACAGCGCCAGAACGCCCGTGTCGCGTACGAGCGGGGAGACGTGGTGGGGAGCCTGCGCTACGTGAGCCAGCTGCTCGAGCGTGGGGTTGACGATCCGTTGCTGCGGCACATCGTGGGCACGGTGTCCTGGGCGTGGTCTCACGAAACCCAAGCTCACCGCGACGTCCACTCCGTGGTCGTCACCGCCGGTGGCGAGCGGACGCTCCTCCAGCTCGACGGAAGCCTCGTCGTGCTCGATGGTGCCGGCGGCGTGCTCGTGCGCGTGCCGTTGCAGCCTGACGACCGCGGGAGTGATCTCGACGAGCGCGGGGAAAACCTCGTGATCCTCGATCCGGACCTACGGGTGATTCCGGTCGCCCACCCCGAACGGGCGCGGGTGATCGCGCGCGCTCCGAGTGACCAGCGATGGGTCGTCCCGAAGTTCATCGGGGACCAGTTCGCGGTGCGCAGCGACGACGACATCCTCTTGATCGACGGTACTGGAACGGTCGTGCAACGCCTCCCCGCCAAGGCAGCTCGCCCGACTCGGCTCGCACTGTCGCGACGCATCGTGCTCGCCGACGAGGGCGGTACGCGGGTGATCTCACTGACCGGCCAGCGATCTCGCCGCGCGGTTGGATCCTTCGCAGTCGCGGAGCGACCTCGCGATCTGGCGCTGGCCCTCGCCGAGGCGGGCCGGGTGACGATCGTGGACACCGAGCTACGTCCGATCCGCAGCATCGAGATCGGAGGAGACGCGCACCGCGTGCAGTTCTCCCGGGACGGCTCGATCCTGGCGGTCGCCGTCGACGATGACGTGCTCCTGTACGATGTGACCAGCGGTACGCGGAGGGCGCGGATCGCGAGCCACCGCGAGACGCCGTTCGCTTTTGATGACGATGGGGTGTGGACCGGAGCCGATGGCGTGCTCCGCCGGTGGAGCTTCGAGGGCGCGCTCCAGGCCACCATCGTCGCACCCGGCCGGTCAGTGGAGACCCTCTGGCTGACCGACTCGCACCTCGCCGTGTTCGCCGCCACGAGCGTTCAGTTCTATGCGCTGCCGCTCTCGCGCACGGTCGCGATGCCAGGTGACTGTCGTGCGAGGCGTAGTGAGACGGCGACGACCGGTAGCACGTTCGTGGCATGCGCCGACGGGACGCTCCGAAGGTGGTCCGCGAGCGGAGCCGAGATCCTCACCCGTGACGTCGATACGCCGGAATGGGTGTTCGTCGATCCGGCGGGTGTGTTCGTGGCGGTGCTTCGCTACGCGGAGGTCGACGTGTTCGCGAATGGCACCCGGGTGTCGAGCCCACTCGAGATCCAGTCGGTTCGCCAGATCGCGCCCACACCCGGCGGTCTCCTCGTCGCGACGGTCGATGGGTTGCGACGACTCTCACTCCCCTCCCTGACGTGGAGCGAGATCCCGTCTGCCGGGCTCGTCGTGACCTCCATGGTGTGGTTAGGAGGAACGCGGGACGATGTTCTTGCGGTGCTCGACAACCAGGTGCTCGTCGAGATCGGGACCACCGTCAGCGAGCCCCGCCGCCTTTCGCTGCAGGTCATCGACCTCGCCAGCTCCGGTGACGGAACGATGCTGGCAGTCCGGAGCGCGGATGATGTGATCTCGGTGCTCGACCGGTTCACGCTCCGTCCGCGTCATCCGGTCCCGATCGCCGTCGGCCAGGTCAAGGCGTTTGCGCTCGATCGAACCGGCGAGCAGCTCGTGGTGACGACGGTCGACAACCGCGTCTTGCTGGTCGACACCCGCGACGGTGCAGCCGTCGAGATCCCGGTGGGGCGCGTGCAGGCGAGTGACGTCGCGATCGACGGCGAGACCTTGTTCCTGACGCTCGATGGCAAGCCAATCCGGGTGACCTTGCCTCGCGATACGCGCCCACGAGCGGAGCTCGCGAAGGAGGTAGCGTGCCGCTACGGCAGTGGGACGCCCTGTAGCCACTGACCCCATCAGAACCGTCGATCCGAGAGCACAAACAAGCCGGTCGGATGCAAAACCGCGGGGCCGCGAGCGTCCTCGTGTATGTGCCCACGTTGGTTGTGCTGGGTTTCGCTCCTCCTGAATGCCTGCGCTGACCCCGCGCCCGGCGTCGACATCTCCGGGCTGTATCTCGGTGATGTCCTGCTGGCAAACAACGATCCCTCGCTGTCGATCTTCACCTCCGCGGAGCTGATCCTCGAGGGTGGAGATGTCGAGGGAAGCCACGTCACCACGAAGGCACCGTCCTCGGTCGTAGGCGAGGTCGGAGTGTTGTCCGGGCAGATCACCCTGACAAGCGACTTCGAGGCCGATGCGGCGCTCACGTTCGCGTTCCCAACTCTCGGAACCTTCACCGGTCGAGGAGTGATCATCGTTTCGGAGGCGACACGGGGACTCGCCGGTACGGTCCCGGCGCGAGACGCAGCAGGCGGTGTGATCGGTCAGGTCACGATCGCCATCCAGCAGGAGTAGCGCACCGGACGTGAGCGATGGCAGCCGACCGTTCCGGCTGATTTCTGCTACAACTCGCGGCCATGCGTACCCGCCTCGAGCGCACCTATCGCTTCGAAGCCGCGCACTTTCTGCCGAAGGTGCCTGCCGGTCACAAGTGCGCTCGTATGCACGGTCACAGCTACCTGATCGGCATCACCCTCGAGGGCGACATCGATCCCGAGCGTGGCTGGGTGATGGACTTCGCCGAGATCGACGAGTACGTGACGCCACTCGTGCGGCAGCTCGATCATCAGGTGCTCAACGAGATCGACGGCCTCGCGAACCCGACGAGCGAGCTGCTCGCATCGTGGCTGTGGAGCAAGCTCGTGGCGTTGCCCGGCCTCACCGAGGTCATCGTCTCGGAGACGCCGTCCTCGCGCTGCGTGTATCGCGGTGGGTGACGATCTCGGGACGCTCGGGACGCTCGGGACCCGAACCCTGTCCCGAACCCTCCGCGTCATCACGCTGAATCTGTGGGGTACGCAGCCGCCTCTCGACCGCCGGCTCGCGCTCGCGGTTCGGCAGCTCGTGGCGCTCGCCCCCGACGTCGTGTGCCTGCAGGAAGTGCGGCCGCTGGACGGCGTTTCGGGGCGTACGACCGCCGACGTGATCGCCGAGGCGCTCGGGATGCGCGCGCACTACCAGGTCGCCGTCGAGTGGGACGCCGCCGCGTTCGGTGCGTCGAACATCCCGGCGGGGCAGGAGGGGCTCGCGATCCTCGCGAAGGACATCGTCGACACCCGCGTGCTCGCGCTGCCCGATGCGCGGCCGACCGAAGCGCGGATCTTGCTGTCGGCGCAGGTCGCGAGCAGCGGCGGGCCGATCTGGGTGCACACCACGCATCTCCACTACCGGCTCGACGACGGCCTCGCGCGCGAGCGTCAGGTGCTCGCCATCGATCAAGCGATCCGCACCTTGCGCACGGACACGTCTCCGCCGCAGATCCTGTGTGGCGACATGAACGCGGTCGCCGACAGCGACGAGATGCGGTTCCTGCGGGGGCTGACCACGCTCGACGGACGGCGCACGCACTTTCAGGATGCGTGGCTGCGGCTGCATCGCGAGCCGGAGACCGGCGCGACTCCGTTCGAGGGGATGACGTGGTCGTCGGAGAACGCGCACACGCGCCCGCTGCGCTCGCTCGATCTCGATCGCCGGCTCGACTACGTCTACGTGACGAGTCGCAAGAAGGATGGCCGCGGCACGATCCACGCGTGCGAGGTGGTGCTGACGGATCGCGACGCCGAGCTCGACATCTGCGCCAGCGATCACTACGGCGTGATGACCGACGTGCAAGTCATCGCGGCTCCGTAGGCTCGAGCACGAGATCGAAGTCGAACAGCCGCTTGCAGCCGACTGGGCCGTGCGGGCAGAGCTCGCGATACGCGATGTGATGGGTCTGGTAGCCGGGCTTGGCGATGAAGATGTCGCAACCGATCGGGAACTGGTTGCCGACCGATCCGACGAACCCTGTTCCGTCGCGCTTGGTGCGCACGGCCATCGACGCGTAGGTCGCGTACGGCGTGTTGCCGTCGCACGCGATCGCGAGGGTGGCGTCGTCGACGGAGCGATTGATCGGATCACGAAGCGTGACCTGCGCGCCCCACACCGGATCGCAGGCGGCGAGCGCGAGCAGCAGGAAGGCGGGCTTCATCGCGCCACCTCCATCGACCGCTGGGGAGGTTCGGCGTACGCGCGCGGGACGGCGAGCGGGAGCTCGCTCGGAGGCGGCAGCTCGACACCGGCGACCTCGCCGAGCTCGACGTGCGTCGCGGGGCAGGCGGGCGTGGTGCAGATCGACAGGTTGACCGCCTCGATCGTGGGTGACCCCGCCCTGGCGACGGTGATCGTGCACGTGCGCGCGTCGACCTTGGTGCGAAAGGTCAGCCGCGCCCGACCGTCGTGACCCGTGCGCAGCGCGGCGTCGCGATACGGGTTGCCGCAAGCGGCGGCGACCAGCGCGTCGGCGACCGGTTCGCCTACCGACGTGACCTCCGCGATCAGGAATTGCGAGGGCGGCGGGCAACCGCCGAGGAGAACGAGCAAGAGCAAGCTACGCATGCCTGTCGAACGCCGCCGCTGGCTGCGGCTTGCGCGATCGATCGATGATTACCGGCGGCGATGACGGCTCGCACGGCGCGACAACCTCGTGACAGAAATCGACGGCTGCGAGGCAACTACTTCTTCGGTAGCGACGCTTCGATCGCGGCGATCACCTTCGGATCGTCCGGCTTGGTCTGCGGCTCGAAGCGCGTGATCTTGGAGCCGTCGGCGGAGACCACGAACTTCTCGAAGTTCCAGCGGATGTCACCGTCGGTGCCGTCGACGTCCTTGATCGGCGTCAGTGCCTTGTAGATCTCGTGACGGGCGGCACCGTTGACGTCGATCTTCTCCATCATCGGGAAGGTCACGCCGTACTTGGTGGCGCAGAACGTCTCGATCTCCTGCGCGGTGCCCGGCTCCTGGCCACCGAACTGATTGCACGGGAAGCCGATCACGGTGAAGCCCTGCGGCTCGTACTTCTTCTGGAGCGCCTCGAGAGTGGTGTACTGCGGCGTCAGGCCGCACTTGCTCGCGACGTTGACGAGCATCAGCGCCTTGCCCTTGTAGTCGGAGAGCTTGGTGTCTTTGCCCTGGAGGGTCTTGATCGGGACGTTCCACATCGCTTCGGTCTCCTTCGTCATGGCAGTCGCGGCCGGAGCAACACCCGGTGCGGGGAGGTTTTTCGGATCACCGGCCGCCGCAGTTGGGCCCTGGATGACCTTCGGTTCCTCGGTCTTGGTCTTGGTGGCGTCGGGCTTCGAGCACCCAGCGAGCAGCACCACGGCGATCGCGAGTTTCATGTCGCGACCCTAGCACCGTCGATCCGGAGCAGCCAGGTCACCTCGGGTGTCAGCGTCGACGAACCAACCACAACAACGCAGGGAGCCCTTCGCGTAACCTGCAATCACGCCCGATCATCTATCCGGATCGTCGCGACGCCGGATCAGTTGTCGACGTCGCCGGCGACCGATCCGAGACGGGTGACCACGTCGAGCCGGCAGTTGCGGTGACCCAGCTCGATCGCCTCGGTGTCACCGACGAGCAGCGCCTCGGAGAGCAGCCACTTCGAGATCGCGTGCGACAGGGCGTACTCCTGGCGGCTGTTCCACAGCCATGCGGCCATGTTGCTGCCCGTCGAGAACGCGTGCGGGAACGCGAGCCGGCGAAGCTCGAGGCCCCCCGCGTTGGCGGCGTCGGCGTAGGCGGCCTGCAGGGCGATGAACTCGCGCCACTCGTCGATCGCAGCGCGCGCGGCCCCATCGAGGCGGCGCTTCGACCACCGCGTGAAACCGGTCTCGAGTGCGTCGAGGCGGCCGTGGCGGAGCTTCCTTGCCAGGGCCTCACCAACCGGCCCATGGGATGGGGGAGCGCCGAGGCGTGCGCGATCGGCCGCGCGCGCGAGCTCGTCGGTGACCGCGCCGGCGACTTCGCGGAGGGCGCGATCGACGGCACCGAGCGGAGCGTCGAGCTCGAGGGCACGGCGCGCGAGCCAGCTATGCGTGGTGCCATCGGCGAGTGCGGCATCCCACGCGCGCACGGTGGCGGCGAGACGCGCGGGCGTGGGCTCTGCGTTGCCGAACATCAGGTGCGTCGCGACGGCACGCGGCAACGGCAGCGGCGCTTCGACGAGCTCGGTGGGTGGGAGCTCGGAGTCGCCCTGCGAGACGGGCGTCGGGGGCGGGAGCTTGACGGCTTCGTCGTAGAGCGGAGCCGTGGCGCGGCGATGCGGCGCGAACAGGAACCGCACGAGCAGCTCGAGCTTGCCGGGCGCACTCTCGAGCCCGAGGCGGCGCGTGGCCACACCCTCGAGGAAGAAGCCGAGCGGCGTGGCCGGCCAGCGATGCGTATCGGAGAACTCGTGAAGCTCGCGCCAGGCACCGCGCTCCGCCGCATCGACGGCGAGCCACTCACCGGCGAGCTCGCGCACGGCGGGGTGATCCTCGACGAGCATCGCCACGGATCGGAGCAGCATCCGGCAGGTGTCGGCGTCGCCCTTGCCGGCGGCCATCAACGCGGTGACGACGACCTCGGCATCACCGAGGGGAATCCGCGCTTCGCGTTGCTGGGCGAGCCACGCTTCGGCCGCCGGTCTGGGATCGTGCGCGAAGGCCCACGCGGCACAGCACGCGCCGTACGCAGGCGCATCCGCGCCGGGGCGACTGAACCGTGCCGCCCAGTAGGTCACGCGCGTCAGGCCGAGCGGCACGAGCGCATGGCGGATCAGTGGTGGCAGCACGAGCGGCAACACCATCAGCACGCCGAGCGGCACCGCGAGCCACCACAGGCCGACGAGCCAGAACGCGGTAAAGATCGTGACGCCGAACGCGATCATCGAGCCCGCCAAAATGCCGGCGAGCACGCTCCACGTCAGGTATTGCCACGTGCGGCACTTGCGGCGCGCGTCGAGCGCGGCGCGGTGAATGCGGAACAAGATGAAGTACGGCGCGACGTACATCTAGGGTCTCCACCCGAGGCTGCGGCGCAGGCCGACGCGCGGCCCGGAGGTGGTCGGTGAAGCTCGCGGCACGGTGCGCGGCGGTGGGGCGTTGCGCGCCCACAGCTCGGCGACGAGCCGGCGATACGGATCGCGCAGCGCGGCGACGGCGGCACGCACGGCCTCCGAGGTCCGGGGCTGCGGACCGAGCGGCGTCTGGTAGGCCTTCGCGTCGGCGAAGTCGAGCTCGAGCATGCCGAGCAGCTTCTGGGCTTCGCGCTCGATCTCGATGCGGCTCGCTTCCGGGGAGAGCCCGAGCACGAAGAACGGGTTGTCGACGATCACGCTCGCCCCAGCCGCTTGGCCGCGGCGATCAACTGCCGTCGGGACGCCTCGAGTGCGCGTTGGGCCTCGCGCTCGAGCTCGCTGCGTCGGGCAGCCAGCGCGCGCTCGCGCTCGCGCACGACGGCATTGCGCTGC
>JANNBP010000407.1:0-13127 GCA_031385555.1 Deltaproteobacteria bacterium | reverse complement strand
CGGTGCGCTGCCCGGCATCTCGATGTTCGAGGGCCCTCCGCCCGCGACGCCTGCACCGACGGGCACGCCAACTGCCGAGCAGATTCCTGCCACCGATCCGCGGAGCCCCGACTACGATCCGTCGAAGGATCCCGCTGTGCTCGCGCAGCTCGCGCAGGTGCCGACGGTGAGCACGCAGCAGACGGCGACGCCTCCCCCGGTTCCCGCGCCGAAGCCGGAGCCCGCGTCACCCGTCACGCCCGGTCCGACGAAGCCGCCCGCCGCGCCGACGTCTGCACCCGCGAGCCCGCAGCGTCCGACGCTCGGACCGGCGCCCGCACCGAAGGGCCCGAAGACGTCTCCGACGGTGAACCTCGACGAGCTGGTCAAGCAGACGCTCGAGCAGCGCGCCGATCCGCAGGCGAAACAGTCGTACTCGAACGCGACGAACCAGATCGACATCCTCCGCATCCAGGCGGTCCAGTACGCGTTCCAGCCTACCGGGCTCGGCTCGAACATCCTCGCGGGGCTGCTTCCGTGGGAAGCGTGGAAGCAGCACGGCCGCGAAATCTCGCTGACCAACCCCTACGACGCCGGCTCGCTGCAGGCGTGGATCGAAGGCGCACGCGCGACGATCCGGATCCTCGGCGATGTTGCTGCGTGGGTCGCGACGATCGCGGACATCGTCGCGGCGGTCAGCGGCCTCCTCGCGATCATCTCGTCGTGGACGGGTGCGGGGCTCGTCATCTTCGGTGCGATCGCGGCGATCGCCGCCGAGGTCGGCACGATCGCCGGCCTGATCAAGATCATCCTGGACATCATCGACGTCGTGATCGGCGTCGTGCAGATGATCCTGACGATCAAGAAGATCAAGGCGTCGAAGGATCCGGCCGAGCGCGCGAAGCTCGGTGCGCTCCTCGGTCGCGAGGTCAAAGAAGTCAGCGGTGCCGTCGTCGGCATCGGCGTTCAGGTCGTCACGATCGTCGCGACGGCGGGGCTCGCCGCCGGCGTGACCGGCATGCTCCAGAAGACGACGAAGGGCTTCTGGAAGAATTTCGGCAGCGAGCTGTTCAAGGAGTTCCGCCCGATCCTCGCGCCGAAGCAGAGCATCGCGGCGATCCGCGACGCGGCCAAGCTCGGCATCCGCGCGCCGAAGCAGGCGCTTCGCGAAGGTGTCGCTCCGAAGTCGATCACGCAGAAGGAGATCGCCGACGGCGCGGTCACCGTCGAGCGCATCGAGCGGCGTCGCGAGCTGGTCAAGAGCAAGCTATCGCGCGCGCAACGCAAGAAGCGCGGCAAGCTGCGTGAGTTCCGCGACGTCGTCACCAAGACACAGAAGCCGGTGCTCACTCCGAAGGACTTGAAGGTCCCGAAGAGCAGCACGGGCAAGAACGCGATCAAGCGCGAGGTCCGGTTCATCGTCGATCCGAACAAGCTGAAGACCGGCATTCCGAAGGCCGAGATCGAGAGCTTCTCCGTCGATACCAGCGCGATCATCCCCGGTCAGTCCGCGGGTCAGATCCAGGCGCGGGCGAAGAAGACGGGCGATGCCTCCGCGCCGCCCGAGCGCACCGCGCAGCTGCCGGGTACGCAAGGCGATGCCGGCACGTCGCCGCTGACGCAGGTCGCGATGTGGCCGTCACAGCTCGAGACGCTCAAGGCGACGAAGGCCGAGCTGCCCGCGGCGAGCGATCGCCTCGGCACGATGTACAACCTCGCGAAGGGGCAGGCCGGCGCGTACCAGTCGGGTCAGTTCGAGAAGGTGTTCGCGGGCGTCAAGAACGCTGCGGGTCAGATGCGGCTCGGCGCGCTGCAACAGCAGACCGACGCGACCGAGGGCGCGACGCAGAGTGACAAGGGCGCGACCACCGCCGCCCAAGGCAAGCAGCAGAAGGGCACGCTCGACGGCAAGACCTCAGCGATGGATGCGTCCACCCAGAAGATGGGCGCGCAAAAAGTCGAGAAGCCGCCCCCGAAGGAAGGCGGCAGCTGGTGGGATAAGGCGAAGAACTGGCTCTACAACCAGACGATCGGTCGCATCGGCGACGCGATCGGTGGGCTGCAGTCGTGGTTGACCAAGTCGATCGGCGGCTGGGTGATGGCGCAGTCGGGGCTCACCAAGGAAGAGCTCGACATGGCCGGCATCGAGAACTCGATGCGCGCCGATCATCAGAAGGACAAGCAGACCGAAGCCGAGATGAAGGCGGCGCAGGACGAGGCCAACAAGGTCGATCCCAAGCTCGCCGAGATCATGAAGGGCGCGAACGCCGACGAGCAGGCCGCGCTCCAGGCGATGATGGAGTCGCAGGAGTTCATCACCTCGCTCGACGAGGCGCAGAAGGCGCTCGACGAGGCGATCGCCGCAGGTACGGCGTACATCACCGAGGTCTCGCCGATCATCCGGCACGAGATGGAGACCCAGACCGGTGGCAAGGCGATCGACGAGGCGTACGTCGCGCCGGTGGTCGGGGGCGCGAACGCGCTCAAGGGAGCGGTCGGCGGCGGCGAGGAGATGGGTGCCGCAGCGGCGTCCGACGTGATCGCCGAGCTCGACGAGGCGCAGACGTGGTGGCCGGAGCTCAACCTCGGGCCGAGCATCGCGGGCGTCAACGCAGCGAAGCAGGCGTTCGTCGGCTCGCACAACCAACTCGCGAACGGCGTCAAGACGGCGGCCGACGGCGTGATCTCGAAGGTGCAGGGGCTCGTCGGTTCGCAGGACTACGCCGGCGTGCACGACGCGGCGAAGGCGCTCGACGGCGCGATGGACAAGTACAGCTCCGACGAGGATGCGCTCGTCGAGGTCTACCTCCGCAACCTCGAGCGCGTGCTGGACGCGACGGCGGCGCTGATCCAGTCCGCGGTGACGCAGCAGGAAGTCGACGTCCCGGCCGACGAGACGCCGGCCGACGCGCCGGTGCAGCGCAAGGCCGACGGCGGCGCCGTCAACGACAACGCGGACCCGGGCGCGATCGCCGCCGCGGGAACCAAGGGTCCGGGCGGTCAGCTCCCGCACTTCGATCGGATCCAGCAGTCGTTCGGTCGCCACGATGTCTCCGGCGTCGAGGCGCACGTCGGTGGCGATGCTGCCGCCGCGGCCGGCGATCTCGGCGCGAAGGCGTTCGCGACGGGCAACAAGGTCGCGTTCGCCGGTGCTCCCGATCTCCACACCGCGGCGCACGAAGCCGCGCACGTCGTACAGCAGCGCAGCGGCGTGTCGCTGAAGGCGATCGACGGCGGAGCGAGTGATCCGCACGAGCAGCACGCCGACAAGGTCGCCGATGCTGTCGTCGCGGGTCGATCGGCGGAAGGCCTCCTCGACAAGCCGGGCTCGACGAGCAACGAAGCACCCGAGGCTTCGAAGGCCGGTGCGACTCCGCAACCCACGGCGCACGAAGCGTCGCACGTGGTGCAGCAGGGTGCGGCGAAGGCCGACGCCCCGGTCGGCAAGGCCGTGCAGCGCAAGGAAGCCGATGCACCGCAGCCGCCACCGGGTGGCGACAAGGAAGAGAACAAGGACAAGGCCGATCCGTCGGCGGCAGCGCCACGCGCGCCTGGCAGTGCACCGCCGGATGCCGACGAGACGCAGACGCCCAGCGGCAAGGCAAAGCCTGTCGACAAGACCGCCGTCAAGGGTGACAAGAAGGGCGACGGCGCGAAGGACGCGAAGGACCCGAAGGGTGCGAAGGATGTCCCGGCACCCGCCATCAAGGCCCCGGCCGCCGACGGTGCACCGCCGCCCGTGGCAGCGAAGCCCGCGGCCGCGGCACTCGCGCCGGTCGCGCCACCCGATGTCGTCCAGCCCGTGCCTGTCGCTCCGGTCCAGCCGCTCCGGTTCGCCGATGTGTCGTCGAACCCGAAGCTCGACGACAAATGGATCAAGGACACCGGCCGCACACCGGCCGCGCACCAGGCCCAGATCCAGGCGGACCTCGACGCGCTGACCGCGGAGATCCAGGCGAAGCAGACCGAGCTGATGACCCTCGCCGATACCGAGGCGACGCGGATCAGCAACGAGATCGCCGGCAAGGTCGCCGGCTTCACCGCCACCGTGGTCGCCCCGGGACGCGCACGCATCGACGCGGCCTACGGTGGGATGACCAAGTCGATCGAGGTTGCCGAGACGAAGGCGAAGGCCGACATCGCGGCAGCCAAGACCACCGGCACGGCTCAGATCGCGACGACCAAGGCGCAGAAGGGCACCGAGCTCGCCGCGAAGTTCACCACCGCGAAGGCCAGCAACGAGGCCGTCTACCAGAAGAACGTGCCGATCGCCGTCGGTGCGATCCAGCGCTTCGCCGCGACGCTGCCCCCGTTCGTCGAGAAGGCGAAGCAGGCCGCGATCACCACGACGACGCAGCTCGCTGCGGATCCGAAGTTCGATCCGTCGCAGCACACCGCGCGGCAAGGTCTCTCCGGTGGGTTGAGCTCGGTGCGCGCCGAGATCGGCAAGAACATGCTGATCGGCAAGGGCAAGGCGCTCGCCGCGAACTATGAGGAGAAGCTCACCGGGTTCGGCAAGGATATCGAGAAGAAGGCACAGGGGCTCGTCGAAGAGTCGCTGCGTCCGGCGAAGATCGAGCTCGACGCGGCGGTCGACGTGGTCAGCGAGACCACCCGCAAGAGCCTCGACACCGCCGAGACCACGGCGAAGGCGCAGCTCCAGACCACCGAGCAGGCGTCGCTCAAGTCGGTCGCCGAGACCAAGGCAGCGAGCCAGCAGAAGTGGGCGGCCGAGAAGGCAGCCTCGGTCGACGCCGCCGACAAGGCGGGCAGGGCGCTGGCGGACAACACCACCGCAGCGAGCAGCGAGCTGACCTCGCGGATCAAGAAGCGGGCGTCGGAAGACACCGCCAACTATGCGGCGCTCGCCGCCGACGTCCAGAGCGGACTGCGAAGCGGGAAGCCGAAGAAGTACGAGGACGTCGCCCCGCAGATCGCCAGCGCGAAGCAGCGGCTGGCTGCAGGTCACGCCCAGAACATGGAAGGCCTCCGCGGGCTGGTCTCGCAGGGCGCGACCGAGCTCGGCGGCGCCCTGACGAAGCAACAGGGCCTCTACGACCAGGCGATCAAGACCCAGGAGGATCAGGCCAAGGTCGTCGAGCAGACGCTGACCAAGGACGTCGGTCAGAGCGCGACCGGCATGACCGACTCGCTCGGCGATCTGTCGAAGGGCTTCGACGACGCGGCGACCAAGCAGAACGCTGCCCTCGGCGTGGCTGTCAACGAGTTCAACAGCACCTCGAATGGCGCGTTCGCCGACTTCGACAACAAGATCACCGCACAGCTCTCGCAGGTCGTCACCAAGCTCGACGCCGATCTGAAGACCGAGCTCGATCTGACGAAGCTCACCAAGGAAGCCAACGCGGCCGCCGAGAAAGAGGTCAAGGCCAAGCAGAAGAATGCGGTCAAGGACTCCGGTGGGATCCGCAAGGCGATGGATGGGTGGGGCTCCGACGAGAACGCGATCTACGCGGCGCTTCGCAAGTGCTCGTGGGGCGAGATCGAGCTCCTCGAGGCGACCTACGACAACCACTACGACAACCGTGGCAAGAACGGGATGTCGCCGCTCCGCTACGACCTGTGGGACGAGCTGAGCAAGGGCGAGCTCGCCATCGCGATGGCGTACCTCAACCACGACCGCAAGACGGCGATGAAGCTCGAGCTCGACGATGCGCAGGGCTGGTTGTGGAACGACAACAAGCGCATCGAGTCGGTGCTGCGCAGCGCCTCCGACGAGGAGATCAAGTTCCTCAACACGGATGCGGCTGCGGTCAAGACGATCACGAACATCAAGGGCGCGTTCTGGACCAGCGACAAGGACGTGTTCACCACGCTCCTCGACCAGAACATGTCGAAGGAGGATCGCGCGACGAAGGCGAACGCGATCCGGCTGTTCTCGGCGATGGACGGGTGGGGGACCGACGAGGCCGAGGTCAAGCGCCTGCTGCTCGAGGCGTCGACGCCGGAAGAGCGCAAGCGCCTGCGCGCGCAGTTCAATCAATATGCGGCGGCTCGCAAGAGCAGCTGGGCGACCGATGCCAAGGATCGGCGCGAGGACGAGGAGAAGGAGAGTGGCGTCGGTGATGTCGATGCGCTCGATCGCGCGCTGACCGACGACTTCGGCAGCGGCGAGGTGCACTACGTTCGCGAGCTCGCGAAGGAGAAGCGCGACGAGACCGCCGTCAGCATGGGCAAGATCGTCGAGGCCGCCGACGGCATGGGCACCGACGAAGACGCGGTGTTCGACGCGCTCGAG
The DNA here is from genome assembly GCA_031385555.1 of Deltaproteobacteria bacterium. Taxonomy (GTDB): domain Bacteria; phylum Myxococcota_A; class Polyangia; order Haliangiales; family Haliangiaceae; genus JABFXX01. The sequence goes on along the minus strand of JANNBP010000407.1, from coordinate 6,892 downwards.
GACAAGGAGTACGCCGCCAAGTGGAAGGCCGCGAAGGATGCCAACGACACCGCCTTGATGGCGAAGCTCGAGCAAGAGCGCAAGGACAAGCTCAACGCGCTCCTCGGGCGTATGGGCCACAAGAAGGGCATCGACAACCTCATCAACGAGGAGATGGACCAGGCGCGCCTCACCACCGAGTGGGACGCCGAAGGCATGCCCGTCAGCTCGGTCGCGATCTCGTACGACGAGCTGCTCGCCGGCAAGCGCAAGGATGGCACGCCGGTCACCGCCGCGGATCGCGCGCAGTTGCGCGGTGGCTTCGGGCTCGAGGGCATGGTCGCGCAGCGCAAGCTGCAGACCGGGCAGGCCGAGCCCGAGTTGATGCTCGCGTACGCGTGCTGGGGCGTCACCGGCACCCACGAGGAGCTGATCAACAAGGTGCTCGGCGACGGCGGCGAGCCGATGGCGCTGGGGCAGGTCAAGGCGATCGCGGCCGCGTTCCAGACCGTCTGGGGCGTCCCGCTCGTCACCAGGTGGGAGATCGATACCCCGCAGGCGAACGTCCCCGACGATCAGATGAAGTTCCCGGATCCGGGCGGCGAGCTCTCGAAGGAGCTCGGCGGCAAGGACTGGCTCGCCACGCGGCTCCTGCTGTGCGGCAAGCCCGAGACCGCACCGCAGCTGCGCTACGTCCAGAAGCTCCAGGCGCACTACGCGAAGAGCGGCATCCTCAGCGGCGCGCTGATGTGGGTCGGCGAAGCGACCGGCTACACCGAGGCTGGCTCGACGCAGGCGCACAGCGAGAAGAAGTTCGACGCGAAGTACGCGCAGATCGCCGCCCAGCTCGGCGGCGGCATCACCACCGCGAAGCTCGCCGACATCGGCAAGGTCAAGAACGACAAGGGCGAGGTCGTCGGCACCGCAAAGAATGCCGACGGCACCGATCAGGCGACCGGCGACGAGCTCGAGCTCCTCGGCGAGTACCTGGCGCAGGACACCGAGGCGTACGCCGCGGCGCTGTCCTCGATCGTCGACACGATCGTCACGGTCATCGAGATCGTCGGCGCGATCGTGCTCACCGTGGTGACGGCCGGTACGGCGTCGCCGGTGCTCGCGGCCGTGATCGGCAACCTGATCATCGCGGCGGGGACGATCACGTTCAAGTACGCCGCGCTCGGTGCGCAGTACGGCGCCGAGGATCTGGCGAAGGATGTCGTCCAGGCGGCGGTCACCGCGGGGTTCGCTGGTCTCGGCGAGGTCAAGGCGCTGGCCGACGTCACCGCGAAGGCGGGCCAGAAGGCGACCGGCGCCCTGTTCAAGGTCGTCGGTGAAGCGGCGGAGCAGGGCGGCGCGAAGGTCGTCACGCACGGCGCGGGTCACGGCTTCCAGATCAGCGAGAAGGCGTTCCACAAGATCTCGTCCGCCGTCGGAGAGGGCACCAAGAACCTCATCATCGGCACCGGTCAGGAGCTCGCGAGCGCGCTGACCGACGAGAAGACCTACGACATGAAGCTCGGCGACGCGCTATGGGGTGAGAACTCCATCGGTGCTCGCTTGCTCAAGAACGCGCCGCGTGCGTTCGCGGAAGGCGCCGTCCGCCAGTTCGTCAACGAGGGCCTCGGCGTCTCGAACCAGAACAACACCGGTGGTCTCAAGACACCGCTCGGCAACATGATGGCGAGCATGCTCTCCGACGCGGGAGCGAACGTCGCCGGGTTCTTCCTCTACCTCGACAACTATCAGGATGCGACGACGTTCTGGGACGAGCTGCTGAAGAGCACGGGCAAGAAGGCCGCGAGTGGCTTCTTCCAGGGCTATGGCATGCACAAGGCCCGTGCGAAGCGCACCGGCCGCGACTTCCTGCTCGATCGCGCGACGCCGGAGCAGCTCGTCGAGCACCTCGCGTTCCTCGATCCGCGCGAGGTTCGCGAGCTCGCTTCGTTCGTCAAGAAGTACGGCACCCCGGAGCAGTTCGACAAACTGCCCGACGCGTACAAGAAGTCGCTTGGTGCAGACCCGGCCACGCCCGCGACGGCGGCGAAGCCTGCGGTGCCGGCAGCCAAGCCGTCCGTGCCCGACGCCGACGGCGGCGGGTCGAGCGAGGAAGGCCCGAGCCCGGCGCCGAAGAGCGAAGACGCGGCGGCGGCGAAGGCCAAGGCCGACCTCGATGCAGCCGCGGCCGCGAAGGTGAAGGCCGATACGGATGCCGCCGAGCGCAAGCGACTCGCGGACGCCGAACAGGTCAAGACGCAGAAGCCGGCCGAGGAGCCGAAGGCGAAGCCCGTCGTTGTCGACGACGAGACCACCGCAAAGCCCGGCGACGACAAGGAAGCGAAGCCGAAGCCGGTCACGGAGGAGCCGAAACCGAAACCCGTGGTTGCCGACGAGAAGCCGGCCGCGAAGCCGGTGGCCGCAGCGACCGATGACGACGCGACGACGGTCAAGGTCCCGACGCCCGCCGAGGAGGAGCACACTCATGCTCCGGTCGGCTCGCACAAGGGCAAGGACGTCTTCACCACCGATACCGATGGCAAGACGCCGGCGAAGACGACTCCGAAGCAGCTCGCCACCGCACTCGAGTCGGTCGCGAGTGGTCGCAAGGTCACCGTCGGTGCTGTGACCGATGGTCAGGCGACGCTCGAGATCACCGTGATGACGCCGAACGGGCCCATCAAGGTCCCCGCGACGATCAAGGTGTCCGACACGCTGCCCCCGTCGTCGCACGGCGATGATGGTGGCGCGGCACGCTTCACGCTCGACCACATCGACGGCAAGTGGGTCGCTCACATCGACATCCAGCAAGGTCTCCACCCGAACGACATCAAGTTCGTCGTCGGTCACGAGGTCGACGAGATCTCGACGCTCGTTGCCAAGAACCCCGCGGGCAAGCCGGCGGGCGGCCTGAACGAGCAGACCCAGGCCGGCGTGCTCGGCGGCGGCACCGACAAGGCGACCGCACACGATCAAGCGGGCGCCCGCGAGATCGTCGATCTCTACAACGACTACAAGCGGCTGCTCTCCGAGGGCTCGCCGGAAGCGGCTCGTCGCAAGGCGACGCTCGATCGCGCGCTCGAAGCGCAGGGCCTCACCGATACGGCGCACCTCGAGGCGAAGCGCAAGCTCCTCACCGACGCGGGGGCGACCGAGGATCTCCTCTCACACGTCACCACCACGGCGAAGCCGAAGGCCGTCGTCACCGACGACGACGCCACGGCGCCGAAGAAGCCGGTGGAGCAGACGCCGAGCGCGGAGACGCTCGAGCTCGCGAAGAAGGCCTTCGAGGTCTACGCGGGTGAGATCGACGGGGCGAAGGACATCCTCAAGCAGATCGGCGGCGAGTTCGGCGATGTCCAGGGCCGGCCGAAGGATCCCGAATCGGCGGCGAACCGCCTGCAGCGCGCGATCAACAACAACTGGGCGAAGGACGGCATCACCACCGTTCAACAGGCGGTCGACAACACGTGGGATGCGCTCGGCACGCGGCTCGTCATCCACGACATGACGAACATGCCGAAGGTCGTCCAGGCGCTGAAGGACGCGATCGAGAGCGGCCAGATCCAGGTCACGGCGATCAACAACCTCCACGCGGCGACCGACGGCAAGCCGTACATGACGGCCGCCGACATCACGTCGATCGCTGCGTCGGCGAACGAGCACGCGAAGCCCGGCGCCGACGGCAAGAAGCCGCAGGTCAAGAGCGATGTCGGTAAGCCGATGGATGGTGGCTTCACCGGCGTGATGATCTACGTGCAGTACCCGAGCGGGGTGCGCGGCGAGATCCAGATCATCGGCAAGCATGCGCTCGCGGTCGCCGCCGTCGAGCACATCCCGTACGACATCGGGCTCGGCAAGCCGATCGTCCGCAACGTTCATCCGGACATCGAGCCACAGATGAGGAAGGTCCTCGGCCCGATCGAGGACGCCGTCAAGGCGGTCAACGCCGACCCGGTCAAGAAGGCCGAGTACGAGAAGTACCTCGCGGCGCTCTACCGGCACGCCCGCGACATGGAGAATGGCGTCGACTCGCCGCCGCCGAAGCTGCCCGACGGCATCGACAAGCACCTGTCGATGGAAGGCCTCGAGAAGGTCCACCACGATCTCGAGGAGCTCAAGAGGCAGAGCAAGGCGCTCCAGGCCGAAGAGGCGAAGCGGCCGATCACCGGTTCCGCGAAGGGCGCCGCCGTCTACGACACGGCGGACGGTGGGGTCGCGCCGATCAAGCTCGACGCCGAGGGCGCGAAGAAGCTGGTCGAGCTGCACGACGAGATCAAGCGGCTCGAGGCGGCGAAGGATCCGCAGGCCGAGATCAAGAAGCAGGAGCTCGCGCGCCGGCTCGCCAACCTCCACGGCGACAACCTCGAAGCGCATCGCAAGCTGCTGACCGACGCGAACGCGCCGGCGGACCTCCTCGAGCAGCTGAGCAAGCCCGCGCCGAAGACCGCGGTCAAGCCGGGCGAGGAAGAGACGTCGAAGCCGACGCCGGTGACGACGAACGACGCCGAGACCACGACCGGTGACGCGACCACCACGAAGCCGTCCGCGATGAAGCCGGCGGTGACCGACGCGGAGAAGAAGAGCGCGACGGAGCTAGCCGACTCGGTGGACGGGTTGCGCCAGACGTTCGGCGATCAGATCGCGGCGAAGAACACGAAGCTCGTCGGTCCGCCCACCGATCGCCCGGTGATCCAGCAGGGTGCCGGCGATGCGTTGATCGGCCTCCCGCTCAAGACGATCGCCCCGACCGACGATGGGCCGACGGCGCTCGCGAAGCTCCAGAAGGACGGCATCCCACGCTGGGGTGCGTTGACCGAGAACGAGCGCAAGCACGAGACCGCGTTCGCGCACGCGATCGAACAGAGCCTCCCCGAGATCGTGGCCTCGTACTATGCGCGGTCGCGCGACGACAAGATGGGCGCGCACGTGTTCGAGGTCGATGGCGCGAAGAAGCTGTATGCCGCGTACGGCATGGGCAAGGCGCCCGACGGTCCCGACCAGACGCAGGTCCGCGCGACGGCGAACCACGCGCTGCATCCCGCGGCCGTGGCGATCGCTCGCATCGCGTTCCTCCAGCACCTCGACTATCTGAAGTCGTTGCCGCCCGATCATCCGCAGCGCGACATCCTCGTCACCAACGGTGGCTGCGCCTCGGGCAAGGGCTCGCTGACCGGCATCGTCAAGGGAGCGAACGAAGGCAAGTTCAAGTTCGGCGGCGTGTGGGATGCGGCGGGTGAAGGCGATGCGAGCGAGAACGGCTGGATCCTGCAGGCCGCGCAGGCGCGTGGCCTCAAGGTCACGTTCGGCTTCGTCGAGAGCGATCCGACGGTGACGTACAACGGCGTGCTCGATCGCGCCGAGAGCACCGGGCGCATCGTCGACCCGGTGACGTTCACGCGGTCCTACGTCAAGGGCCAGGAGAACATGCGCGCGTTCCTGGAGTCGCCGGAGTACCAGGCCGCGCTCGCGCGCGGTGAGGTCGAGACGGCCGGCGTCTACACCGGCAAGTTCGACAAAGAGAGCATGTCGTTCCCGAACCAGCGCTTGCTGGGCGACAAGGGCAAGATCGGTGCGGACGATCTCAAGACGCCTCCGAGCGAGACGGAGATCAGCAAGCGCGCCGTCGAGATCTTCGAGGCGTGGCTCAAGCAGCAGCAGGCTGCCGGCAAGCCGACCGATCACTGGGTCGAGGGCGGCATCGTCAACCCGCTGAAGTTCGATCCGAACAACGGCGCGGCGAGCGACGGCGCGACGGTGAAGCCGCGCACCGAGGTGGCGGACTCCGCCGATCCGAAGTCGGTGAAGCCGGGCGACGACACCAAGATCAAGGCCGACGATCCGGCGATCAAGCCGAAGACACCGGCACCCGTCGTCGCGGAGACCGATCCGCAGCCGACGAAGAAGCCGGAGTCCAAGGGCGACGAGCCGGTCACGGGCGCACACAAGGGTGCGGACGTGTTCCCGGTGCGGACGCAGGGCGAGGGCCCCGACAAGCAAGTCGTCCGCTACACCGCCGACGAGCTCAAGGCGCACCTCGCGCCGAAGCGTGACGATGTCACGATCACCGAGGTCACCGACACCCACGCCACGCTCACCCTGAAGGTGGTCGTCGACGGTCAGCCCGTCGAGGTCCAGTGCCAGATCAAGGTGACCGAGGCGCTGACGCCGGTCGACGCTCACAACGGTGACGGCGGCGCGGCGCGGTTCAAGCTGTCGAAGGATGGCGGCACGTGGGTCGCCGATATCGATCTCGCGCAGGGGCTCCACCTGAGCGACATCCGCTTCGCGATCGGGCACGAGCTCGACGAGATCGCGGATATCGCGAAGAAGCACCCGACCGGCAAGCCGAAGCAGATCGCGGGCGAGCAGGCACCGGGTGCGACCCGCGACAACAACCGCGGTCAGCTCGAGCACTCGCACGACGTCGCGGCGGTGAAGGAGATCATCGCGCTCCACGAGGACTGGCAGCGCCTCGTCGCAGCCGGCGATCCGGAAGCGACTCGTCGCAAGCAGACGCTCGACGCGGCGATCAAGGCGAACAACCTCCAGACCCTCGAGCCGGCAAAACTCAAGGTGCTGCAGGACGTCGACGCGCCCGAGTCGGTGCTCGCGTACCTGAAGTCGGCGGTCGTCCCGGGAACCAAGCGGGCCGAGCCGCTGAAGCTCGCCGCGGTCGAGCCGGGAACGGTCCCGGCGGATCTCCCGGCGCCGACGCAGAAGATCTTCGAGCAAGCACAGGAGCTGCACACCCGGCTCAAGAGCGGTGACAACAACCGGTTCCTCGGCGGAGAGCTCGCCGACCACAAGTGGCAGGAGTTCCTGCGCGCGAACGGCATCGAGGTCGATATCTCGTCGGTCAAGGTGAAGACCGAGCCAACCAAGCCGCGCGCGAATCCCGCCTCCGACGAGGTGATGG
>JANNBP010000403.1:0-2565 GCA_031385555.1 Deltaproteobacteria bacterium | reverse complement strand
CGTCACGTAGAGCACCACGCCCGCGGCGATCGCCACCCCACCCACGATCGAGATTATCGTCGCGTGGTTCGCACGCTTCTTCGCGTTCTTCGTCGCGGACAGCCCCTCGTCGTCACACAGGTTCGTGGCACCCATGCAGTGATCGTCGAGCTCCGTGTTGTACTTCGACCGCGCCGTCAGCGTCAGCACACCCGCCACACCCAGCGCGACCACGCCCACACTCGTCGACGCGATGCCGAGCACCTTGCGCGTGTTCGTCGGCTCCTTCGGCGGCGGCGGCGGCTTCTGACCGACCATCGTCGCACCCGCATCGAACACCAGCTCGACCTCGGTCGACGCTCCGCGCTCCATGTTGACGGTCTTCTTCTTCGCCGTCGTGCCCGACAGGTAGTCGATCACGTGCTGCCCCGGATCGACGCGCAGCTCGCTACCGAGCTCCATGAACGGCTTGCCATCGAGCTTCACGGCTGCCGCACCCGGATCGATCTTCGCCGGCAGCTTGATCGTCAGCCGCGGCACGTCACTGTCGAGCGCGTCGATCCGCTCCTTGATCTTCGCGGCGCGCTTGTCCTTGGTGTCGACCGCCATCTTCTGCGCGTCGTCGTACCAGCGGTAGGCGACCGCCAGCTTCTCCCACTCCTCGTAGCAGCGCGCGACGTTGAGCTTCGCGCCGATGCCGGGCTCCAGCTTGTCGACCTCCTCGAAGGTCGTGCAGGCGTCCGCGTACTTCTTGTCGGCGAGCTGCTGCTTGCCCTTCTTGAACAGCGAGTCGACCTTGGTCTCGGCTACGGCGAGCGTCGAGAGGCAGAGGAGCGCTAGGACGAGCCTCATGGCGTCACCCGGAAGATACCGACATCGACGAAGGCGGTCGCGACGGGCAGCGCCTGGGTCCGCAGATCGCCGGTCGCGACATCGCCGAACAGGCCGTTGATCGTCTGCACGCGCAGCGAGTACAGTTTGCCGGCCTCGAACACCTCGGGCTGGATCGTGAACGACGGCGTGGCGCTGACCGCGCGCAGCGTCAGCCGCGGCTCGAGCGCGGTGGCGAGGGCATTGGGCACTAGCTCGCGGACTTCGAGCGCGAACAAGGTCACGCCGGTGTCGTCGACGACCATCGTGATCGCGACCGGCGCGACGGGCGCAGGGATCGAGACGTTGTCGATCGACAGCGATTCGCCGTCGAGCGCGACGAGCTCCGGCACCGGTGCGGGGAAGTCGAGCGCGACGCCCGCGGCGGGATCCGCGATCAGCTGCTGCATGCCGGCGGCGAGCGTCACCGGCAGGGTCTCGCCGGCGGGGATCAGCGAGCGGCTGCCCGCGGCCTGGTACGACAGCACCGTGCCCCAGCCCTTCGGAGCGAACGGATTCGCGAACGCACCCGTGATCGCGGTGTCGAGGGCTGCGAGCACGCCGGAGACGAGGCGGGGACCGGCGGAGCTCCCGACCGCGACGCCCGGTGCGGCGGTGACGTCGAACGAGAACGCCGGAGCAGAGATCGCCGGGCGTACCACCCCGAGCCTCGCGGCGGCGGCAACCTGGTCGATGGGCGCGTTCAGTGTCTGATCCGCCGTCACCGTGGCGAGCGTGCCGGTCAGCGTGTTCGCCGCGACCTGGACAAACGGCGACGGCTCGAGCAGACCGTTGAGCGTGGTGCCGACACGGCGAAGGATCAGCGGCGTGTCGTCGAGCGTGATCGTCTCGTGCGGCCGGCCGGTCAGGCTGGCCATCGTATCGATCGTGAACGCCGGCGGCGCAAGCGTGGTCGCACCGACGATCGGGGCTGTCAGCGCGCGCGCGGTCCACGTGCCGACGACGAACAGCTCGAACGACTCGTTACCGACGGTGGCGACGTCGAGCGTGGCGGTGATCGCGATCGTGTCGGTCGGCGCGCTGGCCGTCGGGGCGGGATGCTCGAGCACGTCGAACGACGTCAGCAGGTTCTTCGAGGGCAGCTCGATCTGGCGATCGAAGATCGGGCCCGGGTTGTCGGGCAGATCGAAGACGATCGCGGGCGTCGCGTCGAACACGTCCGCCCCCCAGGTTCCCAGCTGGACCTCCACGGCGGGTACCGCGGTGACCACCGCGGGATCCATCGGATCGGTGATCAAGTACGTCGCGGTGCTCGCGGTCAGGTTCTGAGGGGTCCGCACGACCGTCGAGCCGACCGAGCGGTGCTCGATGACGAGGCTGAGCCCCAGCCGCCCATCACCAGACGTGTCGTCGATGCCCGCGAGCTGCGCGCAGCCACCGAGCAGCAGGCAGATAGGTAGCCACACACGGGCTTGGCTCACCGCCAACCTCCCGCGTGGCCCATTGAACGAACCAGGGCCGTAATCACTGAGAAAATCGTATCACCGGCGAGGGATCGCGTGCGCTCTTTGGTGCCCGTCACCCAGGATCGCCTCGTCGGGCGACGGCGTTGCGGTCAGCCCGACCAGCGTGACGCCCACCCCGTCACATCCACTCGCTACTTGTCGTGGCTGTCGCCCTCGTCACTCTCGTCGTTGGCCGCCGCATCGCCGTCACGCCGCCAGAACCGCAGGCCGCGCTTGCTCTCGCGGTCTT
>JANNBP010000334.1:0-15519 GCA_031385555.1 Deltaproteobacteria bacterium | reverse complement strand
CGACCTTCTTCGTCGTTGCGTTCTTGTTCTTCGGCGCCGCCTTGTGGGTCGCCTTGTTGGTCGCCGCCGTGTTGGTCGCCGTGTTGGTCGCCGCCTAGTGGGTCGCCGCCTTGTTGGTCGCCGCCGTGTTGGTCGCCGCCTTGGGGGTCGCCGCCTTGTGGGTCGCTGCCTTGTGGGTCGCCGCCTTGGTCGCCGCCTTGTGGGTCGCCGAAACGGACGAACGCGGCGATCTTGCAGGACCGCCGCGCTGCTTCTTCGTGGAGGCCATCGGCCTCTAGCTTCTCACTAGTCGAGGTCGCCCTTGACCATCACGTAGCCGTTGTCCGCGCTGACCGAGAGGTTCCTGGGCTGGAGCCCGGCGATCGAGGGGAGCGGGATGTTCACGAGGAGCGCCGAGATGTGAGCGATCTGGGCTTCGATGCAACCGGCCGCGGCGGTCTCGAGGTCGTCATTCGAGAGGCGCGTCTCGTTCGAGATCTCGTCGAGGACGTTGAACGCCAGCTCCGGCTTGCCGAGCTCGAGGGCGACCGCGTAGCCGTTGCCCGAGGCGGGCTTCACTTCGAGAGCGATCCTCGCGTTGACCGCGGCCTTGGCGACCGGCGTGCCGTTGTTCTTGAACGTCGCCATCATGTCGCCGAGCACGACCTGCATCTTGCCGTCGGCGCTCGCGTTGATCATCGGGGGCAGCGTCATGTCGATCTGCGTCGAGTCGAAGGTTCCGCCGTTGGCCGGCATCTCGAGCGAGAGCAGCCCGATCGCCTTGGCCTGCGACATCATGCTGTTCGCGAGGTCGTCGGCGAGGCCGAGCTGGAAGCCGTTGCCAGGATCCATCGTCGGCGCGCCGTTCTGCACGTAGACGTACTTCGCGTCCTCGGCACCGCTGATGCCCATACCCATCGTCATCGAGACGAGGGCGCCCGAGCTCGAGAACGAGATGTCGGTCGGCGAGACCTCCATGCGGAGCTTCTTGCCGAGGACGTCGATCTCTTTCGGACCGGCGAGACCGCCGAGCGCCGAGTTCATCATCGGCTCCATCGCGAGCTCGGCACCCTTGCTGATCACCGAGCTGATCCAGCCGTCCCAGCTGATCAGGCCCATCACCGCACCCGGGATGCCCGAGGCTTGAACGTTGAGCCCGGTCAGCGTGATGTCCTGATCGACGAGGTCGGTCGAGAAGCCCTTCATCCCGTTCGGGCTGACGAGCAGCGTGCCGGCGACCACGACGCGGGTCGCGGTGACGCGAACGTTGGTCGAGCCGTCGATACAGGCGGCCGCGTAGTCGGCGCGACCCGGAACATCGAGGCCGTCGACCTGGAAGCGGAACGACAGGCCACCGTTGGTCGGGATCAGCTGGATCTTGACGTCGGAGAACTTCACGTCGTTGACGTAGACGCGGTCGTAGAGGCAGTCGGGGCCGCTCTCGTCACCGGCGTGCTGCATCGGCTGCATCGGCGCGAGCATGGTGGCGATATCGAGGCCCTTCACGATCGGGCCGGCAGCGGCGGAGATCTTTTCGAACGCGCCGGTCGACATCGACGCGGTCATCGCGTTGTCGACGGCCGAGCTCGCGTTGCGGATGGTGCCGGCGTGCACCGCGCGGGTGTCGATGGCCTTGCCGCCGTCCTCGTCGAGCGCGATCGTCTCGATGAAGCTGGCACCTTCCTGGATCTGGATGGTCGCCTGGAACGCACCATCGGCACCGACGTTGGCGGCGACGTTGTTGACCTTCACGCTCTTCACGGGGATGCCGTCTTCGTTCGGCACCACGGTGCCCTTGACGACCACGTCACCGGACTCGCCCTTGACGAGGGCGCGCTCCGGCGAGGTCACGCGCAGGATCGGCGGGTCCTTGAGGTCAGCGGGACCGCCCGAGCAAGCAGCGATCAGGAGGCAGGGGGCGATCGTCGTGAAGAGGTTCCGCATGGCTGATCCTTCATCGAGCAACATGAAGGCCAGGAAAACCCGACACCCGTTTCATCATTTTATCGAGTAACTGAAATGGCTTGGATAGTTGCGTGCACGACGCGGCGCGTCTAACCCATGGAAACTGCCAACTAGATCTTCCGGTTATCAACCCCAGGGGGCGGCAACTCGGCTAGCCGATCGTGACCTTGCCGACGCCCCTGTCCGTGAGCGCCGCTGCCACGCGCTGACGCAGATCGCCTTGCAACACGATCGTATCCTTGTCGACGGAGCCACCCACGCCGAGCGCTTGCTTGAGCTCCTTGCACCACTTCTCGAGGTGGGGCAGCGGGAGATCGAGCTTCTCGATCACGGTGGCTTCTTTGCCACCTCGGCCTTTGCGTTCCATCCGCACGACCGCGCGTGCAGGACCTTTCCTGACCGTCACCGTCGCCTTCGTGTTCTCCGCGTTGGCAGGACCACGTTCTGGGCCACTCGGTAACGAATCACGCAAACCCGCGAGTGTGCTGAACCCCTTTTTCGGCTCGGTCATCTCACACCACAGCATAGGTGAATGCGGGTCTACGTGATCGGTTTGGAGCTGATTCACCGCGCCTGTCGTAGAAGAAACACATGGGGAAATGCTCAATCTTGCTTGAGAAACCACTCCTGCGACACCAACAATGGTTTCTACGATGGGCGCATCTTCGAGTACGGATCGGCTAGTCAAGGTTGGGGACGTGGTGGAAGGTCGCTACCGCATCCTCAAAGTTCTGGGTGAAGGCGGGATGGGGACGGTGTTCCTCGCAGAACACACGCTGATCAAGCGTCGTGTCGCGATCAAGGTCCTCCACGCCGAGCTCGCGACCGACGCATATGTCGTCGAACGCTTCATGAACGAAGCGCGCGCGGCAGGCACGCTCGGTCACCCCAACATCGTCGAGTCGACGGACATGGGGTTCACGCAGGGCCACGTCCCGTACATCATCTTCGAGTATCTCGAAGGCTCGCTGCTCACCGACGAGATCTATCGCGTCGGTGGCATGCCGCTGCGGCGTGCGATCTGGATCGCGCAGCAGATCGCATCGGCCCTCCGCGCCGCGCACAACGCCGAGATCGTCCACCGCGATCTCAAGAGCGACAACATCTTCCTCACCGACAAGGACGAGGCGCTCGATCACGTGTAGGTGCTCGACTTCGGCATCTCGCGTTTCCTCGATTCGGATGACGAGCAAACGCGTCGCGGCATGGTGATGGGCACGCCCGAGTTCATGGCGCCCGAGCAGATCACCGCGCCGGACTCCGTCGATCGCCGCGCCGATATCTGGGCGCTCGGCGTGATCCTGTACGAGATGCTCGAGGCGCGCCGCCCGTTCCCGAGCGACACCGATCCGCGCGCGCTGCTCCACCGCATCGTTCACGAGGAGCCGCCGGCGCTCACCCGCGACGGCATCCCGCACGATCTGCACGAGATCATCCTCGAGAAGTTGCTCGCGAAGGATCCGGCCCATCGCTTCCAGTCGATGTCGGATGTCGAGGCGTCGCTGTCGACGTTCATCACGCAGGACAACATGCGGCGGCGCCGCACGCCGCTGTCGATGCCGATCGTCGACGCCGACGACCTCGCACGGCGCTCGGATCTGATCCCGCGCGCGATGGGTGCACGCAATACGCCGTGGCCGAACAGCGACACGTTGCCGGTGATCAAGATGACCGATCCGCGGCTGTCCTCGGATCCGACGCTGCAGCCGATCGCGCTGACCGCACCGCCGCCGGCGAACAAGCCGTGGCTGCTCTACGGCATCGCAGGTGCGGGACTGCTCGTCGGTGTCCTCGGCCTCGGCCTCGGGATGCGCGGCGGCTCGTCCGAGGACAACACCAAGACGGCGTTGCCTGCACCGCCCGCAGCCGCGCCCGCGGCGGCGACCCAACCGGTCGCGAGCAAGATCGCGGTCAAGATCGACGCGAACGTCCCCGACGCCCGCGTCACGTTCCGCCGTCGCCTGTCCGCGGCCCCCGCGACGATGGAGATCGCGACGAGCGACATCGTCGAGCTCGTCGAGGTCTCGGCACCCGGCCACAAGACGGTGCGCTACTGGTTGACGTTCGATCGCGCGACGAAGCTGACCGCGACCCTCTCGAAGGGCACCGGTCTCGTCGAGGCGACCGAGGAGCAGACCCTCGTCGCGCTCGGAGAGGTGTCGGCGCCTACGACGGTCGCCGCGACCGCACCGACGGACGTGGCGAAGCCGGCTGGTGCGCCGGTCGTCGCGATGGCCACGCCGGCGGTGGCTGCGGCGGCCATGACTGTCCCTCAGCCCGAGCGCGCGGTGGCCGAGCCCACTGCAGTGCCGACGCCACGCAAGATCGGCAAGGGTACCGACGAGCCGATCGCGCCGACGTCCGTCGAGCAGGTCAAGGACGAGCAGAAGCCCGAGCCCGCCGTGGCGAAGCCCGAGCTGCCCGAGCAGCCGAAGGTCGCGCTCGATCACGACAACGCTCCGAAGCCAGCGCCGACCGAGCCGGAGAAGCTCGAGAAGCCGACCGACGAGAAGTCGGTGCTTCCCGAGGTCGTGAAGCCGGTGGTGAGACCCGCGATCGATCAGGGCACGCTGGCGGCCGTCGTCGGCAAGAACCGTCCGGGCGTCCTCAAGTGCTTCGCCGAGGCCAAGAAGCAGAACGCGAAGCTCAAGGGCACGTTGACGCTGTCGCTCACGGTCGACGCGTCGGGCAAGGTCGCGCGCGTCCAGGTGCAGTCGACGATCACCGGCAACCCGATGGTCGCCGCGTGCGTGGTGAAGGCCGCGAACACCTGGCGCTTCCCGGCACGCGCCGGTGGTGACCTCGCGAACGTCGCCTACCCGTTCGTGATCAACTAGAACGGCGGTTCGTGACGCCGGAGGCGCGGCGTTTGTCGTTCGCTCGACCGTCTCGCCGGGTAGAGTCCGGGGGTGAGGCGTCTCGCGCTGTGGTTCGCGGTGGTCGCGTGCGGAGACAACTCCGTCGCGATCGCTCCCGAGGTCGACGATCCCGTCGCGTTCGTCGATCCGCGGATCGGCACCGGCGGGCTCGGGTTCGCGCACGGCAGCTGCTTCGTCGGCGCCGCCGTCCCGCACGGCCTGGTCAAGCTCGGCCCCGACACCGCTGGCCCGTTCGGCACCATCAACTTCCTCCACTACTCGGGGTACTTCGCCGAGGACGACAAGGTCTCCGGCTTCTCGCACGTCCATCTCCACGGCGCGGGCGCCACCGATTACGGCGTCCTCTCGGTGATGCCGATCGCCGCGTTCGATCCGGCGAAGACCAGCGTCGTCGACTACGAGACGCGCTTCGTCAAGGCCGACGAGCACGCCGCCGCGGGTCGCTACGAGGTCACGTTCGTCAACGGCATCAAGGCCGAGCTGACGAGCACCACGCACGCCGGCGTGCATCGCTACACCGGCGCGGGCGCGGTCGTGATCGATCTCGGTAAGACGCTGTCGGGCGGCGAGATCGATCAGGCCTCGATCGAGGTCGGCGCGAACGAGCTCACCGGGCAACTGCATCACCTCGGCGGGATGACCGGCGGGTTCGGCGGCTACACGATCTACTTCGTGATCCGGGGCGCGTGGACGTCGGCGCAGACGTGGACCGATGCGTCCGCACCGTCGAGCGCGACCACGGCGACGGGCACCGGCGTCGGCGCGGCGCTCGAGGTCGGTAGCGAGACGCAGCTCGCCGTCGGGATCTCGCTGGTCTCGCTGGCGGGCGCGCGCGGAAACCTCGACGCCGAAGTGCCGGCGGTCGACTTCGATGCCGTGGCGACCCAGGCGCGCGACGCGTGGACCGCGCAACTGTCCTCCGTCCTCGTCACCGGCGGCAGCGAGGCCGAGCGGCGGATCTTCTACACCAGCCTCTATCACGCGTTCTTGATGCCGACGGTGATCGAGGATGTCGACCACCAGTACCAGTTCGCCGGCGACGTGGTCCGGACGTCGAACGGCTGGCGCCAGATGTCGGATCTCTCGCTGTGGGACACCTATCGCACGGTGCAGCCACTCTACGCGTGGCTCGCACCCGACAGCGCGAGGGACTCGGGGCGCTCGCTGGTCGCGTTCGGCGACGGTCTCGGCATCTTCCCGAAGTGGCCGCTCGCCACGGGCGAGACCGGCACGATGCTCGGTGCGAGTGCGGAGATCGCGATCGCCGATGCCACGCTGCGTGGCGTCGAGGTCTCCGCCGACACCGCATGGCCGAAGCTGCGTGCGGCGGCGATGGACGTCGCTCCACCGGCGGCCGGTCGCGGTGGTCGCGGTGGCATCGAGCCGTATCTCGACCTCGCGTACGTGCCCCGCGATGGCGGTAGCGGCCGCACCGTGTCGCTGACCACCGAGTTCGCGCACGACGACTTCGCGCTCGGGAATCTCGCGCGCCATCTCGGTAACGACGCCGATGCCGAGGCCTTGCTGACGCGCAGCAGAGGCTGGCAGCAGCTGTTCGATCCCGCGGTTGGATTTCTGCGCGGCCGCAACACCGACGGCTCGTTCCCCGCCGGTTCGTTCGATCCGCTGGAGCTCGGTGAGGATTACGCCGAGGCCAATGCGTGGCACTCGCTGTGGATGGCGGGTGCGCACGACGCCGAAGGCCTCGCCGAGATGTTCGGTGGCAACAACGCCGCGGTGGCGAAGCTCGAAGAATTCTTCGCCAACGCGAAGCTCGACTTCGAGAGCTCCGATGAATCGGCTGCGAACTTCCCGCGCCCGTACTACTGGCACGGCAACGAGCCCGACATGAACGCGGCGTATCTGTTCGCGCAGCTCGGTCGTCCCGAGCTGACCGCGGAGTGGGTACGCTGGATCCAGGAGTCGCTGTACAGCGATCAACCGTCGGGGGTCGCCGGCAACGATGACGGCGGCACGCTCGGCGCGTGGTATGTGCTGTCGGCGCTCGGCGTGTATCCCATTCCCGGCAGCGATCGCTGGATCTTGGCGCAGCCTCGGTTCCCGCAGGCACGCGTGCTGGTCGGTGGGCGCGAGCTCACCATCACGATCGACGACATTGGCACCCCAGGCACGGTCGAGCTCGACGGCGTCCTCGTCGAGGGCGAGCTCACCCACACGCAGCTCGCCGGCGCGCAGACCCTGCATTTCGCGCGCTGACGCGGTCAACCGGATCGCGCCTCCGGGGCTCCTTCCCCGCATGACGCGCCTGGTGTGCCTGGTCTCGTTCCTCGTCGCTTGTGGTCCCATCTACAAGCCGCCCCCACAACCCGTGGGCGTGGTGGCGGTGGTGACGCCAACACCGACCGTGGCCGCCGGGGGCGCGCGTACGTGTGCTGCCGGAGAGACCTGCAGTCACGACTGCGACGCGGGTAACTGCGCGTTCATCTGCGAGGCGGGCAGCACGTGCAACTTCGAGTGTGACGGCGGCAACTGCCTGATCGAGTGCGAAGCCGGCTCGACCTGCAATCACGATTGCGACGGCGGCGACTGCCGGACGTTGTGCAACAGCGGCGCGACCTGCAACCTCGAGTGCGATGGCGGCAACTGCCAGCAGGCATGTGAGGGCGGGGCGACCTGCAACCGCGAGTGCGACGGCGGCAACTGCGATAGCTGAGCCGCCTATGTAACCGCGCGCGAGGAAATACGCGCTTTCGGGCGCCGGGTGCTACCGTTTTTCCCATGTACCCCGGGTTCGCGATCGGCCTGTCGATCGTTGTCGCGATCGGCATCGCCTGGGTGCTGATCACGCGCGTCCGGATCACGCCGAAGCGCGTGCCGTTGATGACCAACCGGATCGCGTTTCCGGGTGGCCTGCGCATGCACGAACCCGAGCTCGCACTCGCGCGCCTCGACGAGCCCGAGGAGATCGCGATCCCGTTCGACAAGGCGACGCTGGTGATCTCGTACCCGCTATCGACGCCGGCCTCGGTGGAGATCACCGCACCGATCTCCACCGGCTTCACGCGCAAGGAGCTCGTGCGCTCGATCTGCGAGGAGTACGCGAACGTCTACGATGCCGAGGCCGGCACGTCGGCGATCGAGCCGCGGATCGACGAGCACGAGCACAAGCGCAACCGCACCGACGGCGCGTATGGCATCTGGGGATACGACCTCCAGGACCTCGTGCTGACCGCGATCCGATGGACCCGGCGACCCGACGGCAAGGTCACGATCGACCTCCACGTCGAGAGCTGGGGGTTGCGGCTGACCACGTAACCTCGCGTGCTGCGCCCGGTTTGTGCGCGACAACGCGCCACACGCGCGGGCTGCGGGGCGCGCACATCATAGCCCCATGCCCCGGTCGTCAGCCCAGAGTGACTTCGTCATTCAGAGCGAGCACGAGGTGTTCAGCGAGCCCGCGCTCCCTCCGCAGGCAGATGCCGTGGCCTTGCCCAAAGCGATCTGGCGCACCAACCTCGCGAGCGCGCGTGCGACCAAGCTGGTCTACCTGTTCGTCGGCCTGACGCTGCTCATGCTCCTCCTGCTGACCGTGATCGGTCCGCACATCCCGTCGGGCGAGTAGTCATCTCGCGGTTGGTGGTTCGCCGACCGTGAAACCGGCCATCCCGATCAGGTACGGCGCGCGTGGGGTGGCGAGGAGCGAGGCGCCGTCGCCGATCACCACCGGCTTCGCGAGATCGATGCCGAGCTGCTTCGCGGCGACCTCGAGCAGCGGCGACGTCTTGTGGCCGCCGAGCTCCTGCGCGAGCGCGGTGCTGTTCCACAGGCCGAGGAGCTCGGCGCCGACCCGATCGACGAGCACCGCGTTGGTCCCGCCGATCGCGAGCGAACCGGGCAGCGGCACGAGCTGATCGAAGCCATCGCCGTGCATCACCGGCGCGCCCTCCGCGAGCACGACATCCGGCGCCTCGAGCTCGAGGATGTCGGCGATGCGCTGCGCGAACTTCTCGAGCGAGCGCACGTACGCGGCGCGGTCGAGCTCGGGACCGTGTCCCGAACCCTTCGTGACCAGCTCTTTGTGCGTGCGCCACTTCTGGTGATACGCGGGGCTGGCGTCGGAGTACATCACCGTGCCCTGCATGCCCTTGATGGAGAGCGAGAACACCGCGTAGCGATGCGTCTTGATCTTCGGTGCCGAGATCACCAGGCCGTGATCGAGGTGCTCGGCGAGCAGCTTCGGCATCAGCAGCGTCGGGACCGACGACTTCTCGATCCCGGTGATCGCCAGCGGCTTGCCGGGGGCGTCGCCCTGGTCGAACACGCCATCGTCGTCGAGTGCGACCACGGGTACGCCTTCGGCCTTCGCCATCGCGCCGTAGCCCGACACCCTGACGAGCCGGTCCCAATCCTTCGGTTTGCCGGTGAAGCCATCGGCGATCGTGATCTTGGTGTGCCCGCGCGCCTTCAAGCAGCGCACGATACCGCGCACGAACTCGGGATCCGTGGTGCGGCCGGTGACGCCGTTGTCGGTCGGCTTGCCCTTGAACCAGTTGAAGCCCGACATGTTCGGCTTGATCAACACCGGCGTCGACGCGGGGCGCTTGGGGACGACGGCGTGGCACAGCCGCTCGCCGAGCTCGAGTGCGGTGCCCCCGGCGAGGACGGTCACGGGCGCCCGATCGGCAGCGAGCCGAGTGCGATGCTTCGCACGCAGCGCCGCGCCGTCGACCTTGTTCGGACCGAGCTCGGGACCCGGGTCCCGAACCCTGACGACCACGGCAGGGTCGGTGTGGACGGGCGAGGCCATCGTCGTGGTGTCGGGCTTCGGCTTGTCGACGACCTTCGGCGTCACCGCAGAACCGCGACTCGGGGCAGGTTCCTCCGACGAGGATCCGCACGCCGCGAGCGCGAGTACGAGACTCAGTCGCCGCATGGATCCGATGAAGGCACGCTGATGGTGCACGCATTGTAGCGATCCATGGCCGCGGTCAGCCGCTTGGCTTGTTCGCCGGACGGCTCGGCCGCCTGCTTCGTGTTGTTCGTCAGGTCTTTGGCCCACTGGGTCATGTCTGTATTGACCTTCTCGACGCAGTCCGTGTCCCTGCATGCGCAGATCTGTTCGGCAAACGTCTCGAACACGGTGATCGTGCAGTCGACGTCGGCCGGGTGCGCCGCCGAATACGCGCGATCGCACCGCGGTCGTGCAGCGCCCGCCGAACCGCCGAGCGTTGGACTCATCGGCGGCGGGCTACTTCCGCAGGCGACGACGAGCACGAACAGCACGCAGCACCCGGACACGAGCTCAGCCGCCGCACGGGTCCGCGCCACCGCCACACGGATCGGGCGGAGGCGTCGCACCATCCATCATCAACTTGGTCATGCACTCGACATACTTGTTCATGATGTCGGCAGACTTTTTCGCGACGTCGGGGCCCGGCTTCTGCTCGTCCGCACCCTGCTTCGCCATCGCCATGCCCCACTTGGACAGGTCTCCGTTGACGTGGTCGGCGCACGCCTTGTCTTTGCAGATGCACATCGACGCGCTGTAGTACTCCATCGTCGCGAGCGCGCACTTGGTGTCCGCGGCATCGGCCTTGTCGGCGCATGCGGGCCGCGTCAGCTCGGCGACCATCGGCTTGGATGGCGACGTCGTTGAAGGCTGGTTTGCGACCGGCGGTGGAGCAGCCTTCGATCCGCCACCACACCCGACAAGGAATACGAACAGCACACTGCGCATTCGCGGACACTATCATCGAGCAATTACGCTCCGAGCCACGTCGTCAGGAATCGATCCGACTCCTCCAAAATCCTCGGGATCGAGGCCGCGAGCTCGTGATCGTCGTCGACCTCGACGAGGCGGACGTGGCGCTTGCCGGCGGCGAACCGGCGCGAGTGATCGACGGGCACGACGTCGTCGTTGACGCCGTGGACGATCAGTGTCGGCACGCGGATGTCGGGGAAGTCCTGGTCGATCGAGAGGACATCGGTCATGAAGTCGAACGGCACGTTCGCGGGCTTGCCGGTGGTGCGATCGGTGACCTCGAGAGCGTTCGTGCGTTGCCACGTCGCCCACGCGTCCTCGCCGAGCTGAGCGTGCCAGCGCTGCGCGAGCTGGAACGCGGGTGCCATCAAGACCAACGCCGCGACGCGTGGATCGCGCTCCGCCGTGCGCGTCGCGGTGAGCCCACCGAGCGAGCTGCCGATCACGACGGCGCGATCGCGCTCGCCACCGATCGCCTCGCGCGTGACCTCGATCATCGTCGACAGCCGCAGGTCCGGAAACGCCGGGACGCGCAGGTCGAGCCGGTCGAGCGCGACTCCCCGTGGGGCGTAATGCCGCTCGAAGGCAGTGGCTTTCTTCGAGGTCGGGCTGGACGCGAAACCATGGAGGTACAGGAAGCGCGGCGACATGTTACGACGCTAGCGTGAACAACATCGAGCGTGCGCGGCTATCGCTGGAGGGCTTGTCGGTCGCCGATGCTTTCGGCGAGCAGCTGCTCCACAACGCCGGCAGCGCTCGATCCGATGCGGTGATGAGTCGCAAGCCGCCACCCGCGAAGCGCTGGACGTGGACCGATGACACGGCGATGGCGATCTCGATCGTGGAGGAGCTGCGCGACCGCGGTGCCATCGACCCTGCGGAGCTCGCGCAGCGGTTCTCGCGCCGCTACATCAAGGACCCGGCGCGCGGCTACGGTCGTGGTGCGCACACCGTGCTCGGCGAGATCGCGAACGGAGTCTCGTACGAAGAGGCGGCCAGCGCGCTGTTCGGTGGGCAGGGCTCGCAGGGCAACGGCGGTGGGATGCGGTCGGCCCCGATCGGTGCGTACTTCGCGGGCGATCTCGCATCGACCGTCGAGCACGCCTCGCGGTCCGCGGCACCCACGCACGCACATGCCGAGGGCAAGGCCGGTGCGATCGCGATCGCGGTGGCAGCCGCGGCGGTGTTCGGCGGCGAGCGCGATGCTCGCACGCTGCTCGAGACCGTGGTCGCACACACGCCTCCCGGTCCGACGCGCGATGCGGTGCGCCGCGCGATCCCGATGCTCAAGTCCGAGTCGATCACCGTCGCCGCCGAGCTCGGCAACGGTAGCAACGTGCTGGCCGCCGATACCGTGCCGTTCGCGGTGTGGTGCGCGGCGACCCATCTCGGCGACTACGTCAACGCGCTGTGGTCGTGCGGAGATGTCGGCGGCGACATCGACACCACGTCGGCGATGGTCGGTGGCATCGTCGTCGGTGCGGTCGGCCTCGAGGGCATCCCCGCGTCGTGGCGTTCGTCGCGCGAACCGCTACCGCTCTGATCACCTGCGCCGGGTGATCCGGTTCAGCGCCTCGGCAACGGCTTCTTCGGTGGAGGCAGGTTGCGCGACAGCTGCTTGACCGCCGGATCGACCTCGTACGCGAGGCACTCGTTCGCGTTCTTCTCGCCGATGCCGAGCACGCCGCCGTACATCCGGTACTTCGCCTTCTTGATGAACGGGATCGCCTTCGCGTCGTCGAGCGCGACCAGGCGTGCGAGGGCCGCTCTGCGCGCCGGGCAGGTGGCGGCCTTGGTCAGCGCCTGCAGGGCGACCGGGTACGGCGCGCTCTTGATCGGATCCTCCGGCGGATCCTCCGGCGGATCCTCCGGCGGCTCCTCCGGCTTGACCGTCACCGAGCTCGCGACCGGCGGTGGTGGCGGTGGCGGCTTTGGCGCGACCTGCGGCTTCTTTGGCTTGTCAGACGTGGGCTTGTCGACGGGCGTGTCGATCGGCTTGTTCGACTTCTCGTCGGTGTCCGACTTGCCGCGCGACGCGAGCAGGATGACGGCGAGGATCAGGCCGGTGAGCAGCACGAGGATGCCGACCACCCAGTACTTCCTCGGCACGTCGGGCGCCTCGGCGAGCGAGACCAGGCGCGCCGCGCGCTTGGCCTCGGGCACCGGTGTCAGCAGGGTGCTCGGTGCAGCCGCGGTGGCGAGCTCTCCCAGGGTGTCAGAGAAACGCGCGTGGTCGTCGGTGGGCATCGGCGGCACGATCACCGGAGCGCTGCCCGTCGCGGTGACGGCGAGGATCGAATCGATCCGCTCGAGATAGTCGGTCGCCGACGGGATGCGATCCGCCGCGATCTTGACCAGCCCGTGCTGCACCATCTCCTCGATTTCGGGCGGCAGCACGAGATCGGGCGCGAGCTCGTGGAGCGCTGGTGGCGGCCGGCCGACATGCGCGCCGAGCATCGCGAGCGGATCGGTATCCTCGAACGGCGCGCGCCCGACGAGCATCTCGAACAGCACGATGCTCGCCGAGTAGATGTCCGACGCCGGCTTGATCTCGCCACCCACCGCCTGCTCGGGCGACAGATACGCGGGGGTCCCGACGGTGAGCCCTGCGCGGGTCGACGCCGGATCGTCGGCGGTGCCGGCGTAGAGCTTCGCGATCCCGAAATCGAGGATCTTGACGACCAGCTCGTCGTTCTTGCGCGCGAGGAAGATGTTGTCGGGCTTGATGTCGCGGTGGACGACGCCGCGCTCGTGCGCGTGGTGCAAGCCGGCGAGCACGCCACGCAGGATCGCGAGTGCCTCGCGCCACGGGATCCGCTTCTCGCGCTCGAGCCGCGCGCCGAGCGACTCACCTTCGAGCGCTTCCATCACCAGGAAGCACGCGCCGTCGTCGAGCACGCCGAAATCGGAGACGCCGACGATGTTCGGATGGTCGAGACGACCGGAGGCGATCGCCTCGCGCTGGAACCGCTGCGCGGCCTCGCGGTTGCGGTTCAAGTCGGCGTGCAGGACCTTGATCGCCACCGCGCGCCCGATACCGGTGTGCTCGCCGCGATAGACGCGGCCCATGCCGCCGGTGCCGAGCACGGCGTCGATGCGGTAACGGCCGTCGAGGACCGTCCCGATCGACAGCCGCTCATCCGGAGAAGGTGTCATGCGAGCATCGCGATCGTACCGCGAGCACCACCGTCCACAAAAGGCTCCAGTGTGTGGGAAAGCCACACTGGATCACAGCGCACGGCTCAGCTCGGCGTAACTCGGCCAATCGCCACCCGCCTCGAGCAGCCGGCGATAGGTGATCTTCCCGTTGGTGACGACGAACGTGGCGGGGCTCGGATGCTCGGCGCCGCGGATCAGCACGCCCCACGCTTGCAAGCCGGCGAGCGTCGGGTCGCTGACCAGCGTGATCGCCGGCAGCGTGGTCTGGAGCGCGGCCATGTCCTCGACCTCGTCGGCCGCGACCGCCACGATCCGGATGTTGCGAGCCGCGAGCTCCTTCGCGTGTCCTGCCAGCTCGCCGAGCCAGCGCGTGCAGCTGGTTCAATAGAAGCCGCGATAGAACACGACGACGGTCCTCGGTCGCAGCAGGCCGCCGAGCGCGACCTTGGTGCCCGACGGGAGCGTGACCTGCGCGTCGGGTGCAGGTGCGCCGATGGCGACGGCGGACGCGCGGATGTCGCGAGCCTCGAGCGGATCGAACGTGTGCCCGCAGGACATCAGCAGCACGACGATCACCAGCCAGCGCACGAACGCAGTATAAGCGCAGAGATGCGTTCGGCGGTCGTGATGATGGTGGCTGGATCGATCCTGTTGGGCGTGCTGGCCTTCGTGTTCAAGCACTACTGGCCGGCGATCGCCGTCGAGCCGACGAAGACGAAGGTCCTGATCCTCGCGCTCGGTGGCTACGGAGCGCTGCTCGCGGCGGTGATGATCCGGCGGATCGTCGACCCGTCGCTCGACATGCCGATCCTCGCGTGGCTGATCGCGGGCGGGTGGATGATCTATCGCGCGTTCCACAAGACTCCCGAGGAGCGCCGCATCGAGGAAGAGAACGATCGGATGCACCGGACGCCGGCCCCCGAGGAGAGCTCGTCGTTCGGCAAGGGCGGCACCGGCATCTGGTGGGCGATCGGCCTGACGGTGATCGGGCTCGGCATGTACGCGGCCGGTCTCACCGGTGCGTGGATGCTCGACGCGAAGCTCGCGCACGCGGCTCCTGTCGAGAAGGCGAGGCCGAAGGCCGCCGCCGAGCCGCCGCAGCAGCCTGCGACGACGACGCTCGTCGATATCAAGACGTCGACGGTCGATCTCGGCGACATCACGGAGCTGAACGGTCTGCCGACCGTGTTGGTGATCGCGTCGAAGAAGATGACCGCCGACAGCGAGCCGAGCGAGGGCAGCAAGCAGCTCGCGCGATGGTTGGCGAAGAAGGGCACGTGGGCCGACGTCTCGGTGGCCAAGAGCGAGACGTCGATCGAGCTGGTCGAGAAGGACGCGGCCGCACAGCGCGGCAAGCGGCTGTGTCTCGCGGGCACGCTCGAGCGGATCGAGAAGCAGACGTTCGACGGCGTCGAGGTGCACGAGGCGCGCGTGATCACGGCGCAGAAGGATGCCGTCGAGGTCTACGCGGTCGGCAACACCGGGGCGCTGGTCAAGCGCAAGCCGGCGAAGTTCTGCGGCGTGGTCACCGGTGCGCAGCGCGACGGCAAGGCGATCGTGACGTTCGCCGTCGGCATGTTCGACACCAACAAGTGAAGATGACCCCCATGCGAATCGTCCTCGCGTTGCTGCTTGCTGGATGTCCGTCGAGCGGACCGAAGGATCCGGCGTACACGCCGGCAGGGCCGAAGCCGTGCGAGCGGATGGCGGACCACATCGTCGGGCTGATGCAGCCGGTGGAGCAGTCGACGGGCAAGCAGGTCGAGCAGAATCGCGAGACCGCCGATGCGATCACGCACGCCGACATCGCCATTG
>JANNBP010000324.1:0-52090 GCA_031385555.1 Deltaproteobacteria bacterium | reverse complement strand
CGCGGCCTTGGCCTCGCGCGCGAACCGCTTCGACATCACCGGATCCGAGGCGATCTCGTACGTCGGTACCTTGATCGCGACGACGCGATCTAGCCGAGTCTGCCGCGCGCGGTAGACGGTCCCGAACGAGCCGCCGCCGATCACTCCTTCGATCGTGTACCCGTCGATCTCGACACCGACGAGGCTGCCGCTGTCCTTGGCATGCTGCGGAGTCAGCGACTGGGTCGACGCGACCGCCTTGTCGTCTTTCTCGACCGCCTCGGTCATGGCCGCGAGGATGCCGCCGCACGTCGGACAAAAGCGTCCCGAGCTCTCTGGCGAGGTCGTCGAACAGGCGGTGCAAATCTGCACAACTCCGAAGGTAGCAGCCAGCCCGTGCTTGTGTGACGTTGCCATCCGTCGCCTACCAACGTGACTCCGATGCGTGCCTCGAAATTCTTTCTGCCGCTCCTGATCGCCTCTCCTGCTGCCGCCGGAGGGTTGACGCTGCCCATTCACGGCGTGCGGTCGCTGGAGCGGGGTGGGGCGCTGATCGCGGGCGCCGACGATGCCGATGCCCTGTGGCTGAACCCCGGTGGGCTCGCCCACCTCGCCGGCGACAAGAAGCAGGCGCTGCTGTTCGATGTCTCGCTGGTCTATCAGGTCGTCGACTACACCCGGCTCGACGCCTCGGGAACGTTATTCCCCCGCGAGACCAACCAGCAACCCGGCATGCTGGTGCCGACGATCGCGGGTGCGCTTGGCATCGGCGACCGCCTGGTGATCGCGGGTGGGATCGCGTTCCCGGATCAGGCGTTCCATCGCTACGCCGCCGACGGCCCGCAGCGCTACGCGTCGGTCAGCCTCGATGGCTCGCGCAACGTGCTCGTCACCGCGGGCGCCGCCTACCAGGTCAGCGATCAGCTGCGGGTCGGGGCCACGCTGTCGACCTTCGTCACCAGCACCAAGCTCGCGCTGGTCGCCTCGGGCTGCCCCCAGTCGATGACCTGCGCCCCCGAGGATCCGAGCTTCGACCTGGGGCTCGCGCTCGATCAGACCGACGTACTCTCGATCACCGGCTCGGTCGGCGTCCAGTACGACGCGCTGCCGCAGCTCACCTCGGGCTCGCGATCGATGGACCGCGCAGGGTCGACGGCACGGGCACACTCACGGTCGATCTGCCCGGTGCGTTGGTGTTCGACGACGCGACGGTGTCAGGCGATCAGGCCTCGCTCGCGCTGACCTATCCCGTCGCGATCCGCGCTGGGGTCGAGTGGCGGCCGGTGAAACCTCTACGCATCGAAGCGGCGCTCGATGTCGAGCTGTGGTCGATGCACGACGACGTCACGCTGACGCCGGATGGCATCACCATCGAGAACGTCGCCGGTGGGCCGTTGCTACTGAAGCGGATGTCGATTCCTCGCGACTACAAGACCAGCTACGCGCCCGCGCTCGGTATCGAGTGGCACGGCCCGAAGGTGATGCTCGGCGCCGGCTACGCGTACGAGACCGCAGCCGCACCGTCCAGCAAGGTCAGCGTGCTCGCCGTCGACGCGGCCAAGCACCTGATCGGGGCCGGTGGTGGCTACGAGGATGGCGGCTGGCAGATCGGCGCCGCGGTAGGGTTCGTCGCGCTCTCCGGCGTCGACGTCCCGCTCTCGCGCGCGGCCGTGCCGCAACTCGCACCCCTAGGAAATCCAGACGTGACGAACGTCAATGCAGGGTCGTACCGCAGTCACTACCTGATGGCAGGACTGCGATTCGCACGACGCTGGTAGAGGACCGGATCGCGTGTTACGCGACCGCGCGGAGCGTCGCGGCAACCTGCGGAGCCAGCGCGCTCTCGATCAACGAGAGAGCCCGGTCCGTACGGGTCGCGAGCGGCTCCGTGGGGAGGCCGAGGCTCGCGTGCATCTCGGCGGCGTCGAGCGAGCCGAGGAGCACCGACCAGGCGAGATCCGCGATCTCGCGCGCGTTGACCTGGCGGTACAGGCCGGCGTGGATGCCGTCGGCGATGCACGCGCCCATGTGGTTCTGGATGTGGCCGATGCCGGTGGACACGGCCGCGACGACCTCGTCCGAGAGCTGCGGACGGATCGCCGGCTGGGCGAGGAGGCGGAGGATCCGCGGACCCTCGGCGTCGCGCTCGGCCCACTTGACCAGGACGTCCCACGTCGCGCGGAACCGCGTGGAGACTTCCACGTCCTCGCGGACGCGACCCATCTCGACGTCGAACGCCATCAGGGTGTCTTCGACGAGCGAGACGTAGAGGTCTTCCTTGCTGCGGAAGTAGAGGTAGATCGCGCCGACCGAGAGCTGGGCCGCACGAGCGATCAGCTCGATCGACGCGCCGGCATAGCCCTTCTCGGTAAACACCGTCCGAGCCGCTTCCTGGATGCGACGGCGGCGAGCCTGCCGTTCCTGTGCCTTACGTTCTTGAGCGTTCGTCATGCGGAGCGTTTAGTACCGATAACGCGATGGGTCAAGCATCAATTGCTTACTGACGAATGTCAGGGAGAGACGCGAGGTTACCAATGTAGGCAGCCTTGCAAACTGGCCCGAAAATCAAGCACTTCGAAAGCTGAATCATCGTTCAGGTCTAATCCTCTTCAGATCTCCGAAGCGGCGTTTGATCCGGATGTGAACTCTCTGCAGAACCTGGAAACCGATCGACGACACTAGACGTCGATATGGCAATGCTCATCGCAGCTAGAGCCCGAACCTCGCTCGCGATCGCCGGTGCCGCCGGGACGATCGTCGCCGCCCTCGTCGTCCATCACCGGTTCGAACCGGCGCCGATCGATCGCGGCAGTTACTGCGAGGACGGCATCTGCGTCGAGGCCCGCCTGCCGTCCGCGATCCTGACCGGCGAGCTGGACCACGACGTCGCGATCACGATCACGGCCCCACACCCGGCGGCCGATCAGCGCCCTCCGCTCTCGTTGGTGATCGTCATCGATCGCTCGGGCTCGATGGGTGGCAAGCCACTCGCCGATGCCAAGCGAGCCGCGACCCGGCTGGTCGGGCTGCTCGCGCCCGGCGACGCGTTCTCGATCGTGACGTACTCGTCGACCGACGAGACGGTCGCGCCGATCGCGCTCGCGTCCGACGCGGCGAAGGCCCGGGCCCGCGCCGCGATCGAGATGATCGTCGACGAGGGTGGCACCTGCATCTCGTGCGGCCTCGATCGCGGCAGTCGCGAGCTCGCGGCCTCGCCGATCACCGGTGGGCTCCGCCGGATGGTGGTGCTGTCGGATGGCCAGGCGAACGAGGGCATCTGGAATCGCGACGAGCTGGCCGAGCACGCGACCGCGACCGCCCAGAACGGCATCTCGATCAGCTCCGTCGGGGTCGGGCTCGACTTCGACGAGGTCACGATGGTCCGGCTCGCGAACGTCGCGCGTGGCAACTACTACTTCGTCGAGGACACCAGCGCGCTCGATGCGATGTTCAGCCACGAGCTCGGCGGTCTCGAATCGACCCTCGCGACCGACGCGAAGCTCGTGCTCACCAGCACGCGAAACGCGCGGATCACCGAGGCGTACGGCTATCCGCTCGGCCACGTCGGCGATCAAAAGATCATCCCGATCGCCGATCTGCGCGCCGGCGAGACCCGCAAGATCGTCGTGCGCATGCACGTCACACCGGAGGGCGGCGTCGTCCCACTCGCGAAGATCGAGCTCGGCTGGACGAACCCTGCTTCGGGTGCACGCCGTCGCGCTGGAACGCAGGCGATCGCCGAGGTCGTCGACCACATCGCAGACATCACCGTCGATCAGTCCGCGCTGACGGCGATCGAAGCGGGCCTGTCCGCGCGTGCGCTCGAGGAGGCGGGGCGCGTCTACGAGCTCCACGGCGCCGATGCCGCGCGCCAGGTGCTCGAGCTTCGCGCGGGTGCGATCAGCCCGCAGCTCGATCTCGCAGATGCGATGGCGCTGCACCGGATCCACGAGGCTGCGCTCGACATCCTCCGGACGGCACCCGCAGCGAAGGCCAAGAAGATCCTCTCCGAGAACGCGTACAAGCTCGCGCGTTGAGACCACGCTGGCCGCGGTGATCTTGATCTCTGCTTCGCGCTGATTCTCGGCGATTCTCGGCGACCACAACGTCGAGGTGGCTTCGCGAGGGGCGGAACAAGACGGATCGAGCACGTGCACGCGTACGCAGGCGGCTGAGGGTCGTAGCTTGCAACGGTCGCCCCGCGCTGACAGGAGCACCGGTCGAGGACCTGCGCCCTGGCCATCGGGTAGGCTGGTCGTCCCGTGAGTGAGGCCGGCCAGTCGCTCCACATGCAGAAGAGCGTCAATCGCGGCCTCGCGTGGATCGGGGTCGCGAGCTCGCTCGTCGGCGTGCTCGATGTCGTCGCGACCCTGTTGATCCTCAATTTCTGGATCGACACCATCGACTACGGCGTCGTCACCAAGTGCATCTGGATCTTCCCGATCCTCGATGTCGCCACCGATCTGACCACCGCGGTGATCCAGCACGAGGACTACGACCCGCGCAAAGCGTCGGCGGTGTTCTGGTTCAACGTCTTACTCGCGGCGCTACTGTTCGTCGTGATCGTCGCGTGTGCACCACTCGCGACCGCGTTCTACGGGCACGCGGTGATCGGCGCGATGCTGGTCGCCTACGGCACCAAGCTGGTCTGGCAGAACATCTACCTGATGCCGATGGCGCTGATGAAGCGCGAGCTCCGGTTCAAGGAGCTGTCGATGATCCGCGTGGTCGCCAACCTCGCCGAGTTCGGCACCAAGGTCGGCTTCGCCTGGGGCGGGTGGGGCATCTGGTGCTTCGCGCTCGGCCCGCTGGCGCGCGGCGTGGTCACCATGGTCGGCGTCCAGATCTGTCACCCGTGGAAGCCTCAGCTGATCTTCAGCTTTCGCGAGGCCAAGGCCCACGTGATCTTCGGCGCGCGCACGTCGGCGAGCCAGCTGCTGTTCCACCTCTACACCAACCTCGACTACCCGGTCGTCGGCTACTACTTCGGTGACCACGCGCTCGGCCTCTATCGCCTCGCCTACGAGGTGGTGCTCGAGCCGGTACGCATCATCTCCGCGGTCGTCGTCGATATCGCGTTCCCGGCCTTCGCGAAGCTCCGCCACAAGCGTGAGCGCCTGCTCGCCCAGCTGGTGTCGTTCACGCGGCTGAACTTGATCTCCGTGATGATGTACTCGGCGATCGTGTTCGTCACCGCCGACGAGCTCCTCGCGGTGGTGTTTCCGCAGTACGTCGATGCGGCGGAGGCCGTGCGTATCCTCTGCGTCGTCGCGATCGTGCGCTCGATCAGCTACGTGCTGCCGCCACTGCTCGACGGCATCGGCCAGCCACACCGCACGTTCGCGTACTCGCTGGTCGCGACGATCCTGTTGCCGCTACTGTTCCTCGTAGGTGCGATCACGCTCGGCGATCGCCTGGGCATCCTGTCGGTCGCGATCGCGTGGGCCGTCGGCTACCCCGTCGCGTTCCTCGTCCTGCTCTGGATGATCGTGCAGTCGACGAAGTGGTCGCTGCTCGAGTACGGCAAGTCGATCGGGGGCGTCGCGTTGTGCATGGTGGTCGCCGCGGTCGTCGGGTGGGGCGTCCACTGGGCGCTGTCGAGCGTGCCGACGGTGATCCGGCTCGGCGTGTCGAGTGGTGTGATCGTCGTCGTCACGGGCGTGCTGCTCGCGTACACGCAGGGCATCAGCATCCGCAGCGTGATGAAGGGGATGAAGGAGCCGCGACCCACCGAGACGCCAATGCTGGGCGTGCCCGTCGCGTCGCCGATCGTGCCGCGGAACGAGACGGCAGATCCGCGCGAGCCGAACGCCTGAGCACTCGTCAGCGACGGAACCTGGACATCGCCGCCGCCGCGATCGCGCGTCGAGACGCGGCGGGACGAGGATCGCTGCGTGAAGCGCGTGGGCCGACGAACGCGATCGCGAGCTCCGCCACGCGCGGCGTCGCGACGTCGCGCCGTCGCGCATCCGCATCACGAAGCCCGATCGTCGAGCTTGCCGGCGATCATCTCGAAGCGCACCTTGGACGTGCGTGACGCGAACCTCGCGATCGCGCCGAGCACGGCGCCCTGCCGGAGCAGATCGAGCGTGTACTCCTGATCGTCGACGCGCACGTCGAACAGATATCCGTGCTGGTGATGCAGCTGTGCGAGGGCCTCGAGCACCCAGATCTCGAGCGAGTCGGTGTTGACGGCGATCGAGGCGTTCGAGCTCCGCGGGCGAAGGTGTCCTCGACGTTCGAGTGCCCCAGAGGTACGCACAAAGGCCCTCGAGGTCGCACGGAGGGATTGGATGGCAGTTCGTTGTGGCACGCGTGCCCCGGGATCGATCACGGAGAGCGAGCACGGAGAGCGAGCACGGACAGCGAGCACGAACGTGTCCTCCAGCGAGCGCTCCGATCATCGACCACGTGCGTTGACCTCACCTGAGCGTGAACGTCGAAACCAGCGCGAGCCGACGCCCGAGCACCGTCGGCGTTGACCTGAGCTCGGATATCTCGTTGACTGTCAGCCACGACACGACAGATGAAGCCGCGGTCGATGGCCGGATCGCAGGGTCGACGGGAGGGCGACGAGGTTCACTCGACGGCATCGTCACGGAGCGAGATCGGCGAACGAGACCTGGAGATCTCGCCCCACCAGCACCGCGTGCTTCGGCGGGACATCCTCGAAGCCTTCCTTCGGATCGCCATCGCCACCGGAGACCAGGAGCACGCCGCGGAACGCATCGACGTTGCCGCTGCCCGTGGTGGTGGGCGTGGGAGGCAGCTGTTCGCCCTTGTCGTTGGCGACGGTGAGCCGGCGCAGCCGTAGGGGCTCGTCGAGATGCGCGACCACCATCGAGCGACCGTTGGTCAGCGCGATGTTGCCCAGCGCGGTGGGTGCTTCGAGCTTGCCGAGCTCGAGGGTGACGAGCTTCAGCGTGGCGGCGAGGGCGCGGCGTGTGGCCTGCGTAGGCAGGTTCGGATCGTCGATGTTGCCTTCGTCGTGGAGCATCGACAGGAAGACGTGGAAGACCACCTCACTCGGGGTGCGGCCCTTGATGTTGCGGCGCAGGTACTCGGGCACGTGCTCGAGGAGGCGCGCGGTGATCTCGGTGCCCGGGGCGATCTCGGTGCTCTGCGCGAACAACCAGCGGCGATAGCGGAAGGGCGGCGTGTTGTCGGTGCCGCTGTACAGCCCACCCTTGTCCTCGACGGACTGTGCGATCGCGGTGTCCGTGGCGATCTCGGTGAGCGGCCCCGCCAGGTCGACCGGCACGGCGCTCGACTTCGGGGTGCGTACGAGCAGCACGTCTCCGCCCTGGATGTAGCCGAGCCCCCACCGGCTGATCGGCGGCTGCGCGACCAGCGTGGCACGCACGGGTGCCAGCGCGGCTGCGAGCCGCTGGGGTTGGTTACACATGCACGCGAAGAGCTTCATCGAGGATCACTTCACCGCCGGAGCAGTTCAGAAACGACGATCAGGGATCAAGGAACACGCCACCACCCGAAGGCAACTACGACGAGTATAGGCGAGCAGTCTGATCACGCCAATTGTCGACCACCGAGCTCGTGGGGTAGGCCTCGACGCGCTCCAGCAATCAAGCGCTTGCGAGGATTTTGGTGACCTCGCCAAACACTTCGTCGCGCGTAGTCTCGTTGAACACCTCGTGCTTGAGGCCTGCGAGATCGTGATACTTCGCACCATCCACCTTCGCCGCCACCGCCTTCGAGCGAGCGGGATCGGCGATCGGATCGGCGCCGCCGACCAACCAATGCGTCGGCACCTTGATCCGTGCCGCGTGCAGGAACACGTAGTCCTGGGCGGCAGAGGCTTCGGTGAACCAGCGCGCGGTGGCGATGTCGAAGCACAGCTTGTCGGCGAGCCGCTCGTCCTGCTTCTGCTTGTCCGACGTCAGGTCGAGGACCTTGAGCGCGTTCGGCTGCGCGAGCTTGGGCGCGACCTTCGAGCCGATCCGCGCGAGCAGCTTCTTGTAGCCGGGCACAGCCAGCTTGAGGCCGAGGAAAGGCGAGGACACGATCGCGAGCGTGCACTCGATCGGCCGCTCGTCGGTGAGCGCGCGCAGCGTGATCAGGCTGCCGTGCGAGTGACCGAGCAGGATCAGCGGTGCGTCCTTCGCGATCAGCGCACGCGCCGCGCGATGGATCTGGGTGAGGTCCTCGAGGTAGGCGTCGAACTTGTCGATGTAGCCGCGGACACCGGGCGACTGGCCGTGACCACGGACGTCGTAGGACAGGGCGGCCCAGCCGGCGTCGGTGATGACGTGGGCGAGCTCGCGGTAGCGCCCACAGTGCTCGGCGTAGCCGTGGGTGATCACCACGGCACCTAGCGGGGCCTGCCCACCGGACGGCAAGAACTGCTCGGCGTAGAGGCCACCGATGGTGGGCGTGGAGGTCGGGGAGATCGGCCCGGGGTACGTGCGAGGCATCGTCGAATGCCGTTCTAACCCAAGCCGCAAATTCGCGCCCACGATCGCTACCTGATAGTGGTGGTCACATGAGCCCCCTCCGAGCGACAGGTTTGTTCGTGATCTTGGCAGCTTGTGGTGTTCGCCATACCGAGAAAGACGTCGCCAAGAGCGCGACTCGACTCGACCTGGCGAAGGACTTCCTGCGCAAGCACCAGCTCGAGGCCGCGGAGACCGAGAGCAATCGCGCGCTCTCGCTGAACCCTTCGAACGACGAGGCCTATAACATCCGCGGCCTGGTGCACATGATCCGCGCGATCGACACGATGCGGACCTTGGAGATCGAGTCGTGCCTGACGGGTGTCGATGCCGAGGTCACCCAGAAAGATCTCGACGTCCACCTCAAGAAGGCAGATCTCGACTTCGAGTCAGCCACCAAGCTCACTCCCGATTACGGTGAGGGCTATGCGAACCGCGGTGTGGTTCACAACCTGCTGGAGGACTACTCCGGAGCGGCGGGATACTTCGAAAAGGCCCTGGAAAACCCGATTCGGCTCGATTCGCCGGGTCTGACGCGAGCCCACCTGGGATGGTCGTTCTTCCACCAGAACAAGCTGGTCGAGGCGGCCAAAGAACTGCGTCAATCGATCCAGTTCCAGCCCAACATGTGCGTTGCAACTTATCGTCTCGCGAGGGTTTACTTCGCCCGCGAGGAGTGGGAAAAAGCGGCGGAACTTTTCCAAACGGTGTCGGAAGACTCGTCGTGCGGATCGCAGGAAGCAAGCCTCTACCTGATGAAGACGCGGATGCAACAAGGGCTCGTTGACGACGCAAGACGCGCACGTGATGCGTGTCTCAAGTTGTCGCCACGTAGCTGCATCGCTTCGCAATGCCGCGCCGATGGTGGCGCTCTGGGGACACCCCCCAAGACAGCCGCGCGCAACTAGCGCGCCACGTTTGAAATGAATCGCGAACCCAATCTCCAGCGAACCAGCTCCGCCACCCATATTGGGACCGCGGAGATGTCGTTGGCGATGTGGCTTCGCAACGGGCGCGCGCAGAAGAACCTGTCGCTGGAGGATGTCGCTCGGATCACCAAGATCCAGGCACGGATCCTGGAGCGACTCGAAGCGGGTCGGCTCGAGGGCCTGCCGGCCGAGGTGTTCGTGAAGGGCTTCGTTCGCAGCTTCGCGCGGTGCGTGGGGCTGGACGAGGCCGAGGCGCTGCGCCGCTATGGCGCGTGCCTGAGAGATGGCGCGAAGCTGCCGCCGGCGGTGGCTGCGCGTGCAGTGATCGACGCGATGGGGGAGCTGGCGCCTAACGCGCGAGCTCGTGCACCTCAGGCGCCGCAGATCCTGCTCGACGAGCCGGGCTTTGCCTCCGGAAGCATGGAGATCCCGGCGGTCGAAGCCGAGGCGGTGCCGGTGGTCGAGGCGATCGACGCAGACGTCGTCGCGCCGCCGGCAGACATGGCTCTGAGCGCCGAGCACGAGGCTGTGGTGCCGGTCGAGACCACACCCACCAAGAAGAAGCGCACGCGCAAAGCCACGACAACGGCGTCTCCAGACGGCGCTCCGAAGCGCACGCGCCGCAAGGTCGCGACGGGTACGCCGGTCGAGCCCACGCCCGTGGTCGCTTCCACCGAGGGTAGTGAAGGGATCTCCACGGTGCTCGATGCCGAGGAACCGGTCACGCCCAAGCGCCGCCGCAAGCCGCGAGGCTCGGTGCAGCCGCCGGTGTCTGCCGCGTCGGAGACGAGCGAGGCACTGTCGAACGAGGGCGCGATCGTCGCCCTCTCCGACGTGTCGATCGAAACCCCGTCGGTGTTCGACCTCGGTCACGCCGAGGGCGAGATCAGCGGTCACGTCGCGCAGGAGATCGCGGTCGATTCCACCTCTTCGATCGAGGTCGCCGAAGACACCGATTCGTCGACCAGCAGGTTCGCGCGGATCGAAGAAGACGCACCGGTCCAGCTCGCGTGGACGCCGCGCATGCCTCCGTTCGCGATCACCGCGCCGCCGTCGTGGCGCAAGTCGCCCGCGCAACCCGCGCTGGCCGCCGTCATCGACGATGCCGATCCCGATGGCGCCGAGCGCATGCTCGAAGATCGCCGCGCGGGTGAGCGTCGCCGGACGTTCCTCCCGCCGATCCTTCTCGATCGCGATGGCGATCGCTCGGGTCGCCAGGGTGGGCTGACGCTCGCCGTCATCATCCTCCTGATCGCCGCGACGCTGACGCTGTCGTACCTGATGCGCCGTCCGAGCGCGTCTGGTGATGGTGTCACCCAAGCCACCACCACCAGCACGCTGCGGATCGGCTAACCGCCGCGGCGCCGAGCTTGTCCGGTACCCGGACAGGCTCGCCTCGCTGTAGCAACTGCCATCGTGCAAGCTCGTGCACATCACCCCACCGGGGTTGAGGGAAACGCACGCAAGTGCGGATTGCTGCACAACGCGACGAGGCGGTCTGTCCGGAAATCGGACAGACCGGCGGCAGTGCCACGGAGGCGACGACCCGTTCAGCCTCGCGTAGGTGGCAACTGCCATCGTGCACAGTCGTGCGCATCACCCCACCGGGGGTGAGGGGAACGCACGCAAGTGCGGATTGTTGCGCAACTGGGTGGGAGGGTGTCCGGTGGCCGGACAGAAGGTGACGCTGTCACGTTCGGGTTCGAGATCGGCTACACCTGTCCCGTGAGGGATGCGAGTTGCCGCGCGATCGTCATCAAGGCGACGCCGCTCCGCGAGTCGGATCTGCTCGTCGTGCTGTACACCGACGAGCACGGCCGCGTGTCGGCGGTGGCGCGCGGGGCGCGGCGGAGTCAGCGGCGGTTCGCGGGGGCGCTGCAGCTGCTGGTGCTCGCGAGGGTCTCGCTGTCGCGGGGCCGCGGCGAGCTGTGGAACCTCGATGGGGCGGAGATCGAGCGCGAGTGGACGCTGCTGTCCGCGGATCCGATCGCGGTGGCGCACGCAAGCTACCTCGTCGAGTTGGTCGGGGCGCTGATGCCGGCCGAGGTTCCGGAGCCACAGGTCCTCGAGCTGATGGTCGCCGCGTGGGAGAGCCTCGCGGAGGGAGGTCCCTCGGCGGCGGTGCTACGGGCGATCGAGCTCGCGCTCCTCGACCTCACAGGGCACCGTCCCTCGCTCGAGCGCTGCGCGGCGTGCAGTGGCGCGCTCGGTGGCGGCGCGGTGTTCGATCCGACCCGCGGAGGTGCGATGTGTCGGACCTGTGCGGCGATCAGCCGCCACGTCGGCGTCCGCGCGTTCGAGGAGGGGGCGCGGGACTACCTCGCGGCGATCGTCGCTGCGACGGACCTGGCCGAGGCGCGGGCGGTCGATGCGCGGTTTCCCGAGGCGCGGATCGCGGCGCGCGAGGCGATGGTGGCGATGGTGACCAGCCTCGTCGGCCGGCCCCTGCGCTCGCTCGAGTATCTTGGCAAGCTCGCCGCCGCCGGACGACGCGACGGTTCGTAGTATCATGCGAGCCATGATCACTTGGGGACGCGGCCTTGCCGTGGCCATCGGTCTCGCGCTGACTGCCACACCAGTCGCCGCACAGCCGGATGACGAGATCGAGATGGAGGGGGATCCTGCGACGCCCCCCACGAAGCCCGCGACCAAACCGGCCGACAAGCCCGCGGACAAACCCATCGAGCCCACGCCACCGGCAGATCCGTCGCATCCGGTCGTCAAGGATCCGAAGCTCGCGAAGAAGGTCGCGCTCACCGCGCAGCAAGCGGCGGCCAAGGGCGATCAGCTGATCAAGCAGAGGAAGCCCGACGAAGCGAAGGTCTCGTACGAGGCGGCGGCGTCCGCGTATACCAAGGCGCTCGAGCTCGGCGACGACCTCGCGCTCCTGTACGACCTCGCGATCGTCGAGGACAAGCTGGGCAAGTTTGCCGGCGCCGCGATCCGGCTACGCGCAGTCGCGAAGGCGACCACCGTCAAGCCCGACCTGCTCAAGAAGGCCGCGGCGAAGTACACCGAGCTCGCGACCAAGATCGGCACCGTCACCCTCGCGGTGAAGCCCGAGGGCACGACGATCTCGCTCAACGATGCGGAGCTCGCGAAGTCGCCACTCGCGGAGCCGTTGCTGCTGATGCCGGGCACGTACAGCTTCCAGCTCCAGGCGGATGGCTTTCAGTCCAAGACCGTCGAGGTCACCGTCGAGGCGGGGTCGGAGAGCGAGCGCGGCATCGATCTCGAACCGATCAAGATCGTGATCGACACCAAGCCGCCGATCGATCCCACGCCACCGCCACCGAAGCCGCAACCGCCGAGCAAGCTGCCGCTGTTGATCGGCGCGGGTGCGATGGGCGGGTTCTTGATCGCCACGATCGTCACGGGCTTCATGGCCAAGGGCAAGCACGACACGTTCGTCGACCCCGAGACCGCGCCGTTCGATCGCGAGCTCGCGGCCTTCGACGGCAAGAACTTCGCGAAGGTCTCGGACGTCATGCTGATCGGCACGGTCGCTGCGGCCGGCTTCACCACCACCTGGTACTTCTTCAAGTACCGGAAGGGTCAGGCGAAACTTCACGAGACGCCGCGCAGCGGCAGCCCCGACGAGCCCCAACGGTCCATGGTGATGCCATGGGTCTCGGGGGACGGAACCGCTGGGCTCACGCTCCGCGGTGGGTTCTAGCGGCACGTTGGTCGGGTTCGAGTCACGCTAGGGAGTCACATGGCGAATCCTGGGTACCCCATGCAACCGCAACCGATGATGCAGCCCCCGATGGGGACTGGGCAGGGACCCGCGCAAGCGCCGGTGCCCGCGATGCAGCAACCGCGCGTGATGCGGCGAGGCACGTCGAAGGCCGTCCCCGTCATCATCTCCGCCGGGCTCGCCATCGGCGTGTTCTGCGGCTTGCTGTTCGGCCTCGGGGTCGAGCAGGAAGTGGCCGTGGCCTCGACGGTGACCACGACGGAGACGCCGAAGAAGAAGGACACCGAGGTCGCGGCGCCGTTCCAGCCGGAACCCAAGAAGGACGTCAAGGTTCCTTCGCTTGCTCCGCAAGTCGTCAACAAAGACGGCACCACCACGCCGGCGAAGGTCGACGCCGGTAGCGGCAGCGCAAAGCCGACCGAGAAGGCCGAGCCACCGAAACCCGTGAAGGTGAACGGCACGCTCAAGGTCGAGATCGAGCCGGCCGACGCCGCGAAGGTCGCGAAGCTGACGGTCGAGGGCAAGGACATCGACGGCGCATCGTACGAGCTCGACATGACCGAGGACTTCAAGGCTGCGACGAAGGACCTCAAGCCGGATGCGAAGAAGCCCGAAGTGAAGAAGGAGCTCAAGGTCGTCGTCAGGGCGCCCGGTTTCCGCGACTTCACGGGCAAGGTCGACGTCGTCGCGGAGCGCGACACCACGTTCAAGGTGACGATGCAGAAGAAGTCGTCGGGCGGCAACGTCGGCGGTCTGCCTCGCCCGCCGCCGGGTGGCTACGTCAAGCCGCCGCCGAGCGGTGGACAGAAGTGCAAGAAGCCGCCGTGCGGCCTGATCGATATCTGAGCCAATCCAGATCCATCCAGAACAAGCGGACGAGGAGCCGTTTGTAGCGCGACGCCGTCGCACGCGCATCGCGCGAAGAAGGGCGCCGGTGTTCGGCGAAGTTCTTCGGAGTGACGAGGAGCCGATAGCGAGACGAGGGGCCGCGCGCGAGGGTAGTCACCGTCGGGAGAGCTGGCTTACCAAGGGAACACGAGAGGCGTCTAGGTGCAGCGTGGCTATCGCGTGATCATCACGCTGCCCGAGAAGATGTCGGCTCGCGGGTGAAGACGCACGCCGGGGGCACTCGGTGCACCACCGCGATCGTAGCTCAGCCTGCAACGTCTCCCTCGCCCGACCGCGTGGTCGGTCTCATCGCCGGCGCCATCGGCGGCGCCGCGATGTTCCGCATCGACAAGTGCTCACCGATTTCCTGTCGGCTGCGAATCCGGGCGCGCGCCCTCAGCCTTTGACGGCGCCGGCGGTGAGCCCACCGACGAGATAACGCTGCAACACGTAGAACGCGATCATCACCGGGATCGAGGTGACCACGGCGCCGGCGGCGAACAGGCCGTAGTCGGCGGTGTGCTCGGTGACGCTCGACTGGATCAGCACCGGCAGCGTGTACCGGCTCTGGTTGGTCATGAACGTCGACGCCATGATGAACTCGTTCCACGCGGTCATGAACGAGAACAGCGCGGTGACCGCGATGCCCGGACGCGCGAGCGGCAAGATGATCTTGCGGAAGATCATCCACTGCGAGGCGCCGTCGATGCGCGCGGCTTCCTCGAGCTCGCGGGGGAGCGAATCGAAGTAGCCCTTGAGCGTCCACACGCAGAATGGGATCGCGGTGGTCGCGTAGACCAGCACCAGCCCCGCGATCGAGTTGAGCAGGCCGACCTGGTTGAGGATGACGTAGAGCGGGAGGAGCAGCAGCGTCGCCGGGAACATCTGGACGACGAGGAACATCGTCAGGCCGGCTTTGCGCCCGGGGAACTTGAAGCGCGACAGCGCGTACGCGGCGGTGCACGACAGCGACACGCCGACGACCGTGGTGAGCAGCGCGACGATGATCGAGTTCGCGGCGTGGCGCAGGAACAGCAGCTCGCCACCGCTGCCCTCGGCGCCGAACAGATCGCGGAAGTGCTCCGTGGAGAGGCCGTCGGGGACTGGCGAGGCCGTGAGCCCGAGCTGGTTACCGGGCGCGAACGCGGTCTTGCAGACCAGGATCACCGGATACAGCACCACGGCGACGGCGACGATCAGCCCGAGATAGACGGCGAGCCGTAGGATCCAGTGCGGCTTCTTCGACGTCATGAGGCTGCTCGCTCGCGGGTGCGCACGATCCGCGTGCCGAACACGGTCCACAGCAGGAGGATGAGGAAGATGATCGTCGCGTACGCCGCGGCCATGCCGTAGCGTTCGCCGCGTTCGAAGGCCCAGCGATACGCGTCGGTGACGAGGATGTTCGTCGAGCCGCCCGGGTCGCCCTTCGACACCAGGAAGATCACGTTGAACATGTTGAACGTCCAGATCGATCCGAGGGCGACCGCGGGTCCGAGGGCAGGGCGCAGGTGCGGCAGCGTGATGTGGCGGAACCGCTGCCAGGCGCTCGCGCCGTCGACGGAGGCGGCCTCGTAGAGCTCCTTGGGAATGGTCTCGAGCGCGCCGAGCGCGACCACCATCATGAACGGGAAGCCGAGCCAGGTATTGGTGATGACGTTGGCCGAGAACGACGTCGCCCACGAGCCGAACCAGTCGACGTTCTCGAGGCCGCAGTAGTCGAGGATCGACGCCATCGCGCCGTGCTCGTTCTCGAAGATGCCCTTCCAGATCAGCGCGGTGATGTAGTTCGGCACCGCCCACGGCAGGATGAACAGCATGCGCAGCACGCCCTTGCCACGGAGCCAGCTGCGCGACAGCGCGAGCGCGAGGATGACCCCGAGCGAGACGTGGAGCGCGACGTTCGCGACCGTCCACAGCACGGTGACGCCGAGGATGAACCAGAAGTTCAACGGATCGTCGAGCGGGCGGCCACCGCCGGACAGGATCTCGCCGAAGTTATCGAGGCCGACGAACGTCCACTGGCCCTGGTGGTGATCGTAGAAGCCGAGCACGAGGCCGATCACGAACGGCGCGGCGACGAGCAGCAGCAGCGAGACTGCCGCTGGTGCGAGGAACCCGAGCGCGGTGCGGTGGGTGCGCACGCCGCTCATCACGCGATCGGTCATGCCCGCGTGCTGGGCGAGCGCGAGGCCGGCGCCCAACAGCAGGATTGCGGTGGTCGCGATCGGCGCGCCCCACAGGATGCAGGGAATCGCGAGCGAGCCGATGCCGGCGAACGTGCCGAGTGTCGCCTTCGTGCCCGGGCGTGGGGTCAGCCGAGCTGAACCCACGCCCGGGTTAGTTCCTTTGGCAGCGAGTGCACCCGCCGCAGCGAGCGCGGCGCCGAGCCCGAACACACCAATCATCACGAGCCACGGATACGGCGCCGGTGCGGTGGGGGTGGTGATGGCGATCGCGATGTCGCCACCTGTTGGTGCCTTGGCATCGCCGCGGTCGATCGGCCCCACCGCGATCGCGCGGCCGGTGCTGTCGCGCAGCATCTCCTGGAAGCGGAGGCGCGTCGTGCAGCTGTCGGCGGCGACGCTCGCGCGCATCATCCGAGCGAGCCGCTCGGTGAGGTAAAGTCGTCGAATCACCGTCTCGGCGCCGGCGCGGGCCGCTGCACAGGCCGTCTCGGCGTTGCGATCGAGGCGAGCCGCGGCGTCGTAGATCAGCTTGTCGTCGGGCGAGCCCCCGGCGGCGAGCGGGCGCCACCGCGAGCTCGCATCCATTACCTCGCGGCGGCGCAGCGTCGGGTGCTTCGCCGACGGGCGCGCCTCGCTGACGATCGCCGCGTGGACGTCGGGCGGGGTGGGGCGGCCGGCGCTGACCGCATCGAGAGCCCGCGTGGCGAGCTCGACCTGGCGCGCCGCCAGCTCGCGGTTCCGCACGGCGACGAACGCCGCGGTCGCGATCAGCAGGGCGATGAACGCGGTGATCGCGAAGTCGCGGAGCTGGCGGATCATTTCGGACCCATCCCGTCGACGTACGACTGCACTTCGCGCTCGACCGCGCGCAGCTGCGCACCGGCTTCGGCGCGACCACTGATCACCTCACCGAGCGCCGTCTTGTACGGTGTCCACACCATCCGCATCGCGGGATGCATCGGCATCTGCGCGGTGTGCACGAGCTGGGCGCGGAACGCTGCGAGCACCGGGTCCTTGGCGATCTGCGGATCGAGATACGCCGCGGGGTTCGGTACGACCTGCCGCGCGATCGAGGCGCGCTCGATCGCCGAGGCGTCGGTGGTCAGGTGATCCATCACCGCGAACGCGAAGTCCTTGTTCTTCGCGCGCGCGCTCATCAGCACACCCTCGGCGCCCAGGAACGGCATCGCGCGCTCGCCGGTCTCGCTGACGATCGGCAGCTCGGCGACGGCCCACGGCACGCCCTTGTCGATGCTCGTGATGAACCACGGTCCCGAGATCGCGGTGGCCGCGAGCCCGTCGTTGAACAGCGAGGACACGAGCGGAGCCTCGGCGCGCGCCGGGACGATCTTGTCCGCGACCAGGGCGCGGGTGAACTCGAGGGCTCGCGCAGCCTCGGGGCTCGCGATCGCGAGCTCTCCACGCTCGTCCATGACTCTCCCTCCAAACCCGAACAGCCACGGTGCGTGACCGTAGAGATCGATGTTCGCGTACGCGAGCGCATAGCCCTGCTTGGCGCGCATCTTCGGGGAGAGCCCGATGAGCTCGGCGGTCGTCCTCGGCGGCGTCGGCACCAGATCCGTGCGGTAGAACAGCGCGAGGCTCTTCACCGTCATCGGCAGGCCCCAGATCGAGCCCTTGTAGTCCATCGCTCGGATCGCCTGGCCGGAGAACCGATCCATCCGCGCATCGTCGAGCCAGAACTCGAGCGGCTCGACCACGCCGGCATCGACCCAGCCGCCGATCCGATCCTGCGCGTAGATGAACAGATCGGGACCGTTGCCGTTCGGGATCGCGCTCGTCAGCTTGTCGGCGAAGGCCTGGTGAGGAACGCCGACGAGCTCGAGGGGATGGTCCGGATGCTCCGCGTTCCACCGTGCGGCCGAGGCCTGCAGCGCATCGCGCTCGGCGCCGTTGTACGCGTGCCACAGCACGATCGAGTCCGGGTTGCGGCTCGTGCATGCGACCACCAGCAGTGCGAGTGCGGCGAGCGCTTTCACAGCCGGAGCTCCGTCGCGTCGTCGAACACGTGGATCGAGCGTGGGTCGAGCCAGATCTGAACTTGATCGCCGATGCGCGGAGCCGCGGCGGCATCGGTGCGGATCGTCAGCGGACCGGCGGGCGACGCGATGTGGAGCACGACCTCGGCGCCGAGCACCTCGCGCATGTCGACCGCACCGTCGATCGACAGGTGATCCGGTCGCTGCGAGAGCGACAACC
Source organism: Deltaproteobacteria bacterium (assembly GCA_031385555.1). GTDB lineage: Bacteria > Myxococcota_A > Polyangia > Haliangiales > Haliangiaceae > JABFXX01. The sequence goes on along the minus strand of JANNBP010000324.1, from coordinate 33,741 downwards.
GCTCGGGCCGGATGCCGATGACGATCTTGTCGGCCTGGCTCGACTTGCGAAGGGAAGGGCCCGCCGACAGCGGGATCTCGAAGCCCTTGCCGCGGGCGCTCCGGCGATCGCCGCTGCCGTGGATCGTCAGATCCGCCGACAGGAAGTTCATGGAAGGCGTGCCGAAGAAGCCGGCGACGAACCGGTTCGCGGGGTGCTCGTAGATCTCCATCGGCGAGCCGATCTGCTGGATCACACCGTCCTTGAGCACGACGATCTGATCGGCGAGCGTCATCGCCTCGATCTGATCGTGGGTGACGTACATCGACGTGGTCTTCGAGTCCTTGTGGATCCGCGCGATCTCGCGCCGCATGTCACCGCGCAGCTTCGCGTCGAGGTTCGAGAGTGGCTCGTCGAACAGGAACACCTTGGGCTGGCGAACGACCGCGCGACCGATCGCGACGCGTTGGCGCTGCCCGCCCGACAACGCCTTCGGACGGCGCTCGAGGTACGGCGTCAGGCCGAGCGAATCGGCGGCCGCGCGGACGCGCTTCTCGATCTCGGCGGTCGAGAACTTCTTGACCCGCAGCCCGAACGACATGTTCTCGAACACGGTCATGTGCGGGTAGAGCGCGTAGCCCTGGAACACCATGGCGATGTCGCGGTCGGCGGGCGCGACGTGGGTGACGTCGCGCTTGTCGATGAAGATCTGGCCGGCGGTGACGTCCTCCAACCCGGCGACCATCCGCAGCGTCGTCGACTTGCCACAACCCGACGGCCCGACCAGCACCGCCATCTTGCCCGCGGGGACGTGGAGATCGAGGTCCGGGATGACCGGACGGCTCGTTGGCCCCTGACCTTCGTACTGCTTGCGGATACTGCGGAGCTCGACTTCACACACGAGGCCGCGTCGAGCAAGGCTCACGCCAGCTCGGGACCGCTTCAACCCCGCGTGCCGCCTCAGCTACCTGTCTGCTTCGTTGCATCCGGCAACGGGATCGACGTCGCAGAGAGAAACGCTGGCCTAACTCCTCAGGATGACTAGCTCTGCCGAAGATTGACCGATCGTCAGGGTTGGGTTACCCGTAATGCTTCTACATGGCGACCTCTTCTCCTCGGCGCCCGGCAGTACGGCGCCCCCTGTTCTGGGGAAGCAAGCGCCGCGCACGGCGCGCGAACCAGATGAAGGCGGTCGGCTTGCCCGTCTCGCTGCACGAAGCGTCGAGCCCGGTGACGCACGCGAAGCTGCGCGTCCTCGGTTCGGGGGATGTCGCGTTCCAGGCGATCATCGAGCGCGTTCGCAACGCGGAGCGCTCCGTCGATATCCGCGCGTTCCTCTGGCGTGACGACGAGGCCGGAAACCAGATGGCCGAGGCCGTGATCTCTGCCGCCGATCGCGGTGCGAAGATCACGATCCACAAGGACAAGATCGCCGCGGTCTACGAGTACACCGGCGGCAACAAGCAGAGCTTCTTCCACAAGCGGGTCGACGCGACGCGCGGCTTCCAGGCGTGGTTCCTCGGCCTGGTGTATCGCGCGCCCGGTTCGTTCAAGCAGAGACCGAACGCGCTGTCGGCGCAGATGCTCGCGCATCCGAACATCACGGTCGAGCACCTCCGCAAGCGCTTCGATCACAGCAAGGTCTACATCGTCGACGATCGCTACCTGATGCTCGGCTCGATGGGCATCGGCGATAACCACCGCCACGACTGGATCGACGTGATGGTCGAGGCGGAAGGGGCGGACCACGTCGCGCGGCTCCGCGAGCGGATGGCCGGTCATGACGAGTTCGATCCGTCGCGCGGCCTCGATTTCCTCGTTCACTCGCGCGAGGCGCACCGCGCGAAGTCGTGCCCGATGATCAGCCACCGGCTCGCGCTGATCGATGCCGCGAAGGTGTCGATCACCGTCGAGATGGCGTACTTCACCGATCGCCGGTTCACCGCCGCCCTCGCGCGCGCCGTCCAGCGCGGTGTGCACGTCCGGATCATCACCGCCGAGCTCGCCGACGTGCTCGGCAACTCGAACCGAGTGACGCTGAATCTGCTGATCCGACTCACCGGTGCGCGCGACAACCTCGAGATCGTGCTGGTGCCGCGCATGGTGCACAGCAAGGTCGTCGTCATCGATCACCGCTACTCCGACGTCGGGTCGGCGAACTTCACGCAGCTCTCGCACGGCGTCTACGACGAGATCAATCTGTTCGCAGACAACGAGGTGTTCGCGCGCGCGATCGAGGCCGAGATCGAGTCGCATGCCGAGGAAGGCACGCTGCTCGCGCAGAAGCTGCGGTGGCGCCGCGTCTACTCCGGGCTCGAGCGCGCGGTGATGGCGTACCAGTCGCGCCGAGGTGGCTGAGTCGTGGTGACACTGGATCCCGGCGAGCGCGCGAAGCAAGAGCGCCGTCGCCAGATCCTCGCCGCCGCGAAGGCGGTGTTCGCCGACGCCGGCTATCACGGCGCCTCGATCCACGCGATCATCGAGCGCGCCCAGATCGCGCGCGGCACGTTCTATCTCTACTTCTCGTCGAAGGCCGCCGTCTTCGATTCGATCCTCGATCACGCGATGACCGATCTGCGCGCGAAGCTGCGCCGGATCGACGTCACCGACACCGCCGCGGCACCGCCGCAGATGCAGCTCCGCGATCAGATCGTCTCGGCGCTCGAGTACATCGTGCGCGATCGCCCGCTCGCGACGATGCTGATCACCGCCGGTCACACGCCCGATGCCGAGGCGACCGAGCGCCTCGATCAGTTCTTCGCCGAGACCCGCGATCTGATGAAGCGTGCGCTCGAGACCGGTGTCGAGATCGGGCTGCTCCGCCCGTGCAACGCACAGCTCGTCGCCGCGGCGATGCTCGGCATGATCCGCGGCGTGATCGAGCTGATGATCCATCAGACCGACGCGCCTACCGTCGACGAGGTGGTCAGCGAGATCCTGATGGTCGCGTTGCGCGGCGTGCTCAAGTGACGGCGTAGCCCGAGCTCGACGAGCTGGACGCGACCTTCTCGCAGCGCTCGCCGCAGCGCTCGCGGCGCAGTGGGGCTCGGACGTGACCGCCCTCGCGCTGATCTTCGGCCCGAAGGTCTGTGGCGGCGAGCCGACGCTCAAGATCAACCGGGGGCGTCCCGTCGAGTTCGTGACACCCGACGCGACCACGCTCGGCCTGTGGACCGAGCTCCTCGCGTATCTCCGCGGCCACGGTCATCGCCACCTGTACTACGCGAAGCTCGACCTGAGCTCGAAGACCGCGACGCTGTCCGAGGGCCATTCGATCCAGCTCCACTACAGCCGCTAGCACCGTGGTGTATGACGGGGCCATGGACGCCGTGGGGGACGACAAGCCGACGCACGTGATCGAGCTGACGCAGAACGCGCGACCGCCGATCCCGTGGACGCTGTCGGTGTTCGAGGATCGCTGGGTGTTCGCGACGGCCGGTGAAGCACCGACGACGATCGCGCGCGACAACCTGCGGAAGTGGGTGGACCTCGAGGTGCTCGCGACCTTCGGGATCCTGAACGTCACGCTCGAACGCAAGCTGATGTTCCCGCTCAAGGCCGAGGGCAAGGCGATCCTGCGCGCCTGGGTCGGGCCGCCGACGCGCGAGGATCTGGTGGCGTCGCTGCGCAAGCGCTACGGCACGAGCAGCCTGGTGATGGCCGGCGTGATGGTGATGCTCGCGACGCCGTGGTTCATGCCGGCGTGGCTCGCGACGACCGGCGCAGATCCCGCGACACGCGTCGATTGGTTGCTGATCCTGTGGGGCGCGACGACGATCGCGGGGTGGGGGATCTCGCGGATCGCGCCGCATCGAGCCCTGTTCCTGATCGACGTGGCGGTGCAACTCGGCGTGGCGGTCGTCTGGGGCTACGGCGTGGCGACCGGTCAGCGGACGTGGTGGCTCGCGCTGGTGATCTTGATGATGCTGTTCGGTGCGAACCTCAGCCTCCGCCAGTACAAGCGGTTCACCCCGTTGGGATGAGCGCCCTCGCAGCGGCCGCGCCGCGCTGCGACGCACAGCGAGCGTATCAGCGACGAGGAAATCACCGCGATCCGCGCACTTGCGCTGGCACGCCTCGGGCAGGTGTCCGCCGGGTGCGCTTGTTTACGTGTTTGCTAGCAGTGCTGACGGCGTCTCCCGCATTCGCGCAGGTCGCGACCAACGCGGAGCCGCACCCCACGACGGAGGTGCCGCGACCCGCGATCACGCCAACGCCCGATCCCGATGCGGCGGCGGATGTTGCGCATGCACCCACGCCGGGAACCGAGAGTGGTCGCACCGATGAAGTCGATGGCGGCGACGGCGCGCTTCGCTACGTCGGGCGTGGCCTGTTGTGGATCCCGCGGATCCCGATGGAGCTGATCGTCCAACCCATCCGGGGTGCGCTGTACGTCAACGATCGGTATCACGCGGTCAGCGTCGTCGCCGGTTGGTTCACCACCGAGGACAAGAAGATCGCGATCTTTCCGACCGCGTTGATCGAGACCGGCTTCGGCTTGAACGTCGGCGCCCGCGCGCAGTTCAAGGACGTCCTCGGAGCCGGCGAGCGGTTGTCGTTGCGCGCAGGCACGGGCGGCGAGTGGAAGACCGTCGCCGAGGCCAAGCTGAGCCTCGGGGACAGGAAGTCGAGCCCGGTGGCCGGCGGCGTTCGCGCGCGCTACGAGGAGCGCGAGCGCGATCGGTTCTACGGCTACGGCAACGGCGACGTGGTCGACGCGTCCGGCATGCTGATCGATCCGACGAAATCCGACGACGCGATCGGCACGCTGTATCAGTTGAAAACGACGCGAGCCGGGTTGTTCATGATAGGCCGGATCGGCAAGCACTTCTCCACCACTGCGAGCGCCACCTTCCTTCGCGATCGCGTCAGCTCCGACGAGGTGATGGGGGATGGAGCGCTGATCCGCGAGCGACCGATCAGCCGCTTCTACGACACCGCGGCACTGCCTGGCTTCGGCAAGCGCGATTCGATCTACTCGGAGCTCGAGGTCGCGTGGGACACCCGCGGCAAACACACGGAGCTCGACGCGCCGGGCATGCGGAGCACCGGCGGCTTGATCTCGGTGTTCGGCGGGTTGCACGACAACCTCGACGATGACCTCAAGTTCTTCCGCGGCGGACTCGATCTCCAGCGCTACATCCCGCTGACGGTCGGACCCCGCGCGATCGAGCTCCGCGTCCATGCCGAGGCGGTCAGCGGATCGCGCGACGAGGTCCCGTTCCTCGAGCTGCCGAAGCTCGGCGGCCTTCAGATGTTGCGCGGCTACGATCGCGATCGGTTTCGCGACCGCGTCGCCGCCGTCGCGCAGGGCGGCTATCTGTTCGCGCTGTCGCGGTCGCTCGCCGCGTCGGTGTTTGTCGATGTGGGCCGGGTGTATTCCGGTCTCGACGAGCTGACCTGGCGCGATCAACGCGTCGGCTTCGGCGGCGCGCTCGAGATCTACAACACCACGAACATGGTGATCCGCACCGAGATCGCCGGATCGATCGACGGCAGCATGTACCTGTATCTCTCGCTCGACCCCGCGTTCGATGCACGCGCCAGAACGGAGCGCCGATGAAGTCGCTTGGCTTGATCCTGATTGTCCTCGCTAGCTGCGCCTCGACGGATCCCGTCGGGCCCGTCCGGTTCGTCAATGCGCCACCCGTGTGGAAGGTCAACGATCGTGTCGACGTCGCGAAGGCGCCGGACGAGCTTCCGTTCCTTCGCGCGTACTACCACTTCAATTCGTTCTACCTGCGTGCCAAGCGGGGGCTGACGCTGGAGCGCGATCGCCGCGCCGTGGGCGTCAACTCGTTCGACGAGGTTCCAGACTCGACCTGGTTCACCAACCGGATCGGCGTCCGCAAGGTCACGCCCGCGGAGATCCTGCGCGGCCCCGGATCGGGCGAGGCACCGGATCAGTACCTGCCGTGGACGATCGCGAGCGCGAAGGAGGGTGGCACCGCTATCGGCTTCGTCGTCACCGACACGCGCGGCGTGAAGTTCATCCTCAAGTTCGATCAGAAGCACGCGCCGGAGATCGAGACCGGCGCGGACGTCGTGGTCGCGCGCCTGCTATGGGCCGCCGGCTACAACGTCCCCGAGGATCATGTCGTCCAGTTCAAGCGGACCGACCTCACGCTCGCGAAGGACGCCTACGTCAAGGTCGACGGCAAGAAGCAGCCGATCGACGACGCCTACGTCGACAAGCAGCTCTCCAAGATCGTGGTCGGCAAGGATGGTCAGATCCGCGGGCTCGCGTCGGTGTTCATCGCGGGCAAGAACCTCGGTGGCTCGCCGCGCCTCGGGGTGCGCAAGGATGATCCGAACGATCTGATCCCCCACCAACTGCGTCGCGATCAACGAGGCCAGGCGGCGCTATTCACGTGGCTGTCGCACACCGATACGAAGGAAGACAACACGTACGACGCGTTCCAAAAGGACCCGAAGCACCCGGACGTCGAGTACGTCGTCCACTACCTGATCGACTTCGGCAACGCGCTCGGCACGCAGAGCAAGGTGCGGCAGCGGCCGTATCCCGATTACCAGTACGACGTCGACCTCAAGGAGTGGACGCTGTCGCTGATCACGCTCGGCCTCCACCGCCAGCCGTGGGAGGGCCGCGTCGATCCCAACCTGCCGGGTGTCGGCCTGTTCAGCGCCGAGCACTTCGACCCGGGCCGCTGGAAGGCGAACACGTTCGCGCAGCTGCCGCTGCTCTACGCGGATCGGCTCGATCAGTTCTGGGGCGCGAAGATCGCGATCAAGTTCACGCGCGCCCAGCTCGCCGCCGCGGTGGAGGCGGGGCGTTACTCGGATCCACGCGCGCGCGCCTATCTGGTCGACACGTTGATCCAGCGGCAGCGCATCGTCGCCGCACACTGGTTCGCCCGGACCAACCCGATCGACGAGGTTCGCCTCGAGGGCGCGAAGCTCTGCTTCACCGACCTCGCGATTCGCCATCACCTGACCGAGACGCCGACGACCTTCGCGGTCCGCACGTTCGGTGCGGATGGCAAGCCGCTGGCGCCTGGTACGCAGATCGTACCGTCGGCGACCGGCGAGGCGTGCGTGGCCGACGTCGCGATGGCACCCGGCGAGGGTCGCTACACGATCGTCACGGTCGAGAGTTCGCGTCGCATGCCCGGCACCTTGATCCACCTCGCCGCAGACCCGAGGACCCAGCAACCGCGCGTCATCGGCTTGTATCGCCGCTAACTAACTAGCCGCCGAGATGCCCGTCATCGGCGGGCCTTTCGCGCCTCGTCGGCCTGTCCGCTGAGTCGCAGACTGCGCAGCAGGGCCCCCTCTGGGCTCGAGGTGCGTCAGACGCTACGCGAAATGCGCTTCAATATGTAATCGGGGCTACGGATGACTGCGAACGAGGCTGCGCGGTTCGGGGATCGCAAGTTTTCCAAGGGGCACGAGCAGATACAACTGGACTGACGTGTCAGTCAGTAACTAGACTGACACGTCAGTCCAGACCTGTATGGAATGAAGTACGGAGAGACCCCCATGGCTAACGCAAGAACAGACGGCGTCGTGATCGGAATCGATGTCGGTTCCACGACCGTGAAGATGACGGTCGTCGACCCGAAGACCAAAGAGATCCTGTGGTCGAAGTACCTGCGCCACGAGACGCGGCAGCCCGAGATGACGCGGGAGATGCTCAAGGAGATTCACCTCGAGTTCCCCAACATCCCGAACGAGAGCATCCGCACGTTCATCACCGGCTCGGGCGGCAGCCCGATCGCTCCGATCCTCGGATCGAAGTTCGTGCAGGAAGTGAACGCCGTCACGATGTCCGTGGAGAAGCTCCACCCGGACGTCGGTAGCGTGATCGAGCTTGGCGGTCAGGATGCCAAGATCATCATGTTCAAGAAGAACGAGGAGACGGGCGACAAGACCGCCCAGACCTCGATGAACGACAAGTGCGCGTCGGGCACCGGCGCCACGATCGACAAGTGCGTGCTCAAGGTCGGCATGCCGCGCGAGGAAGTCCCGGGCCTCAAGTTCGACCCGACGAAGCTCCACCACGTCGCTGCGAAGTGCGGCGTGTTCGCCGAGACCGACATCGTCAACCTCGTGAAGAGCGGCATCCCGCGCAACGAGATCATGAACTCGCTGGCGGACGCGATCGTCAGCCAGAACCTCGCCGTGCTCACCCGCGGCAACACGCTCAAGAGCAAGGTGCTCCTGCTCGGCGGTCCGAACACGTACCAACCGTTCCTCCAGGAGTGCTGGCGCCTGCGGATCCCCGAGGCGTGGGCCGAGCGCGGCTACGAGTACGACAAGACGGTTCCGATCGAGGAGCTGATCTTCGTCCCCAAGAACTCGGACCTCTACGCCGCGTACGGCGCGGTGCTGTTCGGGCTCTACGAGCACGAGAGCGTCGGCAAGTACCGCGGCCTGGATCCCCTCGACGAGTTCATCAACCACGGCCGCAAGAGCAAGCTCGGCGAGAGCGCCGGTCCGGGCCTGGTCGAAGTGCCGGAGCAGGCGGTCGCGTTCGCCGACAAGTACAGGACGCCGGACTACGACGACGCGAAGCTCGAAGCGGGTAAGACGTACAAAGGCGTGATCGGCCTCGACGGTGGATCCACGTCTTCGAAGTGCGTGTTCATCGACGAGAACGAGAGCATCCTGAAGAAGGTCTACACCCTCTCGAAGGGCAACCCGATCCAGGACATGAAGGACATGTTCAAGGACATGAAGCAGTGGGCCACCGACCAGGGCGCGACCCTGGAAGTGACCGGCTTCGGTGTCACGGGCTACGCGGGCGACGTGCTCGAGAAGTCGCTCGGTGCCGACGCGAACATCGTCGAGACCGTCGCGCATATGATGTCGGCGAAGCGCTGGTTCCCGGCGGTCGACGTGATCTGCGACATCGGCGGGCAGGACATCAAGGTGATGTTCATGCAGAACGGCGACGTCAAAAACTTCCGCCTGTCGAACAGCTGCTCCGCCGGTAACGGCATGCTGCTGCAGGCGATGGCCGATCAGTTCGGCGTGCCGGTGAAGAAGTACGCCGAGGTCGCGTTCGAAGCGCGCCTCGCACCGAAGTTCTCCTACGGCTGCGCCGTGTTCCTCGACTCCGACCGCGTCAACTTCCAGAAGGAAGGCTATGCGAAGGAGGAGCTGCTCGCGGGCCTCGCGCTCGTACTGCCGAAGAACATCTGGCAGTACGTCGTCCAGATCCCGCGCATGGCCGAGCTCGGTCGCGTGTTCGTCCTCCAGGGCGGTACGCAGAAGAACATCGCCGCCCTCAAGGCGCAGGTCGATTACATCGAGAAGCGCGTCCCCAACGCCGAGGTCTACCTCCACCCGCACTGCGGCGAGGCCGGGGCGATCGGTGCCGCATTCGAGGCGCTCCGCGTCACCCGCCGCCGCGCGACCACCACGTTCGTCGGTCTCGATCAGGCGATCGAGATCGAGTACGTCTCGGTCAACGACGAGGCGACGCGCTGCAACTTCTGCCCGAACAACTGCTCGCGCACGTTCATCGACACCAAGACCCTCGACGGCAAGACCGCTCGCTACATCAGCGGCTTCTCCTGCGAGAAGGGCACCGTCGAGAACATGGACGCGCTGAAGAAGCTCAACAAGGAGCGTCAGACGCGCATGAAGAAGTACCCGAACCTGGTCGACTACGAGGCCAAGCTCGCGTTCAAGAGCTTCTACGAGCCGCTCAAGATGCCGGAGCACGGCATGCCGGTGAAAGACATCGTCGTCAAGCGCACGCTGCTCGGCGCTGTCCGTCACAAGGAAGTCGATCGTCCGTTCCAGCGGTCCTCCGCCGAGAACTGGACCAAGCGCCGCGATGTCCGCATCGGCATCCCGCGCGTGCTGAACATCTACTCGACGGGGCCGTTCTGGCGCGCGTACTTCGAGGTGCTCGGCATCGATTCGCGCAACGTCGTGTTCTCCGACGAGACCAGCGAAGAGATGTGGCAGGCCGGCTGCAAGTACGGCTCGGTCGATCCTTGCTACCCGTCGAAGGTTTGCCAGGCGCACATCCACAACCTGCTGTTCAAGCACCACGAGAAGAAGAAGCTCGACTACATCTTCTTCCCGGCGATCACCCACGTCCCGACGTTCATCGTCAACCAGATGGACACGGCGAGCTGCCCGGTCGTCTCTGGCACGCCCAAGGTCATTCGCGCGGCGTTCACGAAGGAGACGGACTTCTTCGCCGAGCGCGGCATCGGCTACCTCGACACGGCGGTGACGCTGAACGAGAAGCTGATGTGCAAGCAGCAGATGTTCGCGGAGTGGGGGCCACTCCTCGGCATCACCTCGGACGAGAACGACTTCGCCATCGAAGAGTCGTTCAAGGCCGTCCAGGCGTTCGAGGACGAGATGGAGCGCAAGGGCAACGAGATCCTCGACGAAGTGACGCGCGAGAACCGCGTCGCGCTCGTCATGCTCGGCCGCCCGTACCACAACGACCCGGGCATGAACCACTCGGTGCTCGAGGAGTTCCAGGCGCTCGGCTACCCGATCCTGTCGATGCGCAGCCTGCCGCGCGACAAGGCCACGATGGACAAGCTGTTCGCCGAGGACATCGCGAAGGGCGTGATCGAGAACGGCCTCGACATCACCGACGTGTGGCCGGAGAACTACTCGACGAACTCGGTGCAGAAGGTGTGGGCGGCCAAGTACGCCTCGCGCCACAAGAACATCGCGTGCCTCGATCTGTCGAGCTTCAAGTGCGGCCACGACGCCCCGACCTACGGCCTGATCGATTCGATCATCGGCTCGGCGGGCAAGGCGTACTCCGCGCTCCACGACATCGACGCGAACAAGCCGAGCGGCTCGATCAAGATCCGCGTCAAGACCTACGCGTACACGCTGATGCTCCTCAAGGAGAAGCTCGAAGATCAGGGCGTGAAGCAGGTCGAGCTCGATCGCACGCTGGTCGAGAAGAAGCTCGTCCTGATGTCGTCGCTGCAGCAGAAGCTGTCGAGCGTCGGCAAGGTCGACGACGCGCTCAACGCCCAGATCGTCTCGCTATCCGAGCAGGTCGCCACGTGGCGCGCCGAGGACGAAGCGAAGCGCCCGAAGGGCAAGAAGCCCATTGGCTTGAAAGTCGTGGAGACCGGGAACCCGGTTGCCCAGCAGCAAACCCCAACCACATCATCTGCAGCCGGAGCTCCTGAAGTTCCGAACGCCCCCCGCAAGTAGCCACCAGGACCACGAGGAAAAAATCATATGAGCACCACGAACGACAACAACGGAACGAACCTCGATGCGATGTCCATGGAGGCGATCGAGGCGGAGCTGAAGAACTTCGAGATCGAGGAGCGCAAGCGCCTCGGCCTCCCGACGGAGACTGCGAAGCAGTGGTTCGACGAGGTTCCGCGCACGTTCACCCGCGATCAGCGCGAGCACACCACGATCCTCGTCTCCGGTCTGACGATGGCGCACGACCTGTTCATCCAGGCGGCGCTCCGCGGCATCGGCTACAAGGTCCTCGCGCTCGACGTGCCGGACCAGGACGCGCTCCAGTTCGGACGCGAGTACGGCAACCGCGGCCAGTGCAACCCGACGTACTTCACCGTCGGTAACCTGGTGAAGTACCTCGACAGCCTGCGCGAGCGCGGCATGTCGAAGGAAGACGTGGTCAAGAACCACCTGTTCATCACCGCCGGCGCATGCGGCCCGTGCCGCTTCGGCACCTACGTCACCGAGTACCGCAAAGCTCTTCGTGATAGTGGCTTCGATTGCTTCCGCGTCCTGCTGTTCCAGCAGACCGGTGGTCTCAAGCAGGCGACCGGCGACGGCGTCGGTCTCGAGATGGGCCCGCAGTTCTTCTGGGGCGTGGTCCGCGCGATCCTGATCGGCGACAGCCTCAACGCGCTCGGCTACCGCATCCGCCCCTACGAGGTCGAGCCCGGCGCGGCCGATCGCGCGCTCGAAGTCTCGAAGAAGATCATCTCCGACGCGTTCGAGAACAACACGTCGATCGTCCTCGCGCTCTACAAGGTGCGCCAGACGATGGGCAAGGTGAAGGTCGACCGCACGAAGGTGAAGCCGCGCGTCGGCATCATCGGCGAGTTCTGGGCGATGACCACGGAAGGCGACGGCAACTACGGCCTGCAGCGCTTCCTCGAAGCCGAGGGTGCGGAGCCGGATATCCAGATCGTCACCGCGTGGCTCCTCTACATGCTGTGGCAGGGCAAGTACGACACCGAGCAGCGCGCGAGCCTCCGCGGCACCGACAAGGCCAAGGAGCAGCAGGGCGGCTCGAAGTTCTCGCTCGACGGCGTCGACGTCAGGAAGCGCAAGCTCTCGCTGTACGCAGGCGAGAAGGTCATCCGCGGCATGTTCCAGACGATCGCGAACGCGATGGGTCTGCACGACTACCACCTCGCGGACATGGACAAGATCGCGCAGATCAGCCACGCGTTCTACGACAACAACCTCCGTGGCGGCGAAGGCCACATGGAAGTCGGCAAGCTGATCCAGAACGTCGCCTACTCGAAGGTCAACATGACCCTCTCGGTCAAGCCGTTCGGGTGCATGCCGTCGTCGTCGGTCTCCGACGGTATCCAGTCGATGATCACCGAGCTCTATCCGCAGGGCATCTTCCTGCCGATCGAGACCAACGGTGACGGCGCAGTCAACGTCTACAGCCGCGTGCAGATGCAGCTGTTCAAGGCGAAGCAGCTCGCCCAGAAGGAAGTCGACAAGGCCCTCGCCGACGTCGGCATGACGATGGACGAGGTCCGCGCGTACCTCAAGAAGCACCCCGAGATGAACACCGCGTTCCACCGCTCGCCGCACATGGCCGGCTGCACCGCCGCCGACCTGGTCTACGAAGTGGGCGCGAAGAAGAGCAAGCTCACCTACCTCAAGAACAAGGTCATCAACGCGGTGACCAAGCGCGACCAGAAGGAGCACGCGATCGCTCACGACACGCTGCTCGCGGTCGCCCGTCGCGCGGCTGCGCGCGTCAACCAGAAGAAGAGCGCGGTCGTCTCCGTGGCTCCCGAGGTCGATGTGGATACCGACGAGCAGGCGCGTCCGCCGATTCCGGCCGGTCGCAAGAGCCTCCGCGTCGTCAACTAGCTTCGACGCAGTCGTCACTTCGAGCCAGTCGGTAGCCCCGGCTGGCTCGTTGTCGTTTCAAGATGTGGCCGTGGCAACCCAGATCACTCCGCACGACCGCGACAGCGAAGAAGCGTGGATCCGCGACCTGCCGGACGAGGACAACGACACCCGCGGCGTCCAGGCGACGAAGTTCCGCGGGGTCTGGACCGTCAACGTTCAGCTGATGGAGCTGCTCCGCGATGTGCCGCTCGAGGACGAGCTCCGCGAGAACATCCTGGCGGCCCTGCACGGTGTCGACGGCGTCACCGAGGCCGGGGAGGAGGACCGCGAGATCTGGACCGTGCAGGGCACGCCGAACGGTGGTGCGCTGGTCGACGCCGTCGGTGCGGTGCTCGACGCGCTCGCCGCGCAGTCGCGTGCCGAGCTCGATCGGCAATAGATCACGGTCGTCGTGCGTTGAGCGGGCGTGAGGTGGCTGCTCGTGCTCGCGCTCGGTTGCAACGCGCCGTCGAGCGCCGACAGCGAGCCGACTCGACCGGCGGTGGTGCAGTCCTACGCGACGGTCCGCAGCAGGCTCGAGACCAAGCGGCAGGCCCTCGCGAAGGGGCTCGATCAGGATCGACGCCGGACGCTGTCGAGGGCGCGCGAGCTGCTCGTCAGGACGCTGCGCGACGAGCTGCTACCCGCGTGGAACGGCACGCAGTGGGCGATGAACGGCATCACCCAGGTGCCGCACGAGGGCCAGATCGCGTGCGGCTACTTCGTGTCGACCACGCTGCTGCACGCGGGGTTTGCCGTCGAGCGTTCGAAGCTCGGGCAGCAAGCCTCCGAGCTGATCACGCGGAGCCTGGTGACGCAGGAGCCGATCTGGGTGCGCTCGGATCAGCCGATCGATGCGTTCGTCGACAAGCTCCGACGCGGTGGCGACGGCATCTATCTCGTCGGGCTCGACAACCACGTGGGCTTCGTGATCGTCGACGGCAAGGACACCTGGTTTCACCACGCCGGGCCGGGTGACGAAGGCGTGCGGCGCGAGCCGGCGAGGACCGCATCGTTCCTGTCGACGTCGCGCTATCGCGAGGCCGCGAAGCTGTTCGACGACGTGCTGCTCGAAAAGTGGTTGCGCGGGACCTCGATCCCGACGGTTCTCCACCGCTAGCCTGCGACACCGCTGCGAGGTCGTGATCTCGACGCTCCATCAGGCGTGATCCAGTGGTGCGAAACCGGCGGGGTTGGGCGTGTATGGTGGGCAGGTGCGGTGGTTGGTGCTCGTCCTGCTTGTCGGTTGCGGAGACAACCACCTTCCATCGCAGTGCGCTGACGTCGAGCCGGCAACCTTCACGGCGGGGCCCTACGCAGATCCTTACGCGATCGAGCTCACCGGTTGTGTGGAAGGTGGGCTCGGTGACATCGCGGGCCGCTGGTTCCTGCGCGACCCCGACGAGCTGTTCGAGCTCAGCTACCCGCGGTACGAGTCGACCTGCGATGGTGGCGCTCGCTTCTTCGGAAACGACAACGTTGTTGTCACGACCGAAGAAGGCGACTTGTACAGCTACCAGCAGTGGTGGGACGGAACGCGAGCCGTCATGCGGTCGTACACCCGGTACCAGACCGAGCTCGACTTCGAGTACACGACTGTCTACGCGGTCTGCGCGCGCGCCGACGGAACGCTCGTGGGACGCTGGGTTCACTACGACGACGACTTCGGCGAGCGCACGGGACCGTTGCTCGGGACGCGGTTCGACCGCAAGGATGAGCTTGCGGCGGGCCTCGAGCTCGTCGGCGAGATCAACGCATCGACCACGAGCACTCCGCTGGTCGGCTACAACGTGGTCGTCGAGGCAGGCATCGCGTATGTCGCCGGGCCCGGAGGTCTCGACCTGATCGACGTCTCCGTCCCCGACGCACCTCGCGCGATCAGTCACCTCGAAGACTCCTGGAACGACGTTCGAGTCGTGCGGGGTGAGACGGAGGTGGTCGCGTACGGGGCGAACAACTTCGAGACGGTCGTGGTCGACGTCACCAATCCGACCAGGCCGACGGCCGTCGGGACGCTGGGACGGCCCGGATTTTCCTACGCGCATTCGCTCCAGGTCGCGAAGGGTCGGCTCTACGTCGCCGACTACACGGATGCCGTGCCGGTCTACGATGTCACCAATCCACTCGTCCCGACCCCGTTGAGTTCGGTGGTCTCGGACAGCGATGGTGGGATCCACGATCTCACCGTCGCTGGCGACCGCTTGTTCATCAACCAGACCGAGGCGGGCTTCGTCGTGCTCGATGTCAGCGCCGGCCTCGACAAGCCGACCGTGCTCGGTCGCGCGCCAGGGACGTACAGCCACGCGAGTGCCGTCGGTTCGGTCGGTGCTCGCACGCTCGCACTCCACGGCGACGAGGGGTTGACCGGGCCCGAAGGAGGCGCGTTTCTGCGCGTGTTTGACGGTGATCCGGCGAGCGCGACGTTCATGACCGAGCTCGGTCGCTACCAGAGTCGGCCGGAGGTCGGCATCCACAACATCGAACTGGTCGGCGAGCGCGCGTACATCGCGTACTACCAGGATGGCGTGCGCGTGGTGGATCTCTCCGATCCGACGGCCCCGCGCGAGGTCGCGCACTACAATACCTGGGATCCCGAAACCGCAGGTGGTGGAGCGTTCGAGGGCGCGCTTGGCATCCGCGTCGTCGACGGGCTGATCTACGTCGCAGACTCCGAGCGCGGGCTGCTGATCTTTCGCGAGACCAGGTGATGTAACAACTACCGCGGGAGGCTCGCGCGTCCTCCCGGCATGCAGGCGTCACAACTACCCACCCGCAGTCCTCCGATGGAAAGACCCTTGGCGAACGTTGGCGCGAGTTGGCGCGTTGGCGACCCTCCGAGCACGATCGCACCCGCGCCGAGAAAGGCGTTCTCCCGGAGGGTCGACATCCCTTCTCCAACCCGCCGAGGTTCGCCAACCTTCGCCAACGATCAGTCGATCGGACACCTGTCCGTATGCGCTTGTTGTTCGCCTTCACGCTCGTGACCGGATGCTGGAGTGGTGCACCGGCAAAGGCGACGCCACCACCGACACGTGCTGCAGCGGTGAACCCCTCGCTGCCGTGCGGGGTCGCCGACGTCGACGAGCTCGTCACCTTCGCGGATCACGTCGGCCCGTGCCCGGTCGTCGAGATGGGTCCCTATCGCGACGTCTTCGAGGACGGGCGGCTCGTCCTGCGCAGCGGCGAGGCGAAGCCGGTGATCTCGTTCGACGTGCGCATCCCCGGACCACACGGGATCCAGGTCGGGATGACGGCGCGAGAGGTGCTGGCGCGGTTGCCGGGCCATCGGTGGGAGAGCTGCACGCCGTACGCCGAGCACGTGCTGTGCGAGCTCGAGATGCCGGGCCGGCCCACTCCCTGCGAGTCGTTCAAGAATCCGGCAGCCGCCCTACCGGTCACCGTGTGGTTCGAGACCGAGGGCTTCCCGGACGTCGATCCGAACCAGCTCTCCGAGGAGAAGATCGTCGGCGTCGTGCTGGCGATGCCCTGCTGACGGTAGGATGGCGTGTGCAGCCGATTCATACGGCCTACGCCGGCGCCGCGATGGAGCTGGCGAAGGTGTTCCTGCTTCACGTGGGAGCGACGCCGATCGCGAGCATGGATGGCCCCGTGTTCTCGGTGATGCTGACCGAGCCGCATGGTCCCTCGACGGGCGGAGGCGCGCAGAGCCGCCAGCACATCACGCTGCAGCGCGGCCAGCGCACGTTCACGATCGGCTCCGTCGATTCGGTCGAGCGGACCGTCGAGCTGCGCGGGTACGAGAACTTGTCGCAGCTCTACGCGCAGCGCTGGGGTCAGCCGATGCCGATCGCGGCGGCCGAGATCGACGCGCTGCTGAAGCGCATCCGCTCGTTCGCGCGGCACAACCAGTTCGCGGTGGTGATCAAGGAAGTCGAGGTCCCGGCGGCGCCTGGAGGGGCTGCCGGTGGCAAGTGGAACGTGATCGCCTTCGTGCTGGTCGCGATCGTCGCTGCCGTCGTGGTCGTGCTCGTCGCGATCTAGCGGAGACCCCCGGCAATACGCGACAGTGCGGGGATGCGGGACCTGCTGGCTCGATTCGTCGCGGCGTTCCAGCGCGGGATCGAGGGCGAGGTCGCGGCGATGCGCGATGGTGCGGCGGCGTCGGAGGTGGCGCTGACGCGCGGCGAGGAGCAGGGGCCGCTGCGCTACGGCTTCGAGGTCGCGACCGACAAGCTATCGCCGGGCATGACGTGCCTGCTCAAGTCATCCCGTGGCGAGCAGCGGATCACCGTCGAGCGCTGCGAGGAGAATCGCATCGCGGTCCTCGCGACCCAGCCGATCGATCTCGAGGTGCCGGCGGCGCTCGTGATCGCGCCGTGGTTTCTCTACGACCGGATGACGGAGGCGATCGCGGGGCTCGATGTCGACAAGCACCACGTCGAGCTCGCGCTCCGGTTGTTCGGCAAGCACCCGCACGCACGCGTCGAGACGCCGTTGCTCGTCGAGCACGTCGGGCTCGATGCCAGTCAGCTCGCCGCCGTCAAGCTGTGCAGCGAGAGCGACCTCGCGTTCGTCTGGGGACCGCCGGGCACCGGCAAGACGCGGACGTTGACGTGCGTGGTCGAGGAGCTCCTCGCGCAGGGCCAGCGGATCTTGCTCGCCTCGACGACGAATGCCGCGATCGACCAGATCCTCGCGAAGCTCAGCACGACCCCGTGGTTCGCCGGCGCGGTCGAGGCAGGGAGCCTGGTCCGCCTCGGCCGGAGCCAGGCGGAGACGTTCGGGGCCGAGCTGCGCGACCTCGTCGAGCGCGCCTCCAAGATGCATCGCACGACGCTGGAACGCCTGCGGGGACGGGTCGGGGAGGCCGTCGCGCAGCTCCGGTTCGCGAAGGCCTTGCTCGAGGACCTGGCGCCCGCCCTCGGTGCGCAGCAGTCCTTGTTCAACGCACCGGCCCCACGGCTTCGCGATCAAGCGCTGTCCCGCGTGTTCTCGCCGGGCCTCGCCGCCGTGCTCTCCGACGTCCCGGGCACGACGCAGAAGCGCGTGATCGAGCTGCGGATCAGCAGGCTCGAAAAGGTCCGCGTGCTCGCGAAGGCGAAGATCGCGGCACACGTCGCCGAGGATCGCGAGCTCGAGACCACGCTCCTCGCGAACGCGCGCGTGGTGATGTGCACGCTGACCAACGCCTATCTCGTGCCGGGGATGGCGGCGCAGCGGTTCGACGTCCTGATCGCCGAGGAGGCCGGCATGGCGACCCTGCCACCGCTGTTCTACGCGGCGTGCTTGTGTAAACGCCGCGCGATCGTCGTCGGTGATCCGAAGCAGCTGCCGCCGATCACGCAATCCAACGACGAGCTCGTGCGCCGGACGATCGGTCGCAACGTGTTCGACGTCACCGTCCCCGATCCCGCGACCTCCGAGGTCGTCGCGATGCTCGAGGTGCAGTACCGCATGCACCCCGCGATCGGCGGGCTGGTCGGCCGGCTGTTCTACGACGACCGGTTGATCCACGCCGCGAATGCGCAGGAGGTCGAGGCGATCGCCGCACGGGCACCGTTCCCCGGCCAACCGGTGGTGGTCGTCGACACCCACGGCCGCACGACCTGCGAGCGCGCCGCGAACGGCTCGCGCAGTAACCGCGGCTCCGCGGAGCGCACGGCCGACCTCGCGCTCGAGGCGGTGCGCAGCGGTCACGGATCGATCAGCGTGATCACGCCCTACGCGGCGCAGGCCGGGGAGATCCGTCGCTTGCTCGCCACGCGCGGCATCGCCGACGTCGTCGAGTGCAACACGATCCATCGCTTCCAGGGTCGCGAGTGCGACGTCGTGCTGATCGATCTCGTCGACGCGGCGCCGATGCGTCCGAGCGCGCTCGTCAACGACTCGCCGAATCTGCTCAACGTCAGCATCTCGCGCGCCCGCGGAAAGCTCGTGATCGTCGCAGACGTGGCGTACTTCGAGGCCCAGCTCCCCGATGGGTTGGTGACGCGACTGTTGCGCGCGGCTTGCTAACGCCGAACAGTTCGACCTCCTGCCCACGCACAACCCGCACCGAGGTCATCGACCGCGATCGTGGGCGTCGTCGGTGATCGTCTCACCTTCGATCACCTCGAACCCCGGCCGTCTCCATGGCGAACGCGAGGCCAGCGCCCGATGTCATCTCGTCTGCCTTACAGCCGTGACGCCCGAGCCACGAAGTCAGGTAACCCCGCTCGAGCGACGGCCATCTACCGTGGAAATGGAGCTGGAACAACTCGTCCAACGCCTCGCGCGCGGCAACCCGGAGATCACTGGCGCACTGCTGGTCGATGCGTCGGGGACGGTCCTCGCGAGCGAAGGCCTCGGTGATCAACTCGCGACCGCAGCGGTCGCGTTAGTCGTGCCGCTGCGCGAGTTCCTCGATCGTGCGGCCGCGGAGCTGGGTTGCGGCGCCCTGGCCGGGACGATCGTCGAGGGCAACGGGTCGAGCTTCGCCCTCGCCGACGTCGACGGTGCACGCACCGCGATCGTGCTCGGTCGCGGTGGCTGCAGCCCGGGCGCACTCCGCGCGGACGCGCTGTGGCTCGCGGATCAGGCCCGCTTGGCGGACGCATGACGTCGCTCGTGTGGTTGGTGGTGGTGGTGACATGCTCGATGGCCGCCGCCGCGGCGGGCTGGTGGCTGACCGAGGTGCGGGCGCGCCGTCGGCTCGAGCGCAGGGTCGAGATGACGGAGCAGCGCATCGAGCGCCAGCGTAGCGATGCGCAGACGCGTGCCGAGGCTGACCGACGCGCGCTCGAGATGGCCGTTCGCGAGGCCGAAGTCTCTCGGTTCGAGAGCCAACGCGACGCGAGTACGCAGCGCATCGAGCTGGCAGGAATGGTGGCACAGCGCCAGTCGGTCGAACGACGGCTTGCCGAGGTGGAGGATGTCGCGACCCGGAGTCTCGGGGAGCTCTCCGCCGCGCACCAGCGCATGAAGGACGCCACGGCTCGCGAGCGCCAGCTGGAGACGACCCTCGAGCGAGCGCAACGTCGAGCTCACCAGCTCGCGACGATCTGTCGAATCCAACCAGGTGCCGGTACGCCGATCTATCCCGAGCGTCCTGCGCCGGCCGAGCTCGATGCGATCGCAGGGCGCGTGCGCGGCCTCGCCTTCATCGACGCGATCACGATCGCCGACAAGCATGGGTTTCCGCTCGATCGCGGAGGCCTGCGCGATGCGGACGATCTCGCGGCGCTCGTGCCACCGGTGAGCCGTGTCGCGGCCGACCTGCTGCCGAGTCTCGGTACGACGGTCAGCGTGGTGTTCTACACGGACGATGCACGCGTCGTCGAGCTCCGCGCGTTGCCGGCCTGGACAGGTCATGCATGGCTCGTCGTGCAGGCGTCGGCACAGCGCCCGCCGGAAGCCGCGCTCGACGCGGCCGTCGCGTACGCCGACGCGGTGTTCGACCGCGAGCACGAAGCGCCCGTCCCCGCGACACTCCAGCTCGCCACGCGCGGCAGGGTCGGACCCGGGGGCGCACGTACCGAGGCCCTCGGTGACGAGCTCGAGCGTGCGACACGTGGCCTCGGCACGCGCCTCGTCGCGCTCGTGCTCGGCGACCAGATCCTGGCGGGCGTGCAGGCGGATGGGGTGCCGACCGAGAAGCTCGAAGGCTTGCTGCGCTGCGTCCAGCAACTGCGCCACATGGCTGGCCCCAGGTTGCGCGCCGACGGGATCACACGTGTCGAGCTCGACCTCGCGGGAGCCACCCGGTTGTCGCTCGCGACCCTGGGCTCGGGCTCGCGGCTCTCGCTCGCAACCCTGACTGTCGGCCGGCCGCTCGATCCGCTCGAGGTCGAGCGCGTGGTGGGACGGCTGCGTCGCTTCCTCGATGCCGGCAGTCCGCTGGCGGCCGCGGGTGGGCTCCATGCGTGACACCATGCCCGACGAGGCCGCCCTGGTGGAGCTCGCGCGGATCCGCGAGGAGCTGGAATGGTTGCGTCGGGACAACGACTCGTTGCGACGGGAGCTCGCCCGGCTCCGCAACGACGCCATCCCGGCGGAGACTCCTGTCGCGACAAGTGCGCCCACCCCGGCTGCACCTCCCGCGCCGTTCACCCCGCCGCTGCTCCCGATGGCGAACGTCAGTGGCCCACAGCAGGGCATCGACTTTGGTGCGGTCGCTCAGTTGACCCCGGACAAGCTCGACGGGCTCCCGTATGGCCTCATCACGCTCGACGCCCGTGGGCGCGTGATCCACTACAACGACACCGAGTCGCGACTTGTCGGGTTGCCGAAGGACCGGGTCATCGGGCGCAACTTCTTCCGTGACATCGCCCCGTGCACACGCATCCGCGAGTTCCAGGGCCGCTTCGAGGAGCTGGCCGCGAACCCGATCGGGCTGCGCGTGCAGACCTTCGATTTCGTGTTCAAGTTCGCGCGCGGCGAGCAGCATGTCTCGGTGGTGATGACCCCGGGGCGGATCCGCGGGCAGTTTCATCTCGCGCTGTTGCGGCGAGCACGCCCGGGGTGATCGTGGTGCTGGTGATCGAGATGCGGCGGCCTGCTTCCGGTGACCCGAAACGTGCTACGAGCCGGTCATGAGCTGGCTGGATCGAGCACGTGCAAGGGCCCACGAGGCGATCTCCAAGCTACCCGGCAAGGCCGGCGAGCTGGCAACCAAGGCGAACGAGGCGCTCGGCCGCCCACTCGCTGACGAGCACGAGCTCGCGGATCGCCGCGCGTTCGCCGCCGGCAAGGATGGCGCGGTGGTGACGGCGGCGCCGGTGGTGGCCGCCGCGGGCACCAAGGAGGCCGCGCCGGTCATCATCTATCACATGGACAAGACGCGTCGAGATGCGCTCCGGCTCGTCGAGATCCTCGAGGAGGCGGGCATTCCGCACCAGGTCTCGAACATCCAGGAAGACGCGGCCGCGCAGTACGCGATCCGCCGCGACAGCAACGGCCATCGCTTGCCGGTCGTGTTCATCGCGGGCGAGGTCGTCGGTGGCCGTGCCGAGCTGACGAACCTGCAGACCACGGGCGAGCTCAAGAAGAAAGTGTTCGGCGGCTAACGCACCGTCCAGGCGTCCTGGACGATCGGGTTGCCGTAGCTCTTCGCACCAGGCTTCCATCCGCCGGTCCGCACGCGCAGGTTCGCGGCTGCCTGAAACTCTCCGCTGCCGTGGGTGTGGCCGCACAACACGGTGAGCTGCACCGCCGGATGCGCGATCGCATACGCGCGCAGCACCTCACCGACCGCCACGCAGGTGAACCACGGCAACCACTCGGGGCTCGATTGCTGGCCCTCGTACCAGCACGCTTCCGGAAACGGCGGCACGTGGGTGAGCACGATCAGCTCGCGGCACTCCACCGTCTCGAGCTGGGAGCGGAGTGCCGCCGCCTCGGCATCCCCGAGCGCCTGCAGCGTCGCGCAACGCGTCTCGGCATCGCACGAAAGCAGGCCGTCGAGCTCGCGGATCTGCTGCCAGTCGGCGAGCCTGACGGTCGACGCGAGGTTGCCGCAGCGGCCATCGCCCCAGCCGTCGATCCCGATCAGCGTGGTCGCCTCGGTGAGCCGCACCGGTGCCGCGGGTAACCACCAGCCGAGGGGCCGCACGCGCTCGCGAACCTGTGCGATCGACGAGCCGTAGTAGTCGTGGTTGCCGAGCACGCCGTGGCACGGCGCGATCGCGGCGAGCAGGTCGAAGAACTTCGCGACGTCCTCGGCCTCGCCGGTGTCGCCGGTGATCAGGATCCGCGCCGGGCGCTCGCGCAGGATCGCGGTCGCGAAGGTCTTCATGCGTTCGACGTCGCAGAAGTTCAGGTGCACGTCGGTGACCCACGCGACGCGGATGACCGCGGTCTTCATGTGACGTCCTCGGTGATCGCGTAGACCGCGAACTGCGGCACCCAGTGCCCGTAGGCCAGGTAGTCGTTCTCCATCTTCGCGTGATCGCGGATGCCGACCTCGACGTGCGCCTCGAACGCGTCGCGATACAGCGGCTCGTCGGGATGGATCACCGCGAGCCGGTGCAGCATCCAGGCGCGACTCCAGTTGACGCCGTAGTGATGCGCGCCGCCCGAGACCTGAACGGGCGCGAGCAAGCGCTCGTCGAGTGCCGTGGCCTCGAGCATGCGATCGAGCGCGGCCGGCAGCGTGTGGGCGATCACGTAGAGCCAGTTCCCGCGCTGCGAGAAGAACTCGCGTTCGTAGCGATCGTCGTCGAGCGCGGGGACATCACCGGGATCGAGGAAGTTGTCCTCGACGGTCTTCACCACCCAGTGCTCGAGCGCGGAGGATCCGGTGTGGCGCGCCCACGCGCCGAGCTGTACCAGGGCCCACGACGCATTCGAATACTCGCGTGTCGCGGGGTAGGGGGCGACGTGCTCGTAGCGCGCGACGAGCGACTGCGCGACCTCGGAGGCCATGCTGTCGAGCTCGTGTCCCGCGTGCTCGATCGCGAGGCGGAGGAACCAGGCGCGGCCGTACGGCAGCTCGAAGCCAGGCTGATCGCGGAGGAGCTGCGCCTCGACGACGATCCGCTCGGGGGTCAGCTCGGCGAGCGCCGCCTCGGCGAACCGCGGCTCGTCGAGGACCTTGGCGAGCCGCAACAGGGCCCAGTGGCCGTGGACGGCGGAGTGCCAGTCGTAGCAGCCGTGGAAGATCGCGTGCTGGGTGTCGCGGCGGGCGATCGAGGACGCGATGAGCTCACCGGCGCTGCGCAAAAACGCTGTGTGATCCATCAAAAAAGGTCCTCGGAGGGCTACTTGCTCGCCAACCCCGTTCGGCCCTGCCGCGAGCGGAACAGCCAGTGTGGCCCTCCGTCGTAGACGGGCGCGGCAGGGCAGACGTGGGAGTACTTCATGATGAGTCGCAGTCGGTCGTGGCGTATCACCACGAACTGAAGGCTAGCTCGCCCGAGGATGGCCACAGCATCGCACGAGGCCGTATGATTCCGTGAGATGTCGGAGCGCATCGGTCGCTACGAGCTGATGGCTCCTAGACCTGGCCAGGAGAACACGTTCCTCGCACGCAGGCGTGGTGCGGGCGCGTTCGAGCGGTACGTCGTGGTGCGCATCGTCGATCTGAGTGGCGAGACCGCGGGCCTGCTGCGTCTGCAGGCCGACGAGGTGTTGTGGCCCCTCGGTCATCTGCATCATCAGCACCTCCGGAACGTGATCGACGTCGAGGAGCACAACGACCGCCTGCTGATCGTCACCGAGTACGTCCACGGCTGCACGGTGCGCGACGTGATCGAGGGCGGCGCGCAGTTGCCGTACGACTTCGGGCTCACCGTGGTGGCGCACGTCGCATCGGCGCTGCATCACATGCACACGCGGACGTCGAGCAACGGCAAGCCGCTGGGGATCATCCATCGCGAGCTGTCACCGTCGACGCTGTGGGTCGGTTACGAGGGTGCGGTCAAGCTCGGGCTCCCGATCCCGGTCGGGCGCACGGTGGGACCGGGCGTCGACTACATGTCGCCCGAGCAAGTGCAGGGCAAGCCGATCGGCGTCAGCACCGACGTGTTCTCGCTCGGCGCCGTGCTCTACGAGTTGACCACCGGGCAGCGGCCGTTCCACGAGGCGACGGAGCGAATGACCTTGATGCGGATCAAGGGCGCCGCGTACGTGCCGCCGTCGCAGGTGATCGCGAACTTCCCCCCCGAGCTCGAGGTGATCATCACGAAGGCGATGCAGCTCGAGCCGGGTGCGCGGTACGAGACGGCGGAGGCGATGCGCAGCGCGATCGCAGCCCTCGGTCATCACTACGAGCTGGTGCTCGGCGATGCCGCGATCGTCGAGGTGATGTCGCAGCTGTTCACCGCCCCGAAGGAGCCGTGGCTGTCGTCCGCCCCGACTCCCGAGCCCACCGTCGACGGCGCCCTCGCGTACGACTTCGATCTTCCATCGGTGCGGCCGCAGCGAAACCCGATGCGCTCGGCGACCGAGATGGTCGAGCAACTGTCGAGCATCCTCGATGCGCCGACGGGCCGGCCCCGCACGCCGATCCCCGAGACCCCGGAGATCCCAGAGCTCCCCGAGGCCCACGACGAGTTCGAGAGCTCGGTGCCGACCCGCCTGGCGCCGGCGCCAGCGATCCCCGAGGCGCACGACGAGTTCGAGGGCTCGGTGCCGACCCGCATGGCCCCGACGCCGGCGGAGGTGCTCGCCGCGGCAACGCCGTCCCCGGAAGAGCGCGTCAGCTCGATCCGTCGCCTGTTCACCGAATCGGCGTTCGATCCGCGCGAGACCCCGGCGACCCCGATCTCGGCGATCGAAGACATCGCGACCCGGCGGCACGTCACCAATCGCGGGGTGGTCGATCCGGCGGTGACCACCGACGGGGTCCCGGTACTGCCGGCGACCGTGGTGCCACCACCGGCACCCGCACCTGTCGTCGAGAAATCGAGTGCGAAGCGCATCGTGATGATCGCGCTCGTGCTGATCGTGCTCGGCGGGCTCGGCCTCGCCGGCTACTGGTTCGCGACCCGCGACAGCGGCGAAGCCGCCGCGAGCGATCCGCCGCGCGCGCCCGTCGACCCCGGCGACAGCGGGCCGCCCGTCGATACCTCGGCGGCCATCGTCGACGCTGCCCCGCCCGATAGCGCGCATGCGGATGCACCTCCCGATGCACCCGCGGGCTCGACGGTGACGCTCAAGATCACGAGCGTGCCGCCGACCGCCACCGTGCTCCTCGACGGCAAGCGCCTCGGCAAGACCCCGTTCGAGGGCAGCGCCGAGCTGGTCGGCAAGCCACCACACGCCGTCAAGGTCCGCCTCACCGGCTACAACACCGTGAAGCTCGACATCACCGGCGACACCCTCGAGAAGGAGGTGGTGATGGTGAAGACGAAGCCGAAACGCGAGGGGGCCGAGGAGTGAGGCGGGCGCACGCAGTCACGGCGAGGATCCAGGCCGTACGCGGCATCGAAAACTCCCTCGGGAACGAGAGGCCACTTGCTCGCAGTCAGGTCGAGTTCGCCGGCGAATGAAGCGGTATGCGTGATGAACGTCCCTGGACGTCGCCGGCGAATCGCACCACGTGCTTCATGAGGAGTCGTGTTCAACCGCGGCGTAACACCGCGGATGGAAAGCTAGCTCGCTCGTTCCCGAGGATGGTCAGCTTCGCAGGGAACCCCTCCCCCCCGCAAGGGACCGTGGTATGAGCCACCCATGTCAGAGGCCGAGTCGAAGAAGAGCCTGGCCAAACAGGCGACCGAGCGGGTGTTTGCCGCGCTAAACCGAGCCGACGAGATCGGCGGCGAGATCCGCGATTACCTGCAGGACAAGGTCGCGGCCGACCCGCGGTACGTGCAGGCCCGCAAGCGGGTCGCGAAGCTGATGGGTCGCGAGTACAAGTCGAAGGACGAAGTCTCGGCCGCGGCGACCAAGCGTGCCGAGAAGGTCGCGGCCAGGGCGGCGACGACGGCGTCCACCACGAAGGCCAAGCAGACCGGGTACGGCGATCCGTCGCTCAAGGCGCAGATCTTCGGCAAGAAGAGCTGCCCGTGGACCGGCCGCGCGATCACGCTGCTCGAGCGCCACAAGGTCGACTACGAGTATCTCGATCTCGAGGAGCCGGAGCACGAGGCGAAGCACATGCCGCTCGCGCTCGAGACCAAGCAGAACACCGTGCCGTTCGTCTACCTGCGCGGCAAGTTCATCGGCGGGTTCAACGCGCTCGCGGAGGTCGAACGCCTCGGGCAGCTCGACGTCGCGATGATGTCACCGGAGGAGCTCGAGAAAGCGCCGGCACATCTCAAGAACGTCGAGATCGCGGCGCGTCCGAACACGGATGAAGTGGCGCCCGCGGAGACTGACGCTTCGACGTAGGTAGACCGCGTTCGCCTCGGTCGACCCTTCGACCAGAATGGTGGGATCGGGGACCTCGAGCCGGGGACCCGACTATCAGGGCGCGCAGAGGAACAGGCTGTTCGTGTTCCCGGTGCCGTCGTCGATCACGTCGGGGTTGGTCGGATCGGTGATCCAGGTGGTGCCGTCGACGATGAACTTGTACTGGTGCGAGCCGGCCGCGAAGTCGTAGCCGCCGGTCCACGCACCGTCGGCGCCCTTCGCAAACTCGATCGCGCCGTGCGCCGGATCGCCACCCCAGGCGACGAAGCTTCCAGTCATCCACACCGTCGAGGCGGTGCTGTGACTGTCGAGCCGGAACGACTTGGCGCAGGTTGCCTGCATGGGCTCGCCATCCGTCGGAGCGGTGTCCTCCGTGGCGGCAGGTGCATCGACGGTGGGATCGGCGACGTCGTCGCCTTTGCCGTACCCGGGGGGCCGGCAGGCAACCAGGAGGAACATGAAAACAAACCGCACGGTGGCGGGTCTATCAAGGCACGTGCCATCGGCGGTGCTCGTGGGTCCGCGGAGCTAGCGGTGGGTGCTGCGATTGTCGACGTGAGGGCAGGTTGCCAAACGAAACGTCGGGGCCGATCCACCTCATAGATCCCTGATTCCACGGAGCCGAAACCGCGAGGGAAACACCGTTCATGGGCACGGTTCATGCCTCGGGGCTGCTCGATGAAGACGCGATCGCTGCTGATCCCTGTCGTCGCCCTGTGTCTCGGCCAGGCGACGCCCGCCGAGGCGATCGAGCCGGTCGCGTCGTTCCGGTTCCTGGTGACCGGCAACGGCTTCGGGTTTCAGGTCTACGACGCCAGCGCGAACGCCATCAAGCACTACCTCGAGCGGCCGTACCGCTACATCAAGGCCAACCCGCAGAACCCGGATGGCGAGGGCCTCGTTCGTCGCAACCTCGCGTTCGATACCTACTTCGGGGTGAAGGGCACGTCGGCCGGTTGGCTCGGTGGTCGCGCTCCGAGCGAGCTCGGCTACGTCGCCGAGTCGAACATGATCCGCAGCGCGGTCGACGTCGGTGGCGTGACGACCGAGTCGTTCTACGTCGCGCCGTACGGCTACGCCGGCAACGCGATGGTGATGCTGCTCAAGGTGACCAACAACGGTGGGTCGTCGGTGCCCGTCACCGCGTACTCGCTGCACAACTTCAAGCTCGGCTCTGCGTCGAACCCCGACGAGCCCGGAAGCAACGGCGAGTCGATCAGCTTCGATTCGTCTACCGGCGTCGCGACCGAGAGCGGCCCGGGCGGCGGCACGATCGTGTACGCGCCGATCGGCGGCGCCGACGTCTCGAGCTGCGCCGACAACACGTTCCAGACGGTCGCGGCGGGCGCGGGCCTCACGGCGACGCCGGCGTGCTCCGGCGCCGACAAGAAGAACGCGTTCCAGAAGGACCTCGGCTCGATCGGCCCGGGGCAAGCGAAGTGGTGGGGCGTCGCCGTCCTGTTCGACGACGGCAATGGCAGTGCTTCGAAGACCGCGTGGTCGGCGTTCCTCGCGACGCGCACCGCCGACGCGCTCTACACCGATCTGCTCGCCGAGTTCGAGGCCTGGCGCAAGGCGCCGCCCGCCGGCCTCACGGAGGGTGAGACCAAGGTGTGGCGGCAGGCCGAGTCGGTGCTGCGCATGGGGCAGATCCTCGAGCCGTATCAGGAGAGCCCGCGCCGCAAGAACCACGGGATGATGCTCGCGAGCTTGCCGCCCGGCGGCTGGCACACCGGCTGGACGCGCGATGGCATCTACGCGACGGTGGCCCTCGCACGCGCCGGTCACGCGGCCGAGGCGAAGAAGAGCGTGAACTTCTTCCTCGACGCCGACGCGGGCAAGTACCGGTCGTTCGTCAAGGACATGCCGTACCAGATCTCGACGGTTCGCTACTACGGCGACGGTGAGGAGGAAGCGGACTTCTCGGGATCCCCGACGCGCAACATCGAGATCGACGGCTGGGGCCTCTACCTCTGGGGCGCGCGCCAGTACGTCGACACCAGCGGCGACCTCGCGTGGCTGACCGAGACGACGCAGAAGGGCGAGCCCGTCTACGACGCGATCAAGAACGGCGTCGCCGAGCCGCTCGCGGCGAACATGGAAGAGGCGGGGATGGCGATCGCCGACGCCTCGATCTGGGAGGTCCACTGGGGCAACCGCGAGCACTTCCTCTACACGACGGCGACCGCTGCCCGCGGCTTCTGCGACATGGCCACGCTCGCGCGCCGCGCCGGCAAGACCGACGACATCGAGCGGTACCGCGCGCTGCACGACAAGGCCGTCGCCTCGATGGAGAGCTTCTTCATCGACGGCAACAAGGTCCTCGCCGGGTCGCTCGAGCGGCTCGCGCGCGGCACCAACTATCGCGACGGCTCGACCGTCGAGGCGCTGGTGTGGGACCTGATTCCCGCCGACGGCGCGATCGGCAAGTCGACGCTCGACAGCATGTCGTTCCTGACCACCCCGGCCGGTGGCTACAAGCGGCTCGAGGGCTCGCAAGATCAGTACGACACCGACGAGTGGATCCTGATCGACCTCCGCGCGTCGACGGCGTTCCGCCGCAGCGGCAACGCGGAGAAGGCCGACCAGCTGCTCGCGTGGGTGACCGCGCAGGGCGGGGCGAACTACAACCTGCTGCCCGAGCTCTACAACACGCGGACGTCGTCGGGGCAGATCGGCGCGTACTCGGGGAGCATCCCGATGGTCGGCTACGGCGCGGGTGCGTATCAGATGACGCTGCTCGATCGCGCCGGGTCGTTCGAGGCGAACGACTGCGGTCAGTTCGACGACCCGGGCGAGGATCCGCCGCCGGGTGAGGATGGCGTGGACGGCGAGGGTAGCGATCGCACCGGCGTGGCGTGCGCGTGCAGCGGCAGCAACTCGCCGGGCGCGGTGCTCGTCATCGCGGGGACGTTCCTCCTCGTGATTCGTCGGAGGAAGAAGTGAACATCCGCGATCGCGAAGGCCGCCAGCCGCAGCGCTGGGGCGATGACCTCGAGAGCGGTGCGATCCGCGCAGGCCGTGCCGTCGGTCGTGCCGTCGGTCGGCCCGTCGTCGAGCTGATCAGGATCGGCAAGCAGTTTCCCGGCGTGCGCGCGCTCCACGAGGTGTCGCTCGACATCGAGCGCGGCGAGGTCGTCGGCCTGGTCGGCGAGAACGGCGCCGGCAAGTCGACGCTGATCAAGATCCTCGCGGGGGTTCACCCGGCGGGCAGCTATCGCGGCGAGCTCGTCGTCGGTGGCCAGCCGCAGCAGTTCGCGTCGACCCGCGACGCCCGCGCCGCCGGCATCGCGATCGTCCATCAGGAGCTCGCGCTGATCCCGGAGATGACGATCGCGGAGAACCTGTTGCTCGGCCGCGAGCGCGAGCTCGGCTGGCTGCTCAGCGACGCGATCGAGGGCGAAGTGATCGCGCGCCGCATGCTCGGTGAGGTGCTCGGCGAGGCGGCGGACGAGTTCGACCTCGATGCCAAGGTCGGCGGCCTCGGCATCGGCATGCAGCAGCTGATCGAGATCGCGCGCGCGCTGGGTACATCCCAACGCGATCGGGCGAAGCTGATCGTGCTCGACGAGCCGACCGCCGCGCTCGGTGACGCGGAGATCGTGCGGCTGTTCGCGCTGATCAAGGCGCGCCGCGCCGCCGGGACGTCGTTCGTCTATATCTCGCATCGCCTCGGCGAGATCGAGGCCCTGTGCGATCGCGTCGCCGTGCTGCGCGATGGCGAGCTCGCCGGGATCCGCGCGGCGCCGATGTCGTCGGAGGACGTCGTGCACCTGATGACCGGCAAGGAGCTCGATCGACAGCATCGCAAGCGCGCTCCGCTGGGTGAGGCCGTGCTCGAGGTCGCGCATCTCCGCGTCGTGCATCCGACGATGCCCGGCCGCGCGGTCGTCGACGACCTGTCGTTCACCGTGCGCGCCGGCGAGGTCGTCGCGCTTGCGGGGGCGATGGGCTCCGGTCGCAGCGCCACGCTGTCCGCGCTGTTCGGCATCGCACGAGGTGCGAGCAGCGGGTCGGTCACGATCGACGGCAAGTCCGTCGAGCTGAGCTCACCGGCCGCGGCGATCGCCGCCGGCATCGCGTTCGTCCCCGAGGATCGCAAGGCGATGGGGCTCGTGCTGTCGCTCGGCGTCGCCGAGAACCTCGCGCTGTCGTCGCTGACGCGGCTGTCGCGGTTCGGACTCCTCGATCAGACGCGCGCCGAGACCTCCGCGCTCGCGCGGTTGCGCGACATGTCGATCAAGGCGCCCGGCCTCGACGCCGAAGTCTCGACGCTGTCGGGCGGTAACCAGCAGAAGATCGTGATCGGCAAGTGGCTCGACCTCGAGCCGCGCGTGCTGCTGCTCGACGAACCGACCCGCGGCGTCGACGTCGGTGCGAAGGCCGAGATCTATCGTCTCGTCGAGGAGCTGACGTCGCGTGGCCATGCGGTGCTGCTCGCGTCGTCGGATCTGCCCGAGGTGATCCGGCTCGCCGATCGCGTGCACGTGCTGCGCGAGGGTCGCCTCGCAGGAACCCTCGAGGGCGAGGCGATCACGCAGCTCTCGATCATGCGGCTGACCGTAGGAGTCGCGTCGTGACCGCCAAGCTCGAACGGGTCGCCGATGGCCCAGGACGCAAGATCGACGTCAACGCGTGGGCGATGGCCGGCGTGCTGCTCGCGATGTGGGCGCTGCTCGCGCTACTCCCCGCGACGCGCGGCATGTTCCTGACCCAGGGCAATGTCACGAATCTCCTGTCGCAGTCATCGGTGCTGCTCGTCGTCGCCGTCGGCATGACGTTCGTGATCCTGATCCGCGGTATCGATCTGTCCGTCGGTGCCGGCGTCGCTCTGACCGGTGTGATCGCCGCGCTCGCACAGCACTCCCTCGGCGTGTCGGCGCCCGGCGCGATCTTCCTCGCCCTCCTCGCCGGCGCGGCGATCGGCGCGTGGCACGGCGTCTGGGTCGGCCGGCTCGGCATCCCGGCGTTCATCGTCACGCTCGCCGGCTTCAAGGCGTATCGCGGCGGCGCGCTGGTCGCGTCGGATGCGACGAGCCTGCAGATGGGCGACGACTTCGCAGGCTTGAACAGCACGCTGCCGGTCTCGATCACCTGGGTGCTCGTGATCGGCGTGCTCGCGGTCGGTCTCCTCACGGTGTTCCGCGAGGCGCGCCGTCGCGAGGCCGCGGGGCTGACGCCGCTGACCACGTCGACGGTCGCGATCCGGATGGGCGGCCAGGTGCTCCTCGCGGGTGCGCTGCTCGGCGTGTTCGGCGCGAGCGGCGTCCCGGTGCCCGTGCTGGTCGCCGGTGCCGTCGCGATCGGCGGCGTGTTCGCGCTGAGGCGCACCCGGCTCGGCCGCGAGGTCTATGCCGTCGGTGGCAACCCCGAGGCTGCGCGGCTGTCGGGCATCGACGTCAAGCGCGTCACCTTGATCATCTACACGCTGATGGGCGTGCTCACCGCGATCGCGGGCATGCTCGCCGCGGCGCGCGTCAACAGCGTCACCGCCAGCAACCAGGGGAACCTGCTCGAGCTCGACGCGGTGACCGCCGTCGTGATCGGCGGCACCTCGATCGCCGGTGGCCGCGGCACGGTCACCGGCACGGTGCTCGGCACGCTGGTGTTCGCCACGCTCGCGAACGGCATGTCGCTGCTCGGTATCGATAGCAACTGGCAGCTGATCTTCACCGGCGGGATCCTGCTGCTCGCTGTCCTCAGCGACGTGGTGATGAAGGGGCGCCAGGGCAAGAAGAGCAGCAAGCTGATGCTCGCGCTGTTTGCCTTGCCGGTGTTGCCGCTCGTCGTGATCGGCTTGACCGCGGGCACCAAGGCCGACGCGAAGAAGTCGCCCGACGTCGCGTTCCTGCTCGCGACGCTGCAGGAGGAGCGCTACCAGAAGGACCGCAAGTTCTTCGAGCAGCACGCCGCCAACCTCGGGCTCTCGGTCGTCACGTTCTCCGCCGACAACGACGGTGCGAAGCAGCTCGCACAGGTCGAGGACGCGCTGGCCATGGGCGCGAAGGTGCTGGTCATCCAGCCCACCGACTCCAAGGCCGCGGCGAGCTACGTCACCCTCGCCAAGCACGGCGGCAGGGCGAAGGTCATCGCGTACGACCGCTCGATCCTGTCCCCCGAGCTCGACTACTACGTCTCGCACGACTCGTATCGCGTCGGCGTGCTGCAGGCCGAGGCCGCGATCCAGGCGACGCATGGCAAGGGCACCTATGTGCTGCTGTCCGGTCAGGCCGGTCACTCGGTCGCCGCCGAGATCACGCGCGGCTATCACGAGACGCTCGCGCCCTACATCGCGCGCGGCGACATCACGATCGCGATGGAGCAGTCGCACAGCGCATGGTCGGCAGAACAGGCACTCCGAACGGTCGAGGACGCGCTTACAAAAGCGGACAACAAGATCGACGCGATCCTGGCGAACAACTCCGGCATGGCGCGCGGCGCGATCCAGGCGACGCGCAAGCTCGGCGTCAAGGTGTTCATCGCCGGCGCCGATGCGGACGCCGCGAACATCAACGCGGTGTGCGCGGGCACGCAGACGATCGAGGTGTTGAAAGACATCCAGCCGCTCGCCGAGACCGCCGCCGCCGTCGCGAAGGCGATCCTCGACGGCAAGGCTCCGACGGACAAGATGGTGGCGGTGCGCGTCGAGGTGATCACGCCCGCGAACGCGAAGACGTTGATCGACAGCGGGTTCCTGACCCGCGACCAGGTTCCCGCTTGTGGAGGTTCTAAGTGATGAAGTCTGTCCTCGCTGCGCTGTTGCTCCCTTCACTCGCGTACGCCGGCCCGAAGGTCGCGAACACCGATCCCAAGCCCGTGGAATCACCCGTCCAGTGCGTCGCCTGGGTCGACGACAAGTGCGTCGCGCGCGGCACGCCGACGGAGATCGGGGAC
>JANNBP010000254.1:0-15804 GCA_031385555.1 Deltaproteobacteria bacterium | reverse complement strand
GCGGCCGAGCGCTCGCTACCACCGTCGATGCGACTCGACATCGTGACGGTGATCGAGAATCTGTTGCTGGAGGATCGGCTGAAGAAGGAGCTCCACAAGACGCTCGCCCAGCTGGTCGCGAACCTGCGCGCGATCGGCGTGCTCGACGAGCACGGCCAGCAAGTCTCCGGCGACATGATCCGCAAGCTCCAGGGCATGGACGGCCTGCTGATCTTCTACATCCTGTTCAACCACCAGCTCGAGTACGTCGAGCTCCGCGAGCTGGTCGAATACCTGATCGATCACGACATCATCCAGCGGCAGCTCGATCGCAAGGACGAGGATGCCAAGCGCGAGTGGACGCGGACCTGGTTGCGCGAGCAGCGCGACACCGGCGCGCAGGTGACGTGGGACGACGCGCTCGCCGCGTACGAGAAGGCGCATCCGCGCGAGCTGACGAAGGTCGAGCTCATCCACCAGGAGCTGTCGGCGCAGCTTCCTCATCCCGAGCTCCACGGCGGCAAGCGGGCGAAGAACACGTGGGCGCAGCTCGAGGACTCGGGGCTAGGCTTCCTCGAGTTCGTCGATAAACACCACCTCCAGCACGAGGAAGGAAATCTGTTCTCGTACCTGATCCGGGTGATGAACTTCGCGCGCAAGCTGCACGAGGCCTCGCAGCTCTCCGAGTTCGAGGACATGGCGGAACGGGTACAGAAGCTGCTCGCGCATGTCGACGTGCGACTCGTCGACGATTCGAAGTGGATCTGATCGCAAACCCCGTTACTATCGGGTCCACAACTTGATCGGGTGCGGCTTCGGCCGCAGGGCTTCGATGTCGATGGGGTCGTCGGCATCTCTCCAAGGAGGAGAGTCGATGTCCCGTACCAAGAATGCGCCCGAGGTGTGGTCGTCTGTCCGGCGGGCAGCGCAGGCGGTGACCACGCCGATCCAACGCATCCTCGCGATCGAGGCGGCCAGCGGGGTCGTCCTGCTGGTCGCGACGGTGGCGGCATTGCTGTGGGCAAATGGTGCGCCGGGGTCGTACGCCGACCTCTGGCACACGCCGATCGGTGGGCGGCTCGGGCCCTGGACCTACGAGCAGCCGTTGCACTTCTGGGTCAACGACGGGTTGATGACGGTGTTCTTCTTCGTGGTCGGCCTCGAGATCCGACGCGAGATCTTCGAGGGCGAGCTCGCGACGGTGAAGCAAGCGGCGTTACCCCTCGCGGCGGCGCTGGGAGGCATGCTCGTGCCGGCGGCGATCTTCGCGATCCTCAACGTCGGCGGCGTCGGGCAGGCGGGCTGGGCGATCCCGATGGCGACCGACATCGCGTTCGCGGTCGGGGTGCTCACGCTGCTCGGCTCGCGGGTGGATCCGGCGCTGCGCGTCCTGTTGCTCGCGCTCGCCGTGATCGATGACATCGGCGCGATCGTGGTGATCGCCGTGTTCTACAGCAGCGGGATCGCGGTCGAGGGGTTCGTCGTCTCGGCCGCCGGGTTCGGGGCGGTCTGGACGATGCGGACGGCCGGCGTGCGGAGCCCGCTGCTCTACGTCGCGCCCGGTCTCGTCGTGTGGGTCGGCTTCGCGATCTCGGGCATCCACCCCGCGATCGGCGGGGTCTTGCTCGGCCTGTTGACCCCGGTGCGGTCGTGGTTCGGTCCGTCGGGGTTCGCCGAGACCACGGCGTCCCAGCTCGCCGACCTGCCCGCGAACGATCGCGACGCGCTGCTCTCCCGCCTCGATCTGATCGACCAGGCTCGGCGCGAAGCCGTGTCCCCGACCGATCACCTGATCCACGCGCTGCACCCGTGGGTCGCGTTCGTGGTGATGCCGGTCTTCGCGCTCGCGAACGCCGGCGTGGCGCTCGGCGGTGCGGAGCTATCCGGCGATCACCTGTGGCTGTTCCTCGGGGTCGTGGTCGGGCTCGCGATCGGCAAGCCGCTCGGGATCACGCTCGCCGCGCTCGGTGCCAGCAGGCTCGGTATCGCCACGCGCTCGGGGGCCGTGACGAAGCGCGGCGTGCTGCTCGTCGGCATCGTCGGCGGCATCGGCTTCACGATGTCGCTGTTCATCGCGCAGCTCGCCTTCCCGGCAGGCCCGCTGCTCGATACGGCGAAGCTCGCGATCCTCGTCGGCTCCGGCGTCTCGATGCTCGTCGGACTGGCCTTCGGCCGCTTCAGGTGAGCTCGATCGACACCCAGTGCTCGCGCTGATCGGCGGCCAGCGGGATGCGGTGGTCGTCTCGCACCTCGCCATCGACGACCACGCGCGTGACGCGCTTGCCGTTGCCCTTGACCTCGATGTGATGGACGGTGTCGCGATAACGGTAGTGGATCTTGAAGCCCGGCCAGCTCGCCGGCACCACCGGCTGCAGCACGAGGTGGTCGACCTCGAGCCGTAGCCCGAGGAGCGACTCGAGGATCAGGCGATACATCCAGCCCGCCGAGCCCGTGTACCAGGTCCAGCCACCACGCCCCGCGTGCTGCGGGTTCGTGTAGATGTCGGCGGCCATCACGTACGGCTCGACGCGATAGCGCGCGATCGCCTCCGGCGTGTCGCCGTGATGCACCGGGTCGATCGCGGTGAACATCTCCCACGCCCGCTCGTGGTGCCCCGCCTGCGCGGACGCCATCACGGCCCACACCGCGGCGTGGGTGTACTGGCCACCGTTCTCGCGCACCCCGGGCACGTAGCCCTTGATGTAGCCCGGGTTGTGCGGTGCGTGATCGAGCGGCGCGTGATCGAACGGCGGATCGAACAGCTTGATCACGCCGAGGTCGCGGTCGAACAGCTTCTTGTCGAGCGAGGTCAGCGCCTGCTCGACGCGGGCAGGATCTCCGACCCGCGCGAGGACCGCCCAGCTCTGCGGGAGCGCGTCGATCTTGCACTCCTCGCTCTCGCTCGAACCGAGCGGCGAGCCGTCGTCGTAGTAGCCGCGGCGGTACCACGCGCCATCCCACGCGTTCGCCTCGATGTTGCGTCGCAGCTCGGCTGCCCGCACCACGCACTCGTCGGCGAACGTGATGTCGCCGCGGAGCCGTGCGAGCGGTTCGAAGCCCTGGAGTACCTCGACGAGGAACAGCGCGAGCCACACACTCTCGCCTTTGCCTTCGTCGCCGACCAGGTTCATCCCGTCGTTCCAGTCGCCGGTCCCCATCAGCGGCAAGCCGTGCACGCCGAACCGGAAGCCGTGCTTGATCGCGCGCACGCAGTGGTCGTAGAGCGACACGCTCTCGGCCGAACGCACCGGCAGGTCGTAGTAGCTCTCCTCGTTGGAGTTGACGAGGCGGCCCTCGATCATGTCGACCTTGTCGTCGAGCACACCGGTGTCGCCCGTCGCACGGACGTAGCGCGCCGCCGCGTAGGGCATCCACAGGAAGTCGTCCGAGATCCGGGTGCGCACACCGCGGCCGCTCGGCGGATGCCACCAGTGCTGGACGTCGCCCTGCGGGAACTGATGGGCGGCCGATCGCAACAGCTGCTCCCGCAGCAGCGCCGGCTCGGCGTGGAGCATCGCGCAGGCGTCCTGGAGCTGGTCGCGGAACCCGTACGCACCGCCGGATTGATAGAAGCCCGAGCGACCCCACATCCGGGCCGACAAGACCTGGTAGAGCAGCCAGCCGTTCGCCAAAAAGTCGAGCGACTCGTCGGGCGTCTGCACGTGCACCGCGCCCAAGGTCTTGTTCCAGAACTGGTAGACGCCGTCGAGCCCAGCCTGCGCTGCGGCCACACCGCGGTAGCGAGCGACGATATAGCGCGCGTCGTTGAGGTCGCGTCCAGAGCCGAACGCGAACACGACCTCGCGCTCCTGCCCTTCCGCCAGCTCGATCGTGGTCTGCATCGCGAGGCACGGATCGAACGCCGCACCGACGCGCCCGGACAGGCGCTTGCGAGAGAGCGCCATCGGTCGTGCCGGTGATCCACCACGGCCGAGGAACTCGGTGCGATCGCCGGTCACCGTTCGCTGTGACTCGCTGCACTCGAGGAAGGCGATCCGCGGCGCGAACTCGCCGGCATACGCGCTCTTCCCGAACAGCGCGCCGGTCTTCGCATCGACCTCCGTGATCACGTGCGGCAAAGACGCCGGGCGCTGTGCACCGAGCACGAGCTCGAAGAACCCGGTGATCGACAGCGTACGTGCGCGGCCCGAGCGATTGCGCAGCTTGAGCTTGAACAGCTTGACCGGGGCGTCCATCGCGACACACACGGTGAGCTCGCTGACGATGTTCGACTCCTGGGTCTCGAACACCGAGTAGCCGAAGCCGTGGCGGGTGGTGTAGAGCTGCGGGCCCGGCGCCGGTTGCAGGGTGGGCGACCAGAACGTGGCGTCTTGCTCGTCGCGGATGTAGAGCGCTTCGCCGCTCGGATCGGAGACCGGATCGTTGCTCCACGGGGTCAATCGATAGAGCTGCGCGTTCTCGCACCACGTGTATGCGGAGCCGGTCTCCGAGATCACCGTGCCGAAGTACGGGTTCGCCATCACGTTGGACCACGGTGCCGGCGTGCGCGACTCGCGCGTCGTCGTGATCACGTACTCGCGACCATCCTTGGTGAAGCCACCGTGACCGTTCGCCGCCGCGAGATCGGGGCGCGGAATCGGCGGAAGCTCGGCGGTGGCGCCGCGGGACCGCTGCTTCTCGAACTTGACCGGTAGGACATGCTCGGTGCGGGGCCGGCGATCGAGCTGGTCGGCGAGCGAGCCGGCGGTATCCGACACGATCGCGCGCGCGATGGTCAGCATCAGCGTGCGATCCGCTTCCGTCATCTGATCGGTGCGGCGAATGAAGATGCCGCCCTTCTGGTCGACGAGGGTCGCATCACCGATCGCCGCGATCGCCGCGACGATCTGCTCGTGCAGGTGCTGGCGATACCCCGACGGATCCTCGTTCCAGATCACGAGATCGACGACGAGCCCCTTGAGCCGCCAGTACA
Organism: Deltaproteobacteria bacterium; assembly: GCA_031385555.1. Classification (GTDB taxonomy): domain Bacteria; phylum Myxococcota_A; class Polyangia; order Haliangiales; family Haliangiaceae; genus JABFXX01. The sequence continues at coordinate 10,892 of JANNBP010000254.1, read as the reverse complement.
GGTGCGCGCGGACGACCTGGCGCACGAGCTCGAGGTTCTCCGAGGCGGCGATCCGGCAGATCACGATCGGCACGTCGCCCGAGATCGAGTACTGCCACAGGCCCGCTTGCCCCATCTTGTTCGCCGCGATGATCGACTTCGGCGCGCGCAGCGTCGGCGTCGAGAACACCACGTGACTCGCGAGCTGATCCCACATCCGGATCTCGGCGTTGGTGGCGTCGAGCCGGCGCTGGATCACCTGGCTGTGGGCCCACGCGAGCTCGAGCACGCGCTCGGCGAGGTGGCGCGCGCGATACTTGTCGATCAGGGCGAGCGCTGCCTCGCGGGTTTCGGCGACCCCCGTGAAGATGTGCACGGTCGCGATCTGATCGGGCGCGAGCTCGAGCTTCTGGCGGATCGCGACGCAGGGATCGAGCACCGAGCCCTGCGAGTTGCCGAGCGTCTTGGTCTCCAGCCCTCTCGGGCACGCGGGTGAACCGGCGCGGCCGAGGAACGCACCGCGATCGGTCTCGAACGAGGCGGGCGTCGTGGTCTCGGCGATCGGGATCATCGCGTGGAACATCCACGGCGGCTTCTCGGTCGCCGAGCGCGCGCGCCGGGTCGCGAGGATCGCGTTCTGCCCCTCGATGATCTCGGTCTGCACGAACAGCCCCGAGAACGCGCGGTGCGCGGCATCGGCACCCTTGGCCGCGAGCACGACCTCGGAGTAGCTCGTCAGCTCGAGGACGCGGGTGACAGCGCCGTTGTTCGAGATCGAGACGCGCCGGAGCTCGACATCGTCCTCGGGGGATACCGCGATCTCGACGTGGGTATCGAGCTCCTCGTCGCGGCGACGAAACTCGGCACGCCCTGCCGAGAAGATCGCCTCGTACCCCGTGCCCGTCGTCTGCGTCGGCTGATACGCGACCGACCACACCTGATTCGCGTTGACGTCGCGCACGTAACAGAACTGGCCCCAGTGATCGCGGGTCGGATCTTCACTCCACCGCGTGACCTCGAGGTCGCGCCACCGGCTGTAGCCACCGCCGCTGTTGGTCACCATCACGTGGTAGTTGCCGTTCGACAGCAGCTGGACCTCGGGCGACGGCGTCGTCGGGGACGTGAACACGCGGAGGTCGCGCTCGATCTCGCTCGCGACGCGCACCGCGCCGACCTCGGCGGGGTGCGGATACACCGGCGGCGTCCGGGGCACGCGCTCGTGCAGCACCATCTCGGTGGCGCGCAGGGCGGGGTTCGCGAGGAAGCGGCGTTGCATCGGCCGATCGAGCAACGTGTAGGCGAGCGACAGGAACACCATGCCCTGGTGGTGCGCCATGTACGACTTCACCGTCGCGAACGACTTGCCGGGAGGCAGCCGCGACGGCGTGTACTCGATGGCCTCGTAGAGCCCGAACGGACCGAGCTGTCCGTCGCGATCGAGCCGCCGGAGATTCGCGGTCGCCTCCTCGGGTGCGACCATCAGCGCCATCGCGCTCGCGTAGGGTGCGATCACGAGGTCCGCGCCGAGCCCGCGCTTGAAGCCGAGGCCGGGGACCCCGAACGCGCGGTACTGGTAGTTGAGGTGGGCGTCGGTCTTGTAGTAGCCGCTCTCCGAGATGCCCCAGGGCACCTCGCGTTGCCGTCCATACTCGATCTGGCGCGCGACCGCCGCGCGATACGTCGCGTCGAGCAACGTGTGGTCGTACGTCGGCATCACGAGCAGCGGCATCAGGTACTCGAACATCGAGCCGCTCCACGACAGCAGCGTCGGCTGGCCGCCGGTCGTGGTCACGCGGCGACCGAGCCGGAACCAGTGCTCCTGCGGCAGCTTGTTCTGCGCGATCGCGACGAAGCTGGCGAGCCGCGCCTCCGACGCGAGCAGATCGTAGAAGCTGTTGTCGAGCCGGTGATCGGTGGCGCTGTAGCCGATCGCCAGCAGATGGCGATTGGAGTCGTAGAGGAAGTCGTAGTCGAAGTCGGCGAGCTCGGCGGCGTGCTGCTCGAGCCGGCGCAGCTCGCCGACGAGGTCGATCGCCGTGGGGACGTCGAGCGTGGCGAGGTGTTCGAGCGACGGGATCGTGTCGAGATCCGTCGACGGCGCGAGTGCCGCGAGCTCGGCAGCCAGCTCGTCGACCTGCCGGATCGCCTCGGTCCGCCACCAGTCCTCACCGCCCTGCGCGTGGACCGCGGCGGCCAGCCTGGTGATCGCGGCCTGCGCCTCGCGCAGCGTCCGCGGCGTGGTCTTCGTGAGCTGAATGGCCTCGCCGGACGTGATGCCGGCGAGCTCGAGTGTGTCGGCGATGCCGCGGAACTGGCGCGCGCCGATGACCGGGCACCGCGAGAGCTCCTTGAGGCCCTCGGCGAGCGTCATCAGATGTCCTGCGAGGTTGCCGCTGTCGACGCTCGACACGTACATCGGCCGCAGGGGCTCGAGCGTGCGGGTGTCGTACCAGTTGTAGAAGTGACCGCGGAAGCGCTGCAGCTTGTCGAGTGTCGCGAACGTGCGCGTGGTCCGCGCGACCACCTCGGTGATCGTCGCGTAGCCGAAATCGTGGGCGGCGAGGTTCGCGAGCAGCGACACGCCGATGTTCGTCGGTGACGTGCGATGCGCGACGCCGACCGGTGGCTCCTCCTGGAAGTTATCCGGCGGCAGATCGTTGTCCTCGCTCGTGACGTAGGTACGGAAGAAGCGCCAGGTCTGGCGAGCGAGGCGATGCAGGAACAGCCGCTCGTCGTGCGACAGCTCGTCGCGGGTGACGCCGAGGGGGCGATTCGTCCACCACACGAACGCAGGTGCGAGCAGCCAGATCGCGGCGATCGGAATCGCCAGCCAGCTCGCCGCCACGTCACCGATCGCGAGCTGGACGCCGATCGCGATCGCCAACCCGGGCGCGATCCACATCGATCGATACGTCGCGACGAAGCCGCTGCGCTGCGACCGCTCGGCCTCCGCCGCGGTCTTCCACTCGAGCAGCTTGCGCTTCGTGATCCACAGCCGGAGCCAGACGCGCGAGATCGCGCCGGCGCTGATGGCGGCGTCCTCGGGGATGCACGCGAACGAGAACCCCTCGCGGAGGACCGCGTGACCGAGCTGGCGCCGCACCGTACGCACGTGCTCGTCGGGTGCGACGTCCTTGGGCCGGCGCTCCAGCTCGGTCAACGCCGCCAGGATCGGCGGCACGAGGAAGGTGGCGAGCACGAGCGGCAGCGCGAGCAGCGCGACACCGGGGATCGACCACGCGATGATCAGCACCGCGAGCATGGCCGGCGCGACCAGCGAGCGGCGGAGGTTGTCGAGGATCTTCCAGCGCGACAGCGCCGAGATCGGGTTCCTCGGTGTGCCCGCGCTACCCGCTGGGACGCGCCAGAACAACCAGCGTGCGATCTGCCAGTCGCCACGAATCCAGCGCGCGCGCCGACTCGCGTCGACCGCGTAGGTGCTCGGGTAGTCCTCGTAGACGATCACGTCGCTGACCAGGCCCGCGCGGCCGTACGCGCCCTCCAGCAGGTCGTGGCTGAGCACGCGGTTGTCGGGAAGGATGTCGCCGAGCACGCCGCGCACGGCGTCGACGTCGTAGATACCCTTGCCGATGAACGAGCCCTCGGAGAACAGATCTTGATAGACGTCGGAGACCACGCGCGTATAGGGATCGATGCCGGGCTCGCCGGCGAACAGCCGTGCGAACCGCGTCCGCTGCGTGCTGTCGAGGGTGATGCCGACCCGCGGTTGCAGGATCGCGTAGCCGTGACAGACGCGGCCCTTCGCCTTGTCGATCACCGGGCGATTGAGCGGGTGCGCCATCGTCCCGACCAGCTCGCGCGCCGCGTCGCGCGGCAACCCGGTGTCGCTATCGAGGACGATCACGTACCGCGTGGTTGCGAGTCGCTCCGTGGGGCCGACGATGTCCGCGAACCGATCCAGCTCGCCGCGCAGGGCCGCGTTGAGATCCTCGAGCTTGCCGCGCTTGCGCTCCCAACCCATCCACACGCGATCGCGGGCGTTGTAGCGGCGCGCGCGATGAAACAGGAAGAACCCACCCGTCTCGTCGTACTTGTGCTCGAGCTCCTCGATCGCGGCACGTGCATGGACGAGGAGCTGCTCGTCGTGCTCGGTGATCTCGGTCGCGGCGTCCGCGAAGTCGGTGACGAGCGCGAAGCCGAGGTGGCGATCGCGGTTTGCGAGGAAGCGCACCTCGAGCAGCTCGACGAGGTGGTCGATGCCGGCGGTGCTGGTCAGCATCACGGGCACGGCGACCAGCGTCTTGTGCTCCTCGGGGATCCCGGTCGAGAAGTCGAGGCGCGGCAGCGGCCGGGGCTTGATCGTGAGCGTCGTGGCCCAGTGAACGAGCGAGATCGCGAGCTGGCTTGCCACCAGGGCGATCGCGACGGCCCACCCGATGTTCCACGCCAGGGGATGACGGCGGGCCAGCACCAGGTCGCCGAACAGCACGGTCAACGCGGTCGTGGTCGCGGCGATCGTGCCGAGGTACGCGACGATGCCGAGCCCGTGCCCGAGGCGGTTGGCGAGGGCGCGATCGTGCGGCTTCTCGGCGAGTGCCAGCTCGAGCGCGCGCCGCCCGCGATCGATCAGGAAGTACCCGACGTGGTGCTCGCGCCCCGGTGGCTGCGCGGCGGCGAGGGCGATCGCCTTCGCCGCGACCTCGCGCTCCGCGAGCTTGCTGCGCTTCGCGAGCCACTCGACGACGTGGCGATAGCGATCGCGCGTCGCGAACTCCATCTCGGCATAGCGCTTCGCCGGATCGCCGCGCAGCACGGCCTCGACGACGGCGAGCACCTCGACGAAGGTGCGCCAGTCGATCGCGTCGAGCGTGCGGAGGCTCGTGATGCTGTTGCCCACCGAGATCTGGTCACTCGCCTGGCTCTGGACGGCAGACTGAAACACACCCTCGACGGTCTTCCCCTCCGCCTCGAGCCGTTGCTCCAACCAGGCCATGGGCAGCGTCGTCATCGTGCCTTGGCCCTGGAGCCGACTCGCGAGCTCGGCGACGAACGGCGTGGCGAGCGACGGGTCTTCCTCGACGAGCCTCGCCAGCGTCGCGACGACGCGCGACGGATCGCCGGACGTGCCTTCGAGTAACGCCTCGGACCAGCGCGCGGCGGCCTCGCGATCGCGTCGTCCGGCCGACACCGCCGCGATCACGCGCCGGAGGTTCTCGATCAGCGCGAGCCGCAGCATGATCGGGATCGCCCACAGCTCGCCGAGCTGCAGGGGTTGGATCGCCTGGTAGGCTGCGATGTACGCGCGCAACACGGCGACATCGACATGGCCGTGCGAATGCGCGATCAGATCGAGTGCGAGCCCGTAGACGCGCGGCGAGCCATCGACGAGGTAGGGCAACGCACGGCTGTAGTTTGGCGGCAGGTGGCGCCGCGCGAGCCGGATCTGCTCCTCGATCAGGTGGTAGTTGTCGACGAACCACTCCGCGGCGGGCGTGATCTGGCGACCGCGCGCGACCGCATCGGCGAGCAGCGCGTAGGCCTCGGCGAGGGCGTTCTGGTTCGCGGTCAGGCGCTCGAGCAGGGCGTCGTGGCGATCCGCCGTCCCCAGCACGTGACTGCGGGCGAGCGCCGTCGCATGCGCCTCGAGCTGCGAGAGACTGAACAGTTCGGCGCGTAGCGGCGCCTCGCTGGACTCGCTCGACATCAACGATGGCGAGAAGAGCACACGCTCTCGGTGCCGGCACCGCGGCTCGACACGTTCCTGGTGTGCGCCGACGACGCAGGCATGTGCGGTGGCGCTCGGGTGCCGATCACGCCGAGCAACCCGGTGCGCCGCGGTGGCGAGCAGCGACGCCACGACTCCGAGACGGGCCCTTCGACACTAAACCGATTCCGCCGGCCGGATACCCAAGCAACTCGCGTCGAGTTGGATGTACGGCTCTCGGTCGCGGTGCCGGGAGTTCGTGGTGCTGGGTGCGAATCCGATCACGGCGTGGTCGCCCAGCGCGAGATGTTTCCAGCTCCGGATCTCCAAAGACACGTTCGAGACGGCCGAGGTCCCGATTTGTCGTTGGGGGATGAAGGATCCGATCCTCGGTCGCGCTAACACCTCGCTCGCCTGCGTCCCGATGCCACCGTCACCGCTGCCCCGAGCCATGCTTCGTTCGGCGGCCGAACGCTCGCCACGAGGAGGACGGCTGGATGCTTACGGTGAGCCTGTCCTCCATGATTGTTCGGGCGAACCGGCTGACGGTCTCGGCACGAGCGCCGTGTTGAGAACACCAGCTGCGCGCATCCGCACAGGATCCGCCGTCCGACCGATGGTGTTCGCGCGTATCGTTTCGTCGCGACAGGTCTCTAACTGCCGTGTCAAATCATCACGATATTGTCGATACCGCAATCTCCGCCGGAACCTTCAAGACCCTGGTAGCCGCAGTCAGCGCCGCGGGCCTGGCCGACACCCTCAAGGGCGCCGGGCCGTTCACCGTGTTCGCACCCAGCGACGAGGCGTTCGCAAAGCTCCCGGCAGGCACGGTCGAATCCCTCATAAAGCCCGAGAACAAGGCCAAGCTCTCGGCGATCCTGACGTTGCACGTGCTGTCGAGCAAGGTGATGGCCGCCGATGTGACCGGCAAGAAACTGTCGCCGGCCTCCGTCAATGGCCAGGCACTCGATGTCGACGGCATGCACGGCGTCACCGTCAACGGTGCCAAGGTCCTCACCGCCGACATTGCATGCACCAACGGCGTGATCCACGTGATCGATACCGTGCTGCTGCCCAAGGCGTAGCAGCGGAGTGGTTCGCGACCGCTCGAAAGACCGCCCCGGTTCATGCTCCGGTCCAGCATCCGTCGTGGCGCCGTCACGTTCGACCGCTGGTTCAGCGCGCGCAACACCGAGAGGCTCAACGCCTGGGTGGTCCGCGCGGCGATCTTCGGACTCCTTCTTCACCTCGCAGTGATCTGCGTCAACGATTGGCTGATCGAAGACCCGGGCATGTCCGAGGTGGTCGGGCACAACGTGCTGTCGGCGCTCTACACCCCGTTCAGCTTCGTCCTGTTCTTCGAAGTCCTGCTGATGGTGGTCGCGATCCCGCACTCGTTCAGCCGCGCGATCGGCGTCCAGTTTCAGATCATGGCGCTGATCATCATGAGGTCGGCGTTCGAAGAGCTCGGAGGCATCCAGGACCTGAGCCGGTTCGCCGACAACTTCGAGATCTACAGCTCGATGCTGTTCGACCTTGCGACGGGGTTGCTGCTGTTCTTGGTGATCGGGATCTACTTCCGGCTGACCCTGATCCAACGGGCCGCCGGTGAGGGTGTCGCCGTCGACGACCAAGCGCAGCACCGGCTGGATCGTTTCATCGAGCTCAAGAAGACGATCGCGGCGGCCCTCGCGGTCCTCATGGTCGCGCTCGCGGTCATCACGCTCGTCGTTTGGATCGCGACGGTGACCGGCTTGCGGGCGTCGGGGCCCGACCTCCCGAACGTCAATGGCGTGTTCTATCGCGAGTACTTCTCGGTGATGATCTTCGCCGATGTGTTCGTGGTGCTGTACTCGTTGCGAGAGCACTCCGGTTTCGAGGTGGTATTTCGCAACGTCGGGTTCGTCATCAGCACGATCGTGATGCGGGTTTATTTCGTGAGTCCACATCCATACAACCTGGTCGCCGCCATCAGCGGTGTGTTGTTCGGAACCCTGACGCTGGCCATCGCGGTGGCCTACGTGCGACTTGGCTCTCCGAAGCGATGACACTCCGTTCGCCCGGGCTGTGCATCGATCTGCGTTGGCGTCTTTTGGTAGTGCACCGCCAGGACTACGCCGCGCCCGGAGGACGGTGCCTCGCTGGACACACGTACCGCGCCAGGACAGATTCCGGGTACGCCGACGACGCCGCCTCGATGTGCGGTGGCGGTGGCGCTCGCGGCCGATCACGCCGAGCAACGGGTGCGAAATCGGGCCTCGAGATCGTGGGTGATCAGCTCCATCGTCTTGCTACCGATCGTCACGCGAGCACCATCCTCGAGCCCGACGACCGTCTTCGGCTCGATCACCACGTCATCGACGGTGAACGGCTCGGCCGAGCGCCCGGTCCATCGACCACTCGCGTGCACCAGCTCGACGCTGGCGGCGGCGTGGTCACCGAACAGGGTGAACTGATGATCCGGCAGCGCGTACGCGAGCTGACTCCGGATCGGGATCACGCCGAACCGAGCCTGGAGCTCGAGCAGCGTGCGGCGAGGAATCACCCGCGCGATCGGATCGAAGACCAAGGCGCGATCCTGGGCGAAGACGGGACTGTCCGCGGGTTCGAGGAACCCCGCCGAGTCCAGCCGCCCGAGTCGCGCACGCGAGTGCAGCCCTTCATACGCGTTCAGTACCCTCGCCATCACGGCAGGGGCGGCATCGAGCGCGGCGTCGAGCTCGAACGTCTCCGACACGCGCTCGAGCTCGACCATCGCGAACCGACCGGTGAAGAAGCGCGCTGCGATCTCGGGCGTGCAGCGCGACAACCGGACAGTCTGGACGTGCAGTGGCAGGACCTCGATCAGTCTGTCAACCGCGGGGATCGTGGTGTGCCCGAGGTGCAGTGCCACGCGCCTGCACGTGGCGGGGAGCCGGCGGAGCATCCGCGACAGCTCGGCGGGCATCACGGAGATCGGTAGGTCGAGCTGTTGGAGTCGAGCGAACGCCGGCTTCGACAACAGCCCGGTCGCGTGGCCGAGCGCGCCCTGTTCGGGAGTGTGGGTGAACGGCTGATGCGCAGACGCGATGGCCAGCACGACCACGTGGCCGAGCCGATAGCCGAACTGGAGCTGCGCGTCCGACCTCGGCACGCGAGGGCACGTCGCATGGAACGCCGACAGCTCCTCGGCTGTCGGGGTGACAGACAGCGCGAGCTCGAGCGCCAGGGCCTCCCCTCGGGGGTCGCCGAGCGTCAGCAGATGATCGGCAAATACCGACCACTCGGCGAGGTCCTCTACGGTGCGTGGGAGTGCAGGCGCGTCCACATCCGCACGCTAGCCGCCGTGGATCCAGTCGATCAAGCAGACGAGTCCCACGATCACCAACGCTCAGCTGGTCGCGAGCCGAGATCTTCGACGCGCCGAGTCGCATCCCTCCTGTGGAGCCCGTTCAGGAGGATGCCCGTGTGCGCATATGCTCCGGTGCACGATGTGCCGCGCTAGTGCGCGCGAAACCGTGCCCAAGATCTCCGTTGCGTGTCGCTTCACCGTGATTACGGTGCGGCCCGCTCGAGCACGGATGTTGCCTCAGCTCGGAATGGAATCATGACTACCTCAGTTCAATTGCAGCCCAGCGACACGATCGGCGAGGCCTTCGGACAGATGGAGAGCGCCGGTGTCACAGAGCTCCCGGTGGTCGATGCCAAGCGCCGCGTCCTCGGCATCATCCGCGAAGTCGACCTGCGCACGTTCATCGCGCGCTCCGGGCGCGCCGCCATGTTTGCCGTGACCGTCGGTAGTCTGCTCGCGTCTTGACGGCCGAACGCCACCCTCACGGGTTGTCGATGGTCAGCAGGTCGATCGTGGTGCTCGCCGTCTCAGCTACTCGTCACGCAGCCGATAACCCACGCCTTGTTCGGTGGTGAGCCAGCGCGGCCGGGCAGGATCGGCCTCGACTTTGCGGCGCAGGGCAGCGAGGTGGACGCGCAGGTAGTGCGTTTGCTCTTTTCCTCGCGGTCCCCAGATCTCGGAGAGCAGCTGACCGTGGGTGATCACCTTGCCGGCGTGGCGCGCGAGCAAGGAGAGGATGTTGAACTCGATGGGCGTCAGGTGCACGACCACCCCGCTCACCGTGACCTCGTGACGCGCGCGATCGATCACGAACGGGCCGACCTGGATCACCGGATCATCGGTGGGTTGCGTGGCATGTCGCAGTGCGACGCGAATGCGTGCGAGCAACTCGCGGGTGCCGAACGGCTTGGTCAGGTAGTCGTTCGCACCGGCATCCAGGGCATCGACCTTGTCATCCTCGCGTTCGCGCGCGGAGATCACGATCACCGGGACCGTCGACGCAGCCGCACGCAGCGCGCGCACCAAAGTCAGGCCGTCGCCATCGGGCAGCCCTAGATCGAGCAGCACGGCCGTGAAGGACTGCGCCGCCACAACCGAGCTCGCCTCCGCAAGCGAGCCGGCCTCGGTGACCGCGTAGCCGTGTGCCTCGAGTGCGCCGCGCAGGTACTTGCGCATCGAGCGATCGTCCTCGACGACGAGCACCGACGAGGTCATGCCGACTCCTCGTCGAAGCGCGGCATCGTCGCCGCGTCGGGAATGCGCACCGAAAACACGGCTCCACCACCGTCGCGATTTCTCGCCTCGATCGTGCCGGCGTGCGCGGCGGTGATGCCCCGGCAGACTGCGAGGCCGAGCCCGACGCCGTTGTCGTGGTGAGTCGCGCGGAAGAAGCGCTCGAACACGCGATGCTCGGTGCCCGGAGGAAGGCCGGGTCCGCGATCCGCGACCTCGATGAGGATCGCGGTGTCATCGCGTCGCGCGGACAGCTCGATCGGGGCATTCGGCGCGTGCTTCGACGCGTTGTCGAGCAGATTGACCAGCAGCAGCTCACCCAGCACGGGATCGAGGTGTCCGACCGCGTCACCGCGGATGTCGACGACGATCGGCCGATCTCCGAGCGTAGGCGCGAGGCGTTCGAGGGCGGCGCCGACCAGCTCCTCGATCGGGACCCACTCGCGACGCGGCGTGGCGCCCGCTTCGACCTTGGTCACGGCGAGCAGGTTCTCGACGATCCGTCCGAGCCGCCCTCCCTCGGTGACGATGATGTCGAGCGACTCGTGCTCCGAGGCTGGTGCTGTCTCGCGCAGCGTCGAGGCCATCCCGGTGATCACGGCGAGCGGCGTGCGCAGGTCGTGCGACACCGCCGAGAGCAGCGCCGTCCGGAGCTTCTCCGTCGACACCGCGAGCTCGGCTTCC
>JANNBP010000243.1:0-14086 GCA_031385555.1 Deltaproteobacteria bacterium | reverse complement strand
ACGCAGAACGATCGCGCGATGTTGCGGGGGTAGATCCTGTCCCCGACCTACCTGCCTCACTGTCCCCGACCTACCTGCCTCAAATCAGCCGTAGTGGCGATTCTGCGGCAAGCTGGAGGCGATCTTGGAGGGCGATCTTGGAGGCGATCTTACGTTCGGCTGAAAACGCAGAACGATCGCGCGATGTTGCGGGGGTAGATCCTGTCCCCGATCTACGTCGCGGGGATCAGGGCAGCGCCGCGGTGCCCTGTGTCGCGGTCGTATTCGGATCGGTGAACGCCGGGCTCATCACGCCATCGATCATGGCAGTGCCTCCACGCGTGTTGATCCGGATCCGTCCACTCGCACCACCGCCACCACCGGCGAGGGTTCCCGCGCCACCGGCCGTCCCGTCGATCACCACGCCCGCTGCGCCCGCACCACCGGCACCGCCGGTCGTCCCGGCGTTGCCGCCGACCGCCACGTTGCGCGATAGCTGACCGGCACCACCGTCGGTCGCGCCGACACCGCCACCACCGCCACCACCACCGTTGACCGCGATCACGCGCCCCGACGCGAGCGTGACCACCGGCGCCTCGAGGACGATCGTTCCGCCTGCGCCGCCACCGCCGCCTTCGTCGTCGACTGTGGTTCCCTTGCGACCACCGCACCCACCGGCGTTGATGTTGCCGGCGACCGCGATCGTGATGCTGGTATTCGAGATCAGCTGGATCGCGCCGCCACCACCACCACCGCGAAACGTCGTCGAGCCTGTGCCCGCGCCACCGCCGGCACCGCCGCGCAACGCGATCACCGTGGGATCGTCGGTGCTGACTCCACCGAGCGCGCCACTACCGGCTGCGCCACCGACACCGCCCCAACCACCACCCGCACCACCGCCGGGCCCTCCGACGCCGCCGCCGATCAAGGAACCCGACGACCCCGCGGTCTGACCGCCGTTGCCACCACCGGCGCCCGCGAGCTCGGGTGACCCGATCCCGCAGCTGCCGGTCGCGTCGAGGGTACCGTCGACGGAGAGTGGCCCATCGGAGATCAGTTGGATCGGGACCGTGCCCTGGAGCTTGAGCCCGCCGATCGCGAGCAGCCTTGCGCGGAACACGGCGATGCCGTTGACCAGCTTGTAATCGATGTTCATCGACGACGCGGCGAGGCCGTTGATCTTGCCCGTCGAGCCGTCGAGCGTGCCCGACAAGCTGAGCTCGGCGAACGTATCGAGGGAGAACGTGTCCGCACGCACGGCGCCACCACCGGTCGGAGTCAACCGCTTGCAGCCCGCGGTCTCGCAGCCCCACCCACAGGTCTCTTGCACCGGCGTGTCACCCGCAGCGACGCAGGTCGTCAGCACGTCACCCTCGCAGGTCGCGCTCGTGTCGAGACACGCGCCGCTATCGGGGATCGCTGGAGCGTCCGACGATGGCGGTGGGTCGCCGCTGCAGCCGATCAGCGCGAGGACGACAAAGCAGCGATGCATCACCCGCATGGTACGCCACGGCGAGGCCGGGCTTGAATTCTCCGTTGGCGGTCTCCTGCTCCACTGGGAGGATTCGCACATGATCGGAGTTCCCCTCGGCCTCGCGGTGTTCGGGGTCGGCGAGTGGGCGACCCACAACTACCTGCTGCACGAGCTCGGACGGGATCGCAAGAGCCGGTTGTCGTTTCACTCTCACGAGCATCACCACGCCGTGCGACGCAACGGTACCGGCGCTAGAGAACCGACCCGCCAACAGCAAGCACCTTCCAGCCTCCGTGCAACCTCGGCCTCGTCGGTTCCTTGCAGTCGACTCCGACTTCGCGATCCCTTGGTTCCGAGCAGGTGCCTGGCTTCGAACTCGGCGGCGATGACTGACGACCTATCGAACGGCCACGCACGGTGCTGACCGTACGCGGTTCGGCTCGCTAACGAGCGCCGTCGACCGTCGGGCGCTGCTCGGTCGAGCCCGGCATGATCACCTGGACCTTGCTGACCGTCGGCGGCGTCGCGGGGATCGGCGGCCGGTACTCGGCCCACCACGCGCGCGCCTTGTCCTCGGTCCACGCGTGCTCGTCGGGGATCTGGATCGCGCGCAGCTGTGCGGCGAGTGCGCGCGCGTTCGCGGGACGATCCTCGGGTTGCTTGGCGAGGCAGGCCGCGAGGATCTGCTCGAGCTGCGGCGGGCAATAGCTCCGCATCGCCAGCCGCAGCGACGGCGGCGGATCGTAGATGTGCTTGTTGAGGAACTTCGCGCCGCCCTCGTCGCGACGGAACACCTCGCTGCCGGTGAGCAGCCACCACGCGCAGCAGCCGAGCGCGTACAGATCGGCGCGACCGTCGAGAGGCATCCCGAGGATCTGCTCCGGGGCCATGAAGCCCGGTGTGCCGACCATGGCGCCGAGCTGTGTCAGCTTCTCCGTGATCGGGATCGCCGGGGAGCTCGGCGCGATCACCGCGACCGCCGTGGCCACCGGCTCGTCGCCCTGCGTCTGGACGATGCCAAAATCGAGCAGCTTGACGACATCGACCTCGTCGGCGGCGCGGCTGATAAACAGGTTGGGCGGCTTGATGTCGCGATGAAGGAGCCCCGCGTCGTGCGCTTCGGCGAGCGACGCACACGCCTGGATCATTAGATGGATCACGCGTGCCGCCGGCTGCGCACCGAAGCGAACGATCAGCGATTCGAGATCGACGCCATCGAGCAACTCCATCACGAAATAGAACACGCCGGCCTCGGTCACTCCGTAGTCGAAGATCGCGATCGTGTGCCGCGACTTCATCGACGCCAGCGTCTGGGCCTCGCGACGGAACCGCTCGCGGATCTCGTCCTGCTGCTTCGGATCGCGGACCGTGTCCGTCCGGATCAGCTTGATCGCGGCGGACCGCGCGAGCATCCGATGCTCGGCTCGCCAGACCTCGCCCATGCCACCGGCGCCGAGCTTCGCGACGAGCCGATAGCTGCCGAGCTCCTTCGCACGCGCCTGGGCACTGCGCGCTTCTTCGCGGGACGCGGCGACCTGCCGCCGCATCCGCACCAGGTTCCAGGCGAGGACGAGTGCCAGGACCACCGCGATCACCAGCGCGACCGCACTCGCGATCGCACTCGTGCGCTCGAGCTTGCGCGCGGGACCGAGCATCGCTTGCTTCGGCACGATCGTCGACACGTACCAATCGAGCGGCACCGCGACCCCGGCGCGCCGGCCACCGATCGGTGCCGACGAGGCGAGCCACTCGTCGAGGTCGAGCAAGCGAAGCTCCCTTGCGGCGGGTTGCGCGAACAACAACGCGAGCGACGAATCGTCGAGCATCTGGTAGCGGAGGAGTTGATCGCCCTTCGTCGGCGGCAACGACGCTGCGCTTGGATACGCGAGGATGGTTCCATCGCCGGTGTAGACGATGGTCCGCGCATCCTCGAGCGTCGGACGCGCGACGAACGTCGACAGCGCGTTGATGTCGAAGTCGACGGTGAGCACGGCGAGCACGCCGCCCACGTCATCGAACACCGGCTCGGTGCAGGTGATGCCGGTCTCGAACGTCATCGCAAACGTGTACGGCGCTGCCCACGTCCGTGCGCGGGTCTTGATCGCGAGATCCCAGAACGGTCGCTTGCGCGGATCGTACGAGTTGACGACGTCGCGGTCCGGCAACAACCGATTGCCGTCGACGGTGAACCACTCGACCTTGGTTCCGGTCGGCGTCAGGGCGCTGGTCTGGACCTCGATCTTTCGATCGCGTGTGACGCTCGAGTGAAAGTAGGTGCCGTCGGGAAAGCTGACGCTGATGTACGAGACGCCCGGGCGGCCGACGATCAGATCGTGGAGTGAGAGCAGCATCGGGTCGCGCGCTGGATGCTCGCGTGCGAGTACGCGGGTGCGCGCGAACAGCGGATCCGCTTGATCGAGGGCGAACGCGACATCGGCCTGCACGCTCTTCGCCTGCTCGGTGAGCTGGCGGCGGACCAGATCGCCCGTCGCCGTCCGCGTGGCATCGCGGCCGAGCAGCAGGATGCCGACACCGACGGCGATCACCAGCAGCGGGATCGTGATCAGGACGCCGATCGGCGAAGCGAGCGCGCGGCCGAACGTGGCGGCCGGCGATCCTGCGACCGACAGCTTGTCAGCCACGCGACTCGTAGACTTTGCGGGCGGGCAGCTCGAAGCCGGTCAGGAAACCGCCCTTGCCGCACGCGGTGTCGAGGCCGACGCACGCCGGGCCGGCCCACAGGTCCGTCGGATCCTCGGGCGTGTACGTCGACAGCTCGTTCGGCAACGTCCTCGTCGTGGTGTGCCCGAACACCACGAGCTTGCCGCGGTACTGCTCGAAGAAGTCGCGATCGCGGAGCCACAGCAGCGCGCGTTGCGGCACCACCTCGCGCGGATGAGGGAACGTCGCCGTGCCGGGAGTCCGCTTGATCCCCGCGTGCACATAGATGGCGTGATCGTCCTCGTAGAAGTGCGGCAGCCCGCGCATCCACTTGACGACATCCTTCGGGAGAAACGTGCCCTCGAACATGCCCTGCAGCTCGGGGCCCGTCGGGAGCTCGTCGTCCTCGGGAGGCTTGCCGCCGGTGAACGAGCGATACGACTCGAGGCAGCCGTTCGCGCGCGGCATGATGAACTCGGGCCAGCCCTTGTCGATCACCTGCAACCACGCATCCTCGTGGTTGCCGCGGAGGGCGACGATCTTTGCGGGGCCGTCGTCCGCGAGCTTGCGGACGAAGTCGACGACGCCGGCAGACTCCGGACCGCGGTCGATGTAGTCGCCGAGAAACACGATCGTGTCCTGCTTGGTCATCGCCGGCAGACGCTCGAACAGCGTCTGCAACGCCGTGAGATCGCCATGAATGTCGCCGATGGCAAAGGTCCGACCTACCACGTCCACATCGTAGTGTAGGAACCCGCCACGATCACGGTCACGAACGTCGTTATTGGAGACATCACACCGCCTGCATTTCCTCGACTTGCAGTGGCACGAACCGTGGAACTATCTGGCTCATGCGCTCGGCCCTCGGTCTCTTGATCCCGTTGCTCTCGGCATCCACCGCACTGGCGCAAGCGCCGGGCGAGGTCTCGCCGGATCCAGAGCCGGTGCCACCGTCGGCCATGCCCACAATCTCGGGCAACCCGTCCACCGCCGGCATCGACGTGATGCGCCGCCGCTGGGCCGTCGGCCTCAACCTCGGTGGCATGTCGCTGACCGCCGACGATGACGAGACCGGCACCGAGACGCAGTTCCGCACCGGCGAGCTGTCGATCCGCTATCGCGCGACGCCGCACTTCGAGCTCGAGTTGCTGCTGTCGGGCGGTCGTCAGGTGCTCGAGGACGGAGAGGACGGCGATCTCGCGATGGGTGGTGGCACGCTCGCCGCGCGCTATCGCTTCCGCGCGGAGCAGCGCTGGAACTGGTGGTTGATGGGCGGTCTCGGCATGACCGTGATCGAGCGGCACGACTCCACCGAGGAGCAGCGCAGCTCCGCGGGCCGTCCACACGTCGCGTTCGGTATTGGCCTCGAGCGCCGGTTCAACCGCTTCGCGATCCACGCCGAGCTGCGTGGGGTGGCGATGGGGCCGCGCGAGGACGAGATGGACGTCGTCCCGCAGCGCACGCTCGACCCGCGCACCGCCCAGAACCTGTCGGCAGGTCAGTTCAACCTCGGCGCGTCGTTCTACTTCTGATCGACCGTCGCCTGGATCGCGGCCTCGACGACGCGTGCCCAGCGAGCGCGTACCACGTCATCGAATGACGTGGTGAACGGCAGGTGGATGAAGCCGCCGCGCTTGCCGCGTGCGCTCATCTCGCCGATGTTGTTCCACATCGTGTTGTTGCAGATGTAGCGACCCGGATCGGTCGAGTCCTGCGGAAACTCGCCGAGGGCTTCGATCGCTGCGCGGATCGCGTCGACGGGTAGCAGGGTCGTCCGCTCGGGACCGGCGACGGGATCGATCGGATGAGCGCCGCGGATGATGCCGCGGTTGTCGGGAACGCCACCGCTGATCTCGCCGGTGTCCTGGAGGTTGTAGGCGGTGTGCTCGAGGGCGATCGCTCCGCCGCCCTGCCCGAAGCTGATCACGACGTCGGGTGCGCAGCGTTCGATCGCATCGCTGATCATCGCAGGTGCGCGGTCGTACTCGACGGGCAACACGAGCCGGAGCAACTGCACGTCGTGGAGGTTTGCCGGGTTGACGCTGGTGACGGCCTCGGCGGACACGTTCGGGTGCGTGCCGTCGGCGGGGAACGGCTGGAAGCCGGTGATCAGCACCTTGGTGCCGTTCGGATCGCCCTCGTAGGTGCACGCATGCGCGGTGCGACGGAGCTCGACACGTGCGGCATCGCCGGCGCCGCGGATCTGCAGATCGGCGACATCGCCGCGCTCGGGGAGCAGCGCACCGACGGGGACCTCGATCAGCGTGCGAAAGCCGGTGGTCGTCTTGGTGGCGATGCCGTCGCCGAGCAATTGCTCGAGCTTCGGGAGCAGGTCCACGCCGCCCGCGTCGAGGCGCTCGAGCTTGCGGAGCTTGGGGAGCTCGAACGTGAGGAGCTCGTCGTCGGCGATCGCGCCACTGCCGGGTGCGACGACCAGTCCGAAGTTCTTCGGAAACACCTCGGCGTAGTCGATCTCGACGCGTGCGCTGCCCTCCGGCTCGAGGCGAAGCTTCGCGGCGTTGACGGCATCGAGGTTGATCGCGAGATCGATCCAGTTCGAGCGCCCGCGCAACCGAGACACCGTCAGCGACTCCTTCGCGATCTCCTTGCCGTCATCGTCCGTCACGATCGCCTTGAGGATCGAGCCCGACGACGGCGCCTCGAGGACGCGCAAGCGCAGGTTGATGACGAGGGCACCGGTGGTCGCGCCCTTCGGGAGGTCGAGCTCGCAATTGCCCTTCAACTCGGCCGCACCACAGGCGATCTCGATCTCGACCGTCTTCGCGTTGAGCGGGTGCCCGGAACCGTCGAACTTGCCGTCGAGGAAGTCGCGGAGCAGCCCCTCGTTGGGATCCTCGGCGGGCGTCTCGACGCCAGCGGCACACGACGCCAGCGCCAACAGGGAGATGCCAAGCACAGTCCGCAACACGAGCCCGTTTGCAGCACCCGACATGCCATCTCAACTCGTCGAAACTGCTGGCGTCCCTGCGGCAACTTGCGCTTCCAGGCCAGTGCTCTAATCGGGGACAGGATCTACCCCTCCAGGTGTTCAAATTTACTGGCGTTATAGACGCAAACGTAAAATTGGCCTGCCATCCGCCACCGAGCCGGCGGCGACGTAGAAGACCAATTTTACGTTTGCGTCCAAAAGAACAGTCGAAACAACTGGTTGAATGGGTAGATCCTGTCCCCGATCAACGAGTGGCGCTGTCCCCGATCAACGAGTGGCGCTGTCCCCGATCAACGAGTGGCGTTACGGGGCACCGCAGACGAGCCACTCGGCGAGTGCGTCGCGGTCAGCGGCGGGTGGATCCTCGGGCCCGGGGGGCATCGTGACGTTGGGGCCGGCGGCGCGGATGAAGATGCGGTCGGCGTGCGAGAGCACCTCGTCGCGGGTGTCGAACCGGTAGGACCGCGGAGCTCCGGCGGTGCTCGTCGAGTGACACGAGTTGCAGTGGGCCGCGAAGAAGACGGCGCCGAAGTTGTCGTAGGTCAGCGCGGTGCCTTCGGGTGGACACACGGCCTCGTCGATCGGCATCGGCGTGGCGGCACACGCGACGAGCAGCACGAGCAAGCATCTCATCGCTTCGCCACCTTCGTGACCGCTGTCGGCTTCTTCGAGAAGTCGTGCGTGAAGCCGATCGAGAGCCCGAGCGAGGTCATCCAGCGCGGCCCGCGCTCCTGCTCGGCGAAGTACGTCGCATCGAGATCGAGCGCGACGTACCAGTCACCCTTCGCACGATCGCGGAACGGCAGCGCGAGCTGGACGCCGGCGCGAGATGCCATGCGGTGGCGCAAGCCGTCGGCGACGCCGAACAGCGACTGCAGCGGCTGATCCTCGTAGGCCGCTCGCGTCTCCTCGTGCTGGTGCACGAGACCGGCGTTGCCGGAGAGCCGGAAACGATCGAGCGCCGTGCGGACGACAACGTTGAGCGAGAAGTAGCTCATGAGGCGTTCGTCGACGGTGGCGTAGTGCTCCTTGCCGATGAACGAGCCGCCGAGCCACGGACGGAACATGTAGGTTGCACCGAACGATGGCCCGCCACCATGATCGTCGTCCCACGCGGTGCGGGTGGTCTGGAGGCCGAGGTTGAGATCGAGCTCGCCGGCGTGGGCGGTACCGGCGAGCAGCAGGACGAGACAGAGAACCCTCATGCTCGCGCCTCGAGCATCAGGTGCGCCATCGTCGATCGCCAACGTGCGGACACCGATCGTGAACGCGCGTTCTCGGTGAAGCCTCGTCGGTAGCGCCGACCGTCGGATTACACGTCGATGGTCCCGCGACCCAGCTCGATCACCCTGCCGGAGACGTAGATCGACTGGTCGTCGTCGACGTGGAGCACCAGCCTCGACGGACGCTGCACCGCCGCACCTTGCCGCAGCGTGGCGCGCATTGGGGACTTGCCGGTCGCGACGTGCCAGCCACCGAGGTTCGCGCAGGCGGAGCCGGTCGCAGGGTCCTCGATCACGCTGCCCGATAAGGTGAAGAAGAACCGCACCTGCCAGTCGGGCGAGCCCTTGGCCCAGACGTACGCCATCGCTTCTTGCCGGGTCGCCGAGAAGCCGTGGCGCTCGAGCAGCTCGAACTGCGGCCGTGCGGCCTCGACGTGTGCGACCGTCGCGACCGGGATCACGAGCTGCTCGACGCCAGTCGAGACCCACAGCGGCTCGCCTCCGATCGCCTCGGCAGGCAGCCCGACCATCGCCGCGAGCTCGGCACGCGAAGCGAGGACCGGCCGCGTCTTCGGCGCCTGTGCGGCACGCAGCTTCCAGTCGCTGCCGTCGCGTTGCACCAGCACGTTGCCCGCGATCATCTCCAACGTCACCGAGTCGCCGGTCGCGACCACGCTCGCCGTGCCCAGCGTCGGGTGACCCGCAAAGGGCATCTCGAAGCCGGGTGTGAAGATCCGCACGCGAGGCCCCGGCAACACGAACGTGGTCTCCGACAAGTTGAACTGCCGCGCGAGCGCCTGCATCTGCGCGTCGGTCAGGCCTCGCGCGTCCTCGAACACGCACAGCGGATTGCCCGAGAACCGATCGTCCCCGACGGTGAACACGTTGACGATCCGGTACGCGTAGCGCATGCGCGACGGTCGTACGGCCGGGCCTCGCCTGCAAGCACACCGAGCCGCGCCAACCACCGACACACGCGGTATCCTGGCGACGTGCCAGCCACCGTCGTCGATGCGGTTCGATCGCCGCTGCCGTGCGCGTGTCAGTGTCACGATGCGCTCTCGCTCGACGAGCGGGTCGCCGGGATCGAAGCACTGTATCGGTTCGACGATGCGATGCGCGGCTGGGGCCAGACGGTGATCTGGGATCTCGCAGCCCCCACGCTGTGGCGGATCCAGCAGCAACTCGGCGGGGTGCGCTGGGTGACGGTACGCGACGGGCCGTGCATTCACGCGCGCCTGCTCGGGTTCTGCGTCCACGAGACGATCCACGCGATGTGTGGAGATCCGTCGCTACCGAACTACGGCACGCCGGTCGGGTTGCCGTACGG
This sequence comes from Deltaproteobacteria bacterium, assembly GCA_031385555.1. Classification (GTDB taxonomy): domain Bacteria; phylum Myxococcota_A; class Polyangia; order Haliangiales; family Haliangiaceae; genus JABFXX01. The sequence goes on along the minus strand of JANNBP010000243.1, from coordinate 4,469 downwards.
CGTCCCCGAGAACATCCCTCCGTCGGAGGAAGCCGCGTATCTCCATCCCTTCAACCAGCACGAGGCGCGTGCGTGGGTCGGGCTCTCCGCAGTCGCGTACCGATTGTTCGGGATCGAGTGGACGCTGCTGCCCGCACGCGAGGTCGGTACCTACGGCTTTCCCGGAGGCAATGCGCTCGTCGAGGTCCCCACCGGGTATCGCAAGGTCGCGCACTACGATCACCGAACGCACACCCGCCGGTACATGGCACTCGCGCACAAGCTCGAGGACGAAGCCCGCGCGTGGTTCTCCGAAGCGAAGCTCGACGAGATCGCGCAGAAGTTCGAGGCCGCCGAAGCGATCGGTCGCGCACAGCGTGCGAGCAGCTATTCCCCACCGAAGGAGATGGCGCGGATCCGACCCAAGAAGCCCGGGCGCAACGATCTGTGTCCGTGCGGCTCGATGAAGAAGTGGAAGCAGTGCTGCGGTCTCGCGATCAGCGATCAGTGAGGCGGTTCGGTGAGGTACGCGCGCGGCACGGCGGCACCGCGTAGGTACTGACCGCGCCGCCGTCGACGATTCCATCGATTGAGCCCGACGATCGTCCCGAAGCCCGCGAACACGCCCGACAGCGCGAGCAACCACGGTGCACCGAGCGCCGGCAGGATCACCCCGAGCGTCATCACCACTACCATGCCGCTGAGCGCTTGCCACACGATATCGCCCGCGTGGCGCCTCGACCAACCATCGTAGTCGCGCTCGCAGTCCGCGCACCACGCGCCGCGCTTCGTCGAGTCGAAGACCTCGGAGTCGCAACGCACACAGAGCATGGAACGACCTTAGCCCCTCGGGAAGCCCGCGAACAGGTACCCCTGGTCGACGCCGCTATCGATCACGCGCACGGCGCAGTTGCACGGATTCTTCTCCTCCTCGAACCACTCGGGAGACAGATGGCACCACATCATCACGAACGCGCGCAGCGTCACGCCGTGACAGATCACGACGATGTCGTGGATGCCGTGAAACTCGGCGTCGCGATGGAACGTACCGAACGCCTGGTGGATCCGCTTCGCGACATCGAAGCGGCTCTCGCCCTGCGGCATGCGCGCCCAGAACTTGCCGCCGAACCGGCATTGCATGTCGTAGTACGCGAACTCCTGCGGGAAGCGTTTCGGGAGCTCGCCGTCGGGGATGCCGTCGAACAAGCCGAACTGCTGCTCGCAGAGGAGGATGTGCTCCTTGCGATCCGTGATGTGGTGCCCCGCCGTCTCCTGGATCCCGTCGGCGGTCTCGCGCGTTCGCGTGTACGGGCTGACCCACAGGCGAGTGTGACGAACTCCGGTGGTCGGGCGTTCCGCAAAGTGTGCGGCGATCTGCCGGCCGGCTTCACGCGCTTGCTCCTTGCCACGCTCGGACAGCGGCACCGCGTGATCGGCGGTCGTCTGGTGCACGGTCGGGTCGACATTGCCGAGTGATTCACCATGGCGCACCAGCAGGATCCGCATTGCTTCATCGTAGAGCACTGCGCCGCGGTGGAGCACCTACCCCCACGAGTTACGGGGCCTGTCCGCCTCCGCACATGGCTGCACCACGCATCCAGATCGTCCGGGGTGATCCGATCAATCCGACCGAGCCGATCGAGCCGATCGAGCCGATCGACCGACCGAGCTACCAGCCCGATCCGGCGAAGGTGCCGCCGATGATCCAGGCCTACGTCGACGTCATTTCGGGTGCGCTGCCGCGCGACCAGCTCCCGGCGATCAACGACCTCGTTCGCGACGACGCGCTCGCCGACATGTCGAACCGTCCGAAAGCTGGACTCGACGGCAAGAGCATCCTCCAGCACATGTGCGCGATGCGCCACAACGCCCACGCTCGACAAGTCGATCAGCCGCGCGCGGTTCGACGTCACGCGGTTGTCGGCATCCCTCGCGACCTCAAGGACGAGGCGATCCGCCGCCTGATGCTCGAGCAGGATGCCCGCCCACATGCCGCCCACGGGATCGCTCGCGGTGCACGGGTCGGCGAACTGCAACCAGCACACCCGAGGCGGTTCCACGTGCTGTCCGATGCCGAGCGCGACCTGGTGATCGACGAGCTGATGCAGTGATCACTCGCCGACGGAGACGTAGCGCTGCCACCTGGTCTCTTTACTACGTGGCACCGCGCGCTCCGGAGTCTGCGTTCGCTTTCCCCAGTTGAGCTTCTTCGCACACCCCTTGAGCCGCGGCCTGCTCGCGTCGGTGAGCGCATTGTCGTCGACGTCGAGCAGGTCGAGGTGCTGGAACGCATCCTTGTGCGCGGCCAGCTCGTCGACACCGCGATCGCTCAGGTTGCCCATCGACAGGTCGAGCGACTTCAGTTGCGGAAGCAGCTTCGACTTGATCAACGCCTTGATCGCTTCATCGGCGAACGCGCAGTTCCGTAGTCCGAGGTGGGTGAGCTTCGGCACGTTGGAGCCCGTGAACAACGGAGCGAGCTGTTTGACGCCGCCGCTCGCGCCGTAGTTCGGATCACCGCACCAGATCTCGAGGTACTCGAGCTTCGGCAGCTTCGCGTTCGAGATCGCCTTGAGCTCCCCCACACGCAACGAGCCGCTGATCACCTTGAGTGTGCGGAGCTCCGAAAACTCGAGCTTACCGATGTCGATGTGACCGGCCGAGATCACCAGCTCCTGGAGTTGCGGCAGCGCGCGGCCGGCCGGTGCCTTCGCGTTCGTGCTCGAGATATCCCAGTCCTGGGTGTCATCGATCCTCAGCACGCGCAGGCACGGGGGCGCGGCCTTCTCGATCGCCGCGGCATACGGGTTCAGATAGAGCCCTTCGTCGGAGGGAATGCAGCCCAGGCGCAACGACTGGAGGAATCGCGCCGATGGATGCTGGAGGAACGCGACCAGCGCCTTCTTGCAGGCATCGCCCCAATCGTCTGGCTCCTCGCCTTCCTCGCCCATCATCTCGTTCGTGTACATCGACCAGCCGAGGTGAGCACTCGTGAGGAAGCCGTGCGCCCACTCGACGGTGTAGGTTTCCGGCTTCGGCGTGATCGTCGGCACCAGCTCGGGATGCTTCTTGAGCAGCGCTGTCGCCTCCTTCTTCTTACCCGCATGCTGGAGCGCGATCAGCTCGCCGCGCGCATCGCCCTGCCCCTGTAGCCAGTCGGCGAGGACGAGGTACGCGTCGGTGTCGTCGGGGTTCGCGAGGATCGCCTTGTCGAGCGCCGGGTTGGCCTGCCCGGTCGGGGCCGCCGGTTTGGCCGGTTTCGCAGCCTCCCTACCCTTCTTCGGCTTCCCTACGAGCACGAAACCTTCGCTCTCCTTCTTCGCGATCGCCTTGTCGTACGCCTTCTTGGCGGCCTCCGGCGATCCACACTCCTTCGAATTCATCGAGACCGAGCCGCCGGTCTTTCCCCATTTCTGGGTGGATTTCGAGCCGGCGAGCTCGATCTCCCAGAACTTGTTGTCTGTCTCGTAGCGAGGCATCGCGCGTAGTAAAACCCACACGATGTCTGAAGTCGACGCGGAGCTAGCCCAGATCGGGGCAGTCCTCGTCGAGGAGCGCGTGCTCCGTCGCATCATCAAGAGCCACCGCCGGCTCCGCGGCGTCGGGCTCCAGGTGCCGCACGAGCAGTGCTACGAGCTGCCGCGCGACGAGCTGGCAACGTTCGTCGAGGCCGACGAGGTCGCGATCGATCTCGCCACCCTCCCCGATCGCGTGGTGCTGATCTCGAACGGTCGAGACAAGCTGACTTCTCCCGAGACCTGGACCGCGGCGTGGCGATCGATCTTTCACGCGAAGATCCACCAGGCCTTCGAGGAGCGCCTCGAGAGCCGCCGGCTGACCCTCGCCGCGATCCGCGAGCGGATCAACCGCGTCGGCCAGACCGAGTTCGACGAGATCCGCTCGGTGCTCAAGCAAGAGGACCTGCTGTTGCCGCAGCCCGGAGGCCTCGCCGCCCGCGCCTCCACCGACGACGTCATCACGTACGTCGAGTTCGTCGCGCTCTACCTCGAGCTCCGCGAGTTCGCACCGCAGGCGATCGATCGCACGTTCCCGGCGTTGTTCGACACCGAGCGCGTCGACCTGACGATCGCCCTCGATCTCGACGCCAAGGCGATCCTCGCGGCCGCGCGTCCGCCGCGCGCACCCGAGACGCCGCTGATCGCGGCCCAGCGTGCCGAGGAAGAGGCCGATACACGCGCCGCGATCATCAGCGAGAGTGCGAAGCGATCCGCGCACAAGGCCGCGCTGTCCGCGCGCGAGAAGGGCAATCGCTCGCGCGCCGCGATCCTGCATTACCGCGCCGGGATGGACACCGCCGGCGAGAGCGACATCACCGAGCTGGTGAACCGGCTGTGCCGCGCCCTCACCCTGAGCGACAGCGAGCTGGCGTCGGCCTCGGCCTCGCTGGTGGCGCTCGGCAGCGAGGTCTCCGAGGAGAGCAGGCGGGCGTGGGTGGCGGCGCTGCGCCCGGTGGCCGAGTTCGCGGCGCG
>JANNBP010000242.1:0-10516 GCA_031385555.1 Deltaproteobacteria bacterium | reverse complement strand
GTTCCCGGTCGGCACCAAAGCCTGGAAGGAATTCGTCGTCGATGGGGTGCGTGTCGAGACACGGTTGTTCTCGAAACGCAGTGAGACCCTGTGGGATTCAGGCACGTACATCTGGGACGAGACCGGCACACACGCGACGCTGAATACCGATCCGCAACCCATCCTGCTTCCCAGCGGCTACGAGATCCCGAAGCAGAAGGATTGCGACAAGTGCCACCACGGGGGCGCCGATCGGTTGCTCGGTGTCGAGGCGGTCGCGCTCGCGCTCCCCGACGCCGACGGTGTGACGCTGGCCTCGCTCGTCGAGCGGGGTGCGCTGAGCAATCCGCCCGCCGCGACCGCGATCCAGCTTCCCGAGGACACCACCGGCAAGGCGGCGAAGGCGCTCGGGTACCTGCACGCGAACTGCGGCATGCCCTGTCACTCGACACGCGGGCTCGGCGACGAAACCCAGCTCGTGCTGCGTCTGCGTGCCAGCGAGCTGTGGGCGCCAGACGGGTCCGCCGCAAACCTCGAGGTCGCGTCGACGGATCTGTCCAAGGCGACGGTCAATCAGGAACCGACCACCGCGTCGATCGCGCAGCAGTTTCCGGGCGCGCTACGCGTCACACCCGGCGATCACACGAACAGCTTGATCTGGCTCGTCGCCCACCTGCGTGGCAACTACCAGATGCCACCGCTGGTCAGCCACAAGGTCGACGACGTCGGGACACGACAACTGCTCGACTGGATCGACGCGCTATCCCCCTGAGACCTACCTCCTCGTCGCGGCAGGCTTCCGAACGATCGTCGCGAAGGATCCGCGTGGCATTGGGTACAACTACCTGCCATGGGTTCGTACGGTTGCTTCGCGCTCGGGTCGCTGCTCGCGACGGCACCTGCGTGGGCGACTCCGTGCGAGACGCCATCGCTGACCGGCGATCCCGAGCTGGTCAGCCAGGTGATGAAGTTGCTCGTTGTCCCGATGATGGTGGAGAGCTGTGCCGCGTTGAGAGTGCGACTCGAACGGAGGCGCGACGCGATCGCGGTCATTCGACTCGATGCGCGGAACAGCGCTCTCGAAGAGCGGGTGGTCTCCGAACCGAGAACGGCGGCAACCGTCATCGAGTCGTGGACCAGCACCGAGCTCGAGCGGTCGTTGCTCTCCATGCCTCGCGCGGTGGCGCCCACGCAGCCCTTGTCGGTGGCAGCGGATCCCATCGTCGAGCCGCGCGTCCGTCGGGTCGTCTCACCACCCTTCGTGTCGCCCTCTGCTGTTGTCGAAGTGTTGGGGGTGATGGAGACCTCGTTCGCCAATGACGGGACCAGCTGGGTCGGGGGGGTGGTAGGCATCTGCGTGCGGGTCGGCCGGATCTGTCTCGCCACCCGCGCACGGTTCGCGACGCTCGTCGAGGGGGAGGGGATCTGGGAGACCACCAACCGCCATGGCGTCGACGCCGTGTTCGGTGGCGACATCCCGTTCGACATCGGACGGACGACCATCGTCCTCGGGTTCGGGGTCGGCATGGGAACGGTTCGCACCAGCGTTCGTGGGGAAGACGCGATGGCGGAGGGCAGCGTGACCTTCGGGATCCGCGCGGACACTCACGTCGCGTGGGTGGTCCCGCTCGGGCACCGAGTCTCGCTCGACCTGTCGGCCACCTTCGACATGGCGCAGGTCACCGATGTCGAGGCGTCGACACATGGCCCGGTGTCGAACGATCCAACTGTGCTGGGGCGGATGGGCGTTGGGATCCGATTTGGAGGACCGTGATGGGGCAGTTGATCCCGTTTCGCAAGGCGCGCGCCTCCGAGTCCACCCTCTCCGATGAAGCGTTGCTCGCCGCGTGCGGTACCGGTGATCGCGTCGCGCTCGGCGACCTGTTCGATCGGTTTCACGTCGCGGTCTATCGGTTCGCATCCCGCTTTCCCTCGATGGACCAGCTCGGACGCGATGACCTCGTCCAGGCCACATTCCTGGAGATCCCACGTGCGGCCTCACGATTCAGAGGCCACTCCTCCGTCACGACCTGGATCCTCGGCATCGCCGCGAACCTCGCCCGTCACCACATCCGCAGCGAGACGCGTCGTCGCAAGCACCAGGACACGTTCGCGTCGCTGCCGACCAGTGCACCAGCTCAGCCAGACTCCGAGGCGGATCGCCGACGGTTACTCCTACGGATCGCGGAGGTGCTCGCCACGTTGCCGCACGACCAGCAGGTCGCGTTCGTCATGTGTGACCTCGAACAGATTCCCGGTGTCGACGCAGCGCGTGCGCTCGATGTCCCCGAGGGCACCCTTTGGCGCCGTCTTCACGTTGCACGCAAAGCAATCCGCGCGGCGATCACGGGGCTGCCATGACTGACTGCCCCACCGGCATCGAGCTCGATCAGGCGCTCAGCGTCGGGGCGGATCACACCCTCCGCCGTCACCTCGAGAGCTGCGCATCGTGTAAGTCGTGGTGGACCGAAACCCAGCGTGCGATCGAGCTGGCGCGCGAGCTTCCGGTCGATGTTCCACCGTCGCAACACCGGCAGGAGCAGCGCACGGCCCTGCTCGCCGTCTGGGATCGCACGCCAACCATCCCGACACCTCCGACGGTGACGTCCGGATCGTGGTCACGCCGCCGATGGATCCTGCCACTCGCCATGGTCGCGGCTGCGGTCGCGATCCTGGTCCTCTCGATCCCGAGTGGGCCGTCGCTACAGCCTGCCGTCGGCGATGTCGGGCACGGCGTCGTTCATCCCCACGCAGGCGCCGTGTTCACGCTCGCGGCGCGTTCACCCGACGAGATCGTGCGGCTGCGCGATGGGGTGATCGATGTCGACGTCTCGCCCTTGACCACCGGGGAGCGCTTCCGTGTCGTGGTCGGAACCGATGAGATCGAGGTGCACGGCACGTCGTTTCAGGTGACGGCGGCCGGCGATCGGTTGCTCGCCGTTCACGTCGTCCACGGCCGCGTCGAGGTCAAGCGGGGAGGTGCGACGGCGACCGTGCTCGATGCGGGCGAGTCCTGGCAAGCCACCCTCACGGCCAGCATCCCCTCCATCGCCGCGCCTCCCGTAGCACCGCGCGTAGCGCCGGCCACGCCGCGCAGACCTCCGCTGCCGACCCAACTACCGCTCCATCACGATCCGCAGGAAGGTGCGTTCGTGAGTGGCTGGGAGGCGATGCGTCGCGGTGAGCTCGAGACGGCGGCCGTGGAATTCAGCCGGGCAGTCGCCCTCGCCCCCCAGGGTCCGCTGGCCGGTGATGCCACGTTCTGGCACGCCGTGACGATCGCTCGGGTCGGACGGTCCGCCGAAGCGGTCGCGGCGTTGCGCGGTTTTGTCGCGACGTATCCAACGAGCGCCCGTGTCGGCGAGGCCTCGGCGATGCTCGGTTGGATGCTGGTAGACGCCCACGAGCTCGAGGAGGCGCGACGCCGGTTTCAGGCGGCGGTGAACGATCCGCAACCGAGTGTGCAGGCGAGCGGGCGCCAGGGACTCGAGTTGCTCGACAAGCCTGCGCGGTGAGCTCGACGAACGAGGCGTCTAGTCCGAGTCGCGCTGCAGGATGCGGAGCTCGATCCGCCGGTTGACGACGGGATCCGAGGACGACAGCGGCTCGCTATCCGACGCACCGTACGACGTCAGGCGCCAGGCCTCCACGCCGCGCGCGACGAGGGCGGTGACGACCTGCTCGGCCCGCAGGATCGACAACTCCGCGCGCTTCACGCGATCGGGCTCTTCCCAGTCGCTGTGCCCGCGGATCTCCATCAGCGTGATGCGTGGGTTGCCCTGCATCGTCCGCGCGATGGCGTCGAGCATCGGCGTCGAGGCCTCGGCGATCTCGGCGGTGTTGCCGACGAACACGATCGTCTCGTAGATCTCGATCGACGTGTCGGTGACCACGCGGCGCTCGCTCGGCGGATCGAAGACGGGCGCGGCCGGGAGGTCGGCCGGCGTCACGACCCTGACCGGAGTCGGTGTGCAGCCAACGAGGACGACGACGAGAAGGAGAGCTTTCATCGGGACGGCGCTTCGGGTGCGTGGGTCGGCAGCGGGGCGGCGACCGCCACGAGCTTTCGACCTGCTGCAGAGATCCTGTGCATTGTCCTGATTCTCCACGACGTTTAGACGACTATCTCCTGCGAACGCGTTGCCAAGTCCAGCACCTGGGGTTGCCGCGACACCTCGAGGTTGGTTGCTGACACATCGGGAAGCCATGACCTTCTGCGTGACCCAATGATCGCGAGTCTGCTCGCGCGCCTGTTCCGGTCTGGACCGGGATTTGACCTTCGAGCTGCCCGAACCGGCGACAAGCTGGCCATCGAGCGGTTCTACGAGGCCCACGTCGATGGGCTGTATACCTTCGTCTACTACCGTGTCGGCCGCGACACGTCGCTGGCCGAGGACGTCGTCCAGGAGACGTTCACGATCGCGATGTCGAAGCAGGCCGACTACAACCCGGAGCGCGGGTCGGTGGGCAGCTGGCTGACCGTGCTGTCGCGCAACGTGATCCGCGATCACATGCGGGCTCACAAGCGGAGCGACGAGCTCGCGCAGACCTGGGAGAGGATCGACGCGACGCTCGCGCAGAACTTCGCGGCGATGGCCGAGCGGCCGTTGCCCGGCGAGGTGCTCGAGCGCGCCGAGACCCGCGACCTCGTCCACATGGCGGTCGCGAATCTTCCAGAGCAGTATCGCAACGCGCTGACGCGCAAGTACGTCGACGGCGAGAGCCTCGAGACGCTGGCAGGCGAGCTCGGGATCTCGGTCGATGCAACCAAATCTCTACTCGCTCGGGCTCGCCGCGCGTTCCGCGACACGTTCGCGACGCTGTCGGCCAACCTGGCGGAGGTGGTGTGAAGATGTCGAAAGTCTCGAAGTCATCGAAGTCTGGTGATAGTGAAATGCTCGAGCGCAACGTCTCCACGTTGCTCGAAGCAGGTGGCGAGACGCCGCGCCTCGCGGAGGGTGCGCGCGCACGCATTCGCCTCGCGCTCCTCGAGAAGCACGGTAGCGACGTGAAGTCCAAGTCGCGATCTCCGGTGTTCGCGATCGGCCTCGGCCTCGCCGCGGTCGCCGCGGGTGCCGTGGTCGTGACGCGGATCGCCGGCAGCAGTGATCCCATCGTGGCGCCCGACGGCGCTACCGAAGGCGCGACGTGGATCGCCCACGACGACGGCAAGGTGACCAAGCTCGGTCCTCGCAAGCTGCGCGTCGAGGGGGCCGCGTTGATCGACGTCGAGCCCGGCAAGGGCACGTTCACCGTCGAGACGGCGCAGGGCACGATCGAGGTGATCGGCACGCGGTTCGTCGTCGAGGCGACGGCGGAGCGGACGAGCACCGCGGTCGTGCGTGGCTCCGTCAAGCTCGCGTCGCAGGCCGGCAGCGTCGTGCTGCACGCGGGCGAGCAGGGCATCTCCGAGCACGCGCGGCCGCCCACGCGCGGTCCCGCCCCGCGGCTCACGCACCTCGTGAGCTGGGCAGAAGGCGCGCGCAAGAAGCTCGAGAAGATGGTCAAGCCGCTGCGCAACGGCACGCTGTTCGCGCGCGAGCCGAACAACCCGTGGGTGCCCGAGACGCCGCTGCCGATCGTCAAGCTCGGCGTCGATGTCGTGGTCGAGAATCAGGTCGCGCGCGTCGCGATCGATCAGACGTTCCACAACCCGAACAGCCAGGTGATGGAAGGCATGTATCGGTTCGCGATCCCGCCCGATGCCTCGCTGCAGCGCCTGGCGATGTACGTCGACGGCAAGCTCACCGAGAGCGCCGTCGTCGAGCGCATGGCGGCGCGCCGGATCTACGAGGACGTCGTCTATCGCCGCCTCGATCCCGCGCTGCTCGAGTGGGCCGGCACCGGCCGGCTGTCGCTCAAGGTCTATCCGCTCCCCGCGCAGCAGGACAAGCGCCTGCTCATCGCGTACACGCAGTCCCTCCCGAAGCTGTACGACGACTACACGCTGACGGTGCCGCTGCCGGAGGTGGATCTCCCGGTCGGCGAGCTCTCGTTCGACGTCACCATGCGCGGCTGTGCGAACTGCGAGGTCACGTCGACGTCGCACCAGATCGACGTCAAGCGCAGCGGCAGCGACGCGGTGGTGAGCTACCGCCGCGGCAAGGTCGAGCTCGGTGACTCGCTGGTGCTGCACGTCCGCGACACCCGTCAGAACCCGGTCGTCGCGACGCAGGCCCAAGGCACCGACCGCTTCGTGATGGTCCGTGCGCGCCCCGATCTGAAGGCGACGGCGAAGGACTATCGCAAGCAGACGTGGGTGATCCTCGACGACGTCTCGGCGTCGCGCGACCAGCTGACCCGGCGTGCGCAGCACGACCTGATCGACGGCTTCCTGCGCGAGCTCGACGAGGACGACCAGGTCGCGATCATCGCGTTCGATGTCGCGGCGCGCACGAAGCTCGCAAAGGCGCGCGTGCTCGATGTCGATCGCCGTGCAGTCCGCTCGGCGCTCGCCGAGGAAGGCAACATCGGTGCGACCGATTTCGGGGTCGCGCTCGACGCGGCGTTGAAGACGCTCGAGGGTGTCGATCCGCGCGATGCGAACATCGTCTATCTCGGCGACGGCATCATCTCGAGCGGGCCACGCCAGCTCGACAAGCTGCGCGCCAGGCTCGCCGGCAAGGCGCACTTCATCGGCGTCGGGATCGGGGATGGTCCCGACACGCAGACGCTCGAGTCGCTCGCGGCCGCGAGTGGCGGGTACTCGACCACGCTCGATCTCGCCGACGACCTCGGCTGGCGCGCGTTCGATCTGGTCGCCGCGCTGCACACGCCGCGCGTGGCGGGCCTCGAAGGCAAGCTGCTCGATCGCAACGGCACGCACGTGCCGGCGACCGTCTACATCAAGACGCCGCAGCTCGCCGACGGTGAGGAGCTCGAGCTCGTCGCCAAGCTCGCGAGCGATCTCGAGCCCGTCACGGTCGAGCTCACGGGCACGATGAACGGCGCGCCGTGGAAGCAGCGCGTCGAGCTAGCCGGTGGTGCGCCGAACGCCGGCTATCTGCCGCGGCTGTGGGCGCAGCGCCACATCGGTGCGCGCCTGCTCGCGAAGCACGATCCCGTCGAGGTGCCGCCGTGCGTGGCACCGTCGCCCGAGCCGGTGCAGCAGCGTGCGCGCCCGCTCGTGGCGAAGCAGCCGGTCTGCAGGACCGAGAGCGAGCTGCGCGAGGAACGCGACGAGGGCATCCGCAAGGAGATCATCGCGCTCGGCAAGCAGTACTTCCTGCTGTCGCGCCACACGTCGCTGCTCGTCCTCGAGAACGACGCGATGTACAAGAAGTATGGCGTCGAGAAGGGCACCGGCGAGACCTGGGCTCCCTACAAGGTGCCCGACAAGATCGCCGTGGTGTCGCTCCCGACGCTGACGCCCGACATCGCGAGCGACGCCGTGCTGGTTCGCCGGCCGGTGCAGGCGATGTTCAACGCAGGCTACTACGACCCGAACCTGGTCATCGACCGTACGGTTGGGGTCGGCAATGGTAGCGGTAGCGGGTTCGGGTTCGGTGGTGGTCGCGGTGGCCTCGGCCTCGCCAGCAAGGGAGGGCCGTTGCGGAGCGAGCAGCCCAAGGATGAGAAGCCGGCGGAGCATGCCGACAAGGCGAAGTCGACCGACCTCGACAGCTCGGGTGAGGACGAGCAGGGTGCGCGATCCGATGACGCACCGGCGGTGCGCAAGGTGGTCCTCGAGGAGAAGCAGCAACGCGCGACCGTGTTCGCCGACGAGATCGGTGGCATGGGTGGCGAGGGTCGGTTCTCGCGCCGCGACTCGGATCGGTTCAGCGCGATCGCCGGCAAGTCCGCGACGAAGTCGGCGGGCTGGGCACGTCCGATCAGCTACCCGTCGCGGATGGGGTCTCCGACGGATCCGAGCTACGACGATCTGACCGCGTTCCTCGTCGGGTTGTACCCGGATACCGCCGACGGTTGGCGCCGCGAGCTCGAGATGGCCGCGGCGGGTCAGAAGACGCACGCGATCGACGACGCCGCCAAGCAGCTGCTGGACGCCGCGCGCGCCGCGGTGCCGTTGGGGGTGTATCGCTGGGGTGATCACGAGCTCGCGCTCGATGCGGCGCACCAGCTCGGCTGGCGCCATACCACCGGTGCGGATCTTGCGGAGACCGCTTCGTTCGATGGCAAGACGATGACCCGGCGCTACGCCGAGCTCGGGATCGACATCACGCGGGTCGCCGCCGACGATGCGGTCGCGCTCCAGCTCGCGTACATGCCGCTGTGGATCGCGGAGCCGGCGCAGTACGCGCGGTGGTTCGAGGTCACGGCGAAGGGCCGCGAGGTCTCGCTCCACAAGCTCGTCGCCGATGGTCCGAAGAAGACCAAGCCGGTGCTCGCGTACGTGATGGTGTTCGATGCGCAGCATCATCTCGTGTCGATGCGTGACGGGAAAGGCGAGCTTCTGTTCGAGCTGACGTGGAACACGATCGGCCCGACGAGGATCAAGACCGGCACCGGCGAGCTCGCGATCGGGTACTCGGGGCTGCCGATCACCGACGCGGTGGCGTGGGCACATGGGGCCTCTTCCGGAAGCTCCTTCGTCGCCGGGACTCCGGTCGAGATGCCGATGCGTGTGGCGACGCACTGGGAAGCCAAGGCCGGCAAGCTGACCGTCGGCTCCGCCGAGTGGCGGCACGCGCAGCGCCAGCGGATGGCGAGCCTCGCGGCGGTCAACGATCGGACGAACCTGTTCGCGACGTTCGAGTTGCTGCGTGCGAACGGCGGCGTCGCGCTCGGGGACATCGTCCTCGCCAGCAGCGGTCTCGCGACCGCGACCACCGACGCGCAGTTCGCGAAGGCGATCGACAAGCAGACCGGGGTCGTCGTGCAGTACCTCCAGGCGGGCCGGCTGTACGCGCAGAAGCAGCAGGCCGAGCGCCTCAAGGCGAAGACGAGCACCGGCATGGTGGGTGCGTTGTGGACGCTACGCGAAGCGACGGCGCTGTTCATCGCCGACAAGGACGCGCTGGCGGTCGATCGCCTGCTCTCGCTCGGCGAGCGAGCGCCCGACCTGCGCTTGATCGGTGTCGGTGCGTCGACGAACCGCTATCAGATGAAGCCCGCCGACATCAAGCGGCTGTGGGACAGCGTCGCGAAGGGCGCCTACAAGAACCAGGCGCGCGCCCAGGCCGCGCAGCTGCTCGCCACTCGCGGTCAGTACGACGCGGCGGCCGAGCGCGTGGTCGCGCTGATCGACGAGCTCGAGCTCGCCGCCACGCCGCCCATGTTGCAGTCGTTGCAGTACTCCTTCCAGCAGTCGCGGCGCGGTCAAGCCGGCTGGCAGCTGGTGTGGGCGAAGTGGCGCGACAAGGTGCTCGCGAGCGACAACTACGAGCACGTGTTGTCACTGCTGCCGGTCTCGGCGAGCCATCCGATCGATACGCCGGCGATCCTCGCGCGGGCAGCGAAGCTCGCGTCGGGAGATCCGGATCGCACGATCGCGGTGGCGCAGATGGCGATGAGCTACGGCCAGGCGGCCTTCGGCGGGTCGCTGCTCGAGCCGCTCGTCAAGCAACACCCGTCGCGTCAGCTCCATCAGCTCGTCGGTGCGCTGGCGCTCCAGCAGGGTCGCCAGGCGGATGCGCTCGCGCACTTCGAGGCAGCACAGGCTGCGGCGGATGCCGACGAGCAGGTGTCGCTCAGCACGGTCCGCAGCGAGCTCTCGCAGATCATCGCGATCTCGCGTCAGCTGGCTACGTCGCAGGGGCCGGGGAGCGAGCGCACGAAAGCCGTGCAGCGCGCGCTGTCGTGGGGTGCGAAGTGGCGCGCGATCGATCCGGGTAACAGCCAGATCGACTCGCAGCTCGGCGAGCTGCTGCTCGCGGTCGGCGACACCAAGGAAGCGTGGCGTCACCTGTCGAGCGTGATCGAGCGCGATCCGATGTCGGGCGATGGCTACGCGGTGGTCGCGCAGGCGTTCGAGAGCCAGGGACGTGTCGCCGAGGCCGTCGACTACTGGCACCAGGCGTTGATCCTCGACCAGACGAACCCGACGCACCGGATGCGCGAGGCGCAGGCGCTGATCGCGCTCGGCAAGACCGCCGAGGGGGACGCGCTGCTCGCCGAGATCGTGGCGCGCAAGTGGCACGTGCGGTGGGATGGCATCGTCTACCAGGTCAAGTCGATGATCGACCGCGCGAAGCATCCGAACCGCGACGTGTTCGAGGAGTAGCGCGCGGATCGGGGGCGCGCGGGCGCACTCACCTGCAGGTCGGCGTGCAGAACAAACGCCAGGCGACCTTGCTCGTCGTGGAGCTCGCATGTGGATGGGAGTGCTCGTTTCGCGAGCGAGGAACGGTCCTTTGCGGTGGTCTGGAGTGACGCGAGCTCGTCGGCGACCGCGCGACCGATGCCACGCGTCCCGCCCGTCACCAACGCGCGCGCGTACAAGCAGGCCACCGTCGGGGACGCCACCGGCTCGCGGCCCGGCATGCTCGACCTCAAGGGGCGCGCGAAGTTCGATGCGTGGGTGAAGCAGAAGGGCAAGACCAAGGACGCGGCGATGGAGGCGTACATCGCGCTGGTC
>JANNBP010000240.1:0-2170 GCA_031385555.1 Deltaproteobacteria bacterium | reverse complement strand
CGATTGCCGGGGCTGCGATGCTCTTCGCAGGAAACCACCCAGCGAGCGGGAACCCCGGCGGAATGGGGCATTCGAACCCACACTGCTCAGCTGAACCCGTTGGTAGGATGTGCCATGCCGCCTGTTCATAACCCGTTCGCTCATCCGATCGGCCTTCCCGGTCGAAACTAGGTTGAGAAACGGGTTGTAAGCGACCCTCCGAAGCAGCACGAGACACCAACTTCACAGCAAGCACCCAAGACCACTGCAACGACCGACTGCCACGCCCTCCGCGACGGCAGGAAGGACCGAGTAAGAGATGTTCGAGCGATTCACCGAACGAGCCCGCCAGGTGGTTGTCCTCGCCCAGGAAGAGGCGCGGACGCTCAAGCACAACTACATCGGCACCGAGCACATCCTGCTCGGGCTGTTGCGCGAAGAGGAAGGCCTCGCCGCGCGTGTGCTGGAGAGCCTTGACATCACCGTCGAGCGCGTGCGTGCCCAGGTCGTGCGCATCGTCGGCTCTGGCGAAGAGGTCACCTCGGGGCAGATCCCATTCACGCCGCGTGCCAAGAAGGTTCTTGAGCTTGCGCTGCGCGAGGCGCTGAGCCTCGGTCACAACTACATCGGTACGGAGCACATCCTGCTCGGCCTCGTTCGTGAGAACGAAGGCGTCGCCGCACGCATCCTGCTCGACTTCGATGCCGACTCGGAGAAGATCCGCAACGAAGTCATCCGCATGCTCTCCGGTCCCGGCGGTCGCCGCCAGGGCTCCGGTTCCAGTTCGGGGTCGCAGGGTCAGAGCGCCGCACAGCAGGGTGAGGGCAAGAAGTCTTCCAAGCTGCTCGACCAGTTCGGGCGCAACCTGACGAAGCTTGCCGCGGAGGGCAAACTCGACCCCGTCGTAGGGCGCGAGACCGAGATCGAGCGGATCATGCAGATCCTCTCGCGCCGCACCAAGAACAACCCGGTGCTGATCGGCGAGCCGGGCGTCGGCAAGACAGCCGTCGTCGAGGGGCTCGCTCAGCGGATCACCAACGCCGACGTGCCGGAACTGCTGAAGGGCAAGCAGATCTACACGCTCGACCTGGCGGCACTCGTCGCCGGCTCGAAGTACCGCGGCGAGTTCGAGGAGCGCCTAAAGAAGGTGATGAAGGAGATCACCCAGCGCGGCGACATCATCCTGTTCATCGACGAGCTGCACAACCTCGTCGGCGCCGGCGCGGCCGAGGGCGCCAAAGACGCGGCTTAGATCCAGAAGCCCCCGCAGGCCCGAGGCGAACTGCAGAAGATCGGCGCGACCACGCTCGACGAGTACCGCAAGTACCTGGAGCGCGACAGCGCCCTGGAACGCCGCTTCCAGCAGATTCGCGTCGAGCCGCCGTCAATCGAGGAGACCGTTCAGATCCTCGAAGGCCTGCGTGATCGCTACGAGCAGCACCACAAGGTCGAGATCACAGACGAGGCGCTGCAGGCTGCCTCGGAGCTGGCCGATCGCTACATCGCTGATCGTCAGCTACCCGATAAGGCGATCGACCTGATCGACGAAGCCGCATCGCGGATGCGCATCAAGTCGATGACCTCTCCGCCGGTCTACCGCGAGCTCGAAGAGGACATCGAGCGCACGCGGCGTGAGAAGGAAACGGCGATCGAGGACCAGGAGTTCGAGAAGGCGGCGTCGCTGCGCGACGACGAGCGCAAGCTTTCCGAGAAGAAGAAGGAGCTCGAGGAGCAGTGGCGTGCCGGCGAGGGTGAGAGCCCGCGTCCGGCGATCGGCGAAGAAGAGATCGCCGACATCGTCTCGATGTGGACCGGCATCCCTGTCTTCAAGCTGACCGAGGCCGAGACGGCAAAGCTGATGCGCATGGAGGACGAACTCCACAAGCGCGTGATCGGCCAGCACGCCGCGGTCGAGGTCGTCTCCAAGGCGATCCGTCGCTCGCGCGCCGGGCTCAAGGATCCCAAGCGGCCGACCGGTTCGTTCATCTTCCTAGGCCCGTCGGGCGTCGGCAAGACCGAGCTGGCGCGCACGCTGGCCGAGTTCCTGTTCGGTGACGAGGACGCGATGGTCCGCATCGACATGTCCGAGTACATGGAGAAGCACGCCGTCAGCCGGCTCATCGGCGCGCCGCCGGGCTACGTCGGATACGAGGAAGGCGGCCAGCTCACCGAAAAGATCCGGCGCCGGCCC
>JANNBP010000195.1:0-20914 GCA_031385555.1 Deltaproteobacteria bacterium | reverse complement strand
CCTGCGCGACGATCGCGTCGTACCAGTCGGCGTCTCCCGCGATCTCGACCTCGGCTGCGCCGTGGGTGGCGCACCGCTTCTTCATCACCACGCGGCTGCCGACCCGCCAGAGCTCTGCCGGCACCGAGCTCTTGCACGTCGCGCACAGCGACGTCGTCGAGCGGAGCAGGCGGTCGGGGGTCACGCGGACAGCTTGCCATCGCGCATGCGCACGATGCGACCCGCCCGGGCGGCAACTTCCGGGTCGTGCGTGGCGAGCAGCACAGCCGGGTCGTCCGGTTGCTCTCGGGACCCGGTCCCGAACCCTCGCGTGCTCAGCAGGGCGTCGACCACCACCGCCGCGGACTCGCCGTCGAGGCTGCCGGTCGGCTCGTCGGCCAGGATCAGGCGCGGGCGGTTGATCAGGGCGCGCGCGATGGCCACCCGCTGCGCCTCGCCGATCGACAGCTCGTTGCCGCGGGCACGTCCGCGCTGGCCGACGCCGAAGCGCTCGAGCAGCTGGTCGGCGTCGCGCAGCGCGTGCTTGCGCGAGCCGGTCGCCCGCCATGCCGGGAGTGCGACGTTGTCGCGCGCGCTGAGGTGCTCGAGCAGGTTGCTCTGCTGGAACACGAAGCCGATCGTGCGGAGGCGCAGCGCGGCGCGGGCGCGATCGGACTGCGCCCATGCATCGACGCTCTCGATCGCGATCGCGCCGGCGTCGGGACGATCGAGCAAGCCGATCATCTGCAGCAGCGTGGTCTTGCCACAACCGCTCGGGCCCATCAACGCGATGGTCTCGCCGGCCGCGATCGCGAGATCCACGCCCGCGACCACCTCGCGGTTGCCGAGCGTGCGGCGGACTCCCCGGACGTCGATCACTCGATCCTCCGTAGCACGCTCGCCGGTGCCACGCGCGATGCTCGCCACGCCGGAGGAACCGCGGCGAGGATCGCCGTCACCACGATCACCAGGCACGGCACGAGGAACGTCGACGGCGACGCGATCGGCGTGACCCGCAGGCTCTCCCACTCGAACAACGGGTTCGCCGCGAAGTACTGGATCGCCGCGTAGCCGAGCCCGGCGCCGATCGCGCACCCGGTCACGGCGATCGCGAGCGCCTGGACCACGCAGATCGCGGCGATCTCGAGGCGGGTGAACCCGAGGCTGCGCAGGATCGCGAGCTCGCGGCGGCGCCGCAGCACCTGGATATAGAGGAGCGCCCACATCGGGATCGCGATCGCGGCGATCACCATCGCGTACGACACCGCGCCGATCACGTCGCGCGCGTCGAGGTAGCTCGCGAACCCGGGCTCGTCGTCGCGCCAGGCGACCACGCGTGCGTCCGGTAGCGCGGCGGCGAACACCGGGACCAGCGCGCGCGCCGAGGCGTGATCGTCGAGGTGGATCCCGATGGTGGTCAGGCCCGTCGGCGTGCCCGCGGCGTCGCCGAGCAACGCGCGATCGACGAACACGAACCGGTAGGCGCCGTTGCTCGACGTCACGATCCCGCGCACGACGACCTCGAACGACCCCTGGTTGCTGTCGCCCAGGGCGGTGGATCCGCCGTACAGCACGCGCAGCTGGACCGCATCGCCGATCCGGAGCTGGAGGCGGTTCGCGATCGTCGCGCCGACGAGGACCGAGCGAAGGCTGGACTCCGCCGGCAGGTCGGTGCCCGCGACGACGTGGAACGGCCGCACCGCGCCGGGGTCGAGGCCGATCACCGGTGCGCCGAAGAACTTGGCGGGCGCGGTGACGCCCGGCGTCGGCACCGCACGCACCGCCCCGGGAAACACCAGCGAGGTGACGAGCGCGTGGACCGGGAGCTCGCGCCTGGCGATCAGCTCGCGCAGCGCGGGCAGCGTCTGGGTCGTGCCCTCGACGAAGCGCGCCCGATCGCGCGCCTCGATCCGGATGTCGCCGGCGCCGTAGGCGAGCCCGTCCTCGAGCAGCGCGGCATGGAGCCCGTCGAGGTTCGCGGTGTTCGGGATCTGGAACGCGGTCCCCAGCGCGACCGCGAGCACCAGCATGACCGTGGTGCCGAGGCCGGCGGCGAGGCCGCGCACCCCGAGGACGACGACGATCCTCACTCGAGCCTCTGCAGGATCCGCGCGGTGCGCGTGCGCGCGGCCCGCCACGCGGCGAGCGAGCCGGCGATGATCGTGGTCGCGAGCACGACCACGATCGGCGTCAGGAACGTGGCGGCCGAGCTGAGGGGACGCACCGACAGGCCCTCCCACTCGAAGATCGGGCTGCGCTCGAAGTAGCGGATCGCGCCGTAGCCGATCGCGGCGCCGGCCAGCGAGCCGAGCACGCCGACGATGATCGATTGCAGCAGCGAGATCGCGAACAGCTCGGCACGCGACAGCCCGAGCGCCGCGAGGACGGCGAATTGCCGGCGGCGCCGCAGCACGCGGAGGTAGAGCAGGGCGAGCAGCGGCACCGAGACCGCGGCGATCACCATGCCGTAGCTGACCCGACCGATCACCCGGTTCGCGGCGATCAGGTTCGGCAGCTGCGGGTCATCGAGCCGCCACTCGATCGCGAGCAGCGTCGGATCGGCGACGGGCAACGCGGCCGCGACCACCCCGGCGTCGTCGTGGTCGGCGAGATGAACATAGAGATTGCTCGCCGCGGCGGGCTCGCCGAGCGCCCCGGCGAGCCACCGGCGATCGACGAACGCGAAGCGATACGCGCCCGAGGTGCCGCCCGCGATGCCGCGCACGGTCATCGTGTACGCGCCGAGGTCATCGTCGGTGGGTGCCGTCTCGAGCCCGCTGAACAGCACGCGGAGCTCGATCGGATCGCCGACCTTGACCTCGAACCGCCGCGCGAGCGAGCTGCCGATCACGATGCCAGTGTCGCCCAGGTTGTCGGCGGAGCCCTCGACGAGCCGGATCGGCGCGGGGCTGTCGATGCCGAGGATCGGGGTCGCGGCGAACGCGCCATTGGTGCCGACCGCGCCCGCGAGCTGGAGCACGGGCACGACGCGACCGCCGGTGAGCTCGACCACCCGGCGCGCGGCCGCATCACCGTCGGAGAACCGCGCGCGATCGACGGGCTCGACACGCACGTCGCCGGCGCCCCACACGAGGGCCTCCTCGAGCAGCGTCGCGGTCGAGCCGGCGAGGTTCGCGGTGTTCGGGATCTGGAAGCCGACCCCGATCGCGACGGCGATCACCAGCAGCGCGAGTGACCATTTCGTCGCGAGCAGGTCGCGAAGCGCGAGGTAGCCCAGCAGCCTCACTTGTTCCGCCAGACGACGAATCGCAGCACCACCCAGCCAAGCGTGCAACACCCCAGCGCGAGCGCGAGGTTGAACGCGTGGGTCATCCACATCGCGTCGAACATCCCAGCCGCGGGGCCGTACGGCTCGTGGACGAGCATGACGTTGAGCACCGGATCCGCGATCAGGTACGCGAGGATCATCGCGAACGGATGGAGCAACCACGCCGGGACCAAGATCCCGCGCGGCAACGGCTTGGGCCACAGCGCCCACAGGCAGGCCGCGAGCGGGACGACGTGGAGCAGCGTCGACGTCACCGAGGACTCGCCGATCACGAACAGATCGAGCAGCCACGCGGGGATGCCCTGACCGACGTGAAACACCAGGCCGACGGCGATCGCGCGCGGGAGGTCGCAGGCGAGGCCGAGCGCGATCACCATCGAGGCGACGTGGCATGCCCACAGGATCTGCGTCGGGGCCCAGGTCAGCGCGTGCGCGACCAGCAGGCCGAGGATCGCGCCGGCGAGGGCGATCCGGATCGAAGCAGGGCGACCGGTCACCAGGTGACGAGCCTACACCTTTCGCAGCGTTAGCCGACGATCGCGTGGGCGTCGCGCGTGGTGCCGGGCGTTGCCAGCGTCAGACCGCGCGAGTATGGTCCGCCATGCTCGACGACATCCTTCGCGAAGCGCTCACCTTCGACGATGTCTTGCTGGTGCCGGGGTTCTCCGAGGTCATCCCGAAAGACGTCGATGTCGCCACGCGGTTGACGCCGGCGATCCCGCTGCGCATGCCGCTGGTGTCCTCCGCGATGGATACGGTCACCGAGGCCGCCACCGCGATCCGCATGGCGCGCGAAGGCGGCATGGGGTTCATCCACAAGAACCTGACGATCGAGGAGCAGGCGCGCGAGGTCTCGCGCGTCAAGAAGGCGCAGTCCGGCATCGTCGTCGATCCGTTGACGATCGCGCCGTCGCGCACGCTCGAGGACGCGCTCGCGATCATGCGGCACCACCGGATCAGCGGGCTGCCCGTGGTGGATGCGGAGCGGCGCCCGGTCGGCATCCTGACCAACCGCGACGTGCGGTTCGAGAAGCGGCTGTCGCTCCAGGTCGGCGAGCTGATGACCAAGAACCTGGTGACGATCAAGGATGGCGCCACCTACTCGCTCGAGGAAGCGAAGGAGCTGCTCCACAAGCACCGGATCGAGAAGCTGCTCGTCGTCGATTCGGCCGGCAAGCTCAAGGGCCTGATCACGATCCGTGACATCGAGCAGGCGGAGATGAATCCCACCGCGGCCACCGACGATGGCGGGCGGTTGCGCGTCGGGGCCGCCGTCGGCGTCGGGACCGATCGCGATGCCCGGATCGAGGCGCTGCTCGCCGCGGGGTGCGACGTGATCTGCATCGATACGGCGCACGGTCATAGCAGCGGCGTGCTCCAGGCGTGCCGGGACGTCCGGAAGCAGTTCCCGAAGCTCCAGCTGGTCGCCGGCAACGTCGCCACGGCCGAGGCCACGCGCGCGCTGATCGAGACCGGCGTCAATGCCGTCAAGGTCGGCGTCGGTCCGGGCTCGATCTGCACCACGCGGATCGTCGCCGGGGTCGGCGTGCCGCAGCTCACCGCGATCTCCGATGCTGTCAACGCCGCGAAGGGTACCGGCGTCGCGATCATCGCGGACGGTGGCATCAAGTACTCGGGGGACGTCGCGAAGGCGCTCGCCGCCGGAGCGGACACGGTGATGATCGGCTCGCTGTTCGCCGGCACCGATGAAGCACCGGGCGAGATCATCCTGTACCAGGGCCGCTCCTATAAGAGCTATCGAGGCATGGGCTCGATCGGCGCGATGAAGGAAGGCTCGAAGGATCGGTACTTCCAGGCGGACGTCGAGACGCCGCAGAAGCTCGTGCCCGAGGGCATCGAGGGGCGCGTCCCGTACAAGGGGCCGCTGCGCGAGTCGATCTACCAGCTGGTCGGCGGCCTGCGCGCGTCGATGGGGTACCTCGGCTGCGCCACGATCAACGAGCTCCATGCGAAGGCGAAGTTCGTCAAGATCTCGCCCTCCGGCCTTCGCGAGAGTCACGTCCACGACGTGATCATCACGAAGGAAGCGCCGAACTACCGGGTCGAATAATCATGAAACATCAGCTCGTCGTCATCCTCGATTTCGGGTCGCAGTACACGCAGCTGATCGCGCGCCGGATCCGCGAGCAGTCGGTCTACTGCGAGATCCACCCCTACACGATCGCGCTCGATCCCGAGCTCGCCAAGCTCCGCGCGCTCCGCCCGATGGCGATCGTCCTGTCGGGTGGCCCGTCATCGGTCTACGACGACGGTGCGCCCACGATCGACAAGGGCGTGTTCGAGCTCGGCGTGCCGATGCTCGGCATCTGCTACGGGGCGCAGCTCACCGCGCGGCTCCTCGGTGGTGACGTCCGTGCCGCGGAGCGTCGCGAGTACGGGCGCGCCAAGGTGCACGTGCTCAAGGGTGAGGGCGTCTTCAAGTCGGTGTCCGCGAACGAGGAGCTGTCGGTGTGGGCGTCGCACGGCGATCACGTCGAGGCGATCCCTCAGGGCTTCGTGCACACGGCCTCCAGCGACAACTGCAAGTTCTCCGGGTTCGCGAATCCGGCGAAGAAGATCCACTGCGTGCAGTTTCACCCCGAGGTCGTCCACACGGCCCGCGGTGCCGAGCTGCTCGGCAACTTCCTGTTCGGCATCGTGGGAGCGAAGGGCGACTGGTCGATGGCGTCGTTCGTCGACGAGTCGGTCGAGCGGATCCGTCAGCAGGTCGGTGACGACGGGAGAGTCATCTGTGGCCTGTCGGGCGGCGTCGATTCGTCGGTCGCCGCGGCGTTGATCCACAAGGCGATCGGCGATCGGTTGACGTGCATCTTCGTCGACAACGGCGTGCTTCGCAAAGGCGAGCGCGACTACGTCGCCACGATCTTCCTCGATCACTTCAAGGTCGACCTCCGCGTGATCGACGCCGAGCAGCGCTTCCTCGACAGGCTCGCGGACGTCAGCGATCCGGAGAAGAAGCGGAAGCTGATCGGCTACGAGTTCATCGCCGTGTTCGAGGAGCAGGCCAAGGCGATCAACGATGCCAAGTTCCTCGCGCAGGGCACGCTGTACCCGGACGTGATCGAGAGCGTGTCGCTCAAGGGTCCGTCGCACGTGATCAAGAGCCACCACAACGTCGGTGGCTTGCCGGAGCGGATGAACCTCGCGCTGGTCGAGCCGCTGCGGGAGCTGTTCAAGGACGAGGTCCGTCAGCTCGGGCTCGAGCTCGGGCTGCCCAAGCACATGGTGTCGCGGCAGCCGTTCCCCGGTCCGGGGCTCGCGGTGCGGTGTCTAGGCGCGTTGACCAAGGGGCGCCTCGACGTGCTTCGCAACGCGGATGCGATCATCGACGAAGAGATCCGCGCGGCGGGGCTGTACGACTCGATCTGGCAGTCGTTCGGCGTGCTGTTGCCGGTGCGCTCCGTCGGGGTGATGGGCGATGCGCGGACGTACGAGGAGGCGCTCGCGCTCCGCGCCGTGCACTCGCGAGACGGCATGACCGCGGACTGGGTCCAGCTGCCGTACGACCTGCTCGGGCGCATCAGCTCGCGCGTGATCAACGAGGTCCGCGGGATCAACCGCGTGGTCTACGACATCACGTCGAAGCCGCCCGGTACGATCGAGTGGGAGTGAAGCTGCTCCTGGCTCTGGTGCTGATGGCGTCGGCCGCACATGCCGACGTCGATTGGGCACGCGGGCTGATCATCGCGGAGGGCGTCGGCATCGCGAACCGGCAGGCTCCCTCGCCGGCAGCGGCCCGCGAGCCCGCGAGGCGGATGGCCGAGGACGCGGCGCGGAAGCAGCTCGCCGCGCAGCTTCCCGCGCTGCCACTTGCGAGTGGCGGCACCGTCAAGGATCGCCTCACCAGCACCGCTGTCGCGGAGCGGATCGCGAAGGTGGTCGAGCGCGCGTACCCGATCGCGGCCGCGCCGCAGACCGATGGCTCGTGGACCGTCACGCTCGCGCTGCCGCTCGAGGCGGTGCGGCTGGCCCTGCACGGCAGCCCACGCTCGCAGCTCCCGGAAGGCGACCTCGCTCCACCGGTCGTGATCGTTGAAGGCGTCACCGCGAAGCCGGCGCTCGGGTATGCGATCGGACATTGGGCCGCCGCGGTGATCTGGCGCAAGGACGTGCCGGCGTGGGCCAAGGACGCGCCCCGCGTCAAGGCCACCGGTGAGAAGCCCGGGTTGATCGAGATCCCCGACGGCAACCCACTGGGAGCGCCGCGCAAGCCCGGTCAGCCGAGTGTCGACGCCGTGACAGGACCCCCGCCGACCACGAACGGTGGACCCTCGACGCTGTACCTCGTTCTCCGACCGTGATCATCGTTTGGATGCGCGCGGGGACGATGATCTCGTGCAGCCCCCGCGCGGCAGGCTCTGCTAGGCTGGTCCCCTCATGAGCGACACCTGGACCGGCCGGCTGATCGACGGCCGCTACGTTGTCGAATCGATGATCGGGCAGGGCGGCATGGGCGTCGTGCTCAAGGCTCGCCACAAGTTCACGAGTGCGCAGGTCGCGCTCAAGATGCTGCAGCCCGATCTGCAGATGAACGAAGAGGCGAAGGAGCGCTTTCTGCGCGAGGCGCAGACGCCGACCACGATCGGCCATGCGGGCATCGTCCAGGTCCACGACGCCGGGGTGACGCCCGAGGGCGAGCTCTACCTCGCGATGGAGCTGCTCACCGGCCGCACGCTGCGCCAGGCGATGTACCCGACGCTGCCGCCGCAGGTGGCGCGACGGATCTTGCTCGAGCTGCTCGATGCGCTCGGCGCCGCGCACGCGCGCGGCATCATCCATCGCGATCTCAAGCCCGAGAACGTGTTCCTGGCTGGACCGACGAACACGGTGAAGCTGCTCGATTTCGGCATCGCGAAGATGGTGCAAGCCGGGCGCACCGCGGCGGGCATGATGCTCGGCACGCTGAGCTACATGGCGCCGGAGCAGCTGTCGGACGCGAGCACCGTCGATGTGCGGGCGGATCTGTGGGCGGTCGGCGTGATGGTCTACGAGATGCTGACGGGCAAGCTGCCGTTCCGTGGCACGCAGCTCGCCGAGATCATGACGGCGCTGGCGACCCAGGAGCCGGATCCGATCGGTGTGTATCTCCCGGAGGCCACGCCATCGATGAAGGCGTTCTTCGCGAGCGCGCTGGCGAAGGATCGCAACCACCGCTTCGCGTCGTCGGCCGACATGGCGATCAGCGTGTCGGCGATGTTGATCGAAGGCACCGCGCCGCCGGTGAGCTCGACGCTGAACGGCCTCGGCTCGCCGCGCTCGAACCAGATGACCGCGGCCGACAGCGGCCCGTCGATCCCGAGCCGCCAGCATCACGCGGTCAGTGCACCGCAGTCCGTGCAGCTCGGTGCGCACCCCGCGGTGAGCGCACCGCAGACCGCGCAGAGCACCCCGTTCACGCCGCATGTTCCTCCGCCGGGTGCACCGAGCGTCGGCTATGCCGCCACACCGCACGTCACGCCGAGCGCACCCTTCACCGCACCGGGCACGCCGAGCACACCCTTCACCGCACCCGGCACACCGAGCGCACCGTTTCCCGCGCCGAGCACGCCGAACGTCACGCCCGGCGCGTTCACCGCACCGCAGGGACCGGCGGTCGGGCCCTACGGCTTCGTCAACGACGTGCAGCCAATGCAGCCGCATCCGGGGCAGCCGTCCTACGGCTTCGTCGGCGCCAAGCCCAAGCCCGCGGCGGGGCTCGGCCTGTCGTCGTGGTTGATCTTCGGTGGCGTCGGCGTGGTGCTCGTCGTCTTGATCTTCGTGGTCAACAACATGATGAGCAACTCGAAGGGCTTCGTTCGCACCGAGGTGCCGACCGCGTGCCCGGACATCTGCACGAAGCTCGCGAAGTGCCCCGGCACGAGCGACATGGATCAACCCACCTGCAACAATGCGTGCGAGACCCAGCCGACGTTCAAGAAGTGCTACGCGGACGCCGAGGGCCTGTGCTTCGGGTTCCTCGCGTGCATCAACGCCGAGCTCAAGAGTGACAGCCCGGCCAGCCCGAGCGAGCTCGAGCCGAGCCCGTAGCAAACGCGCGGGATCCCGCGGTTATTGCGGTGCAGCGCGCACCTGCCGTGCGCTAGGCTCCACACCATGCGTGCAGTCCTCGTGATGCTTCTCCTGCTGGCGCCGGCGTTGGCGCACGCAGAGGACGTCGCGTCGTATCAAGCCGAGGGCGATGCAGACGCCAGCGGTGCGGATCCGCGCGTCGTCGCGCTCGACGAAGCGTTCGGTCGCGCGATCGGGCAAGCGCTGGCCGACGTCCTCGACGCACCCACGCGCAAGACGCACAAGGCCACGCTCGACAAGGAGATCGTGGCGCGCGCGCGACTGTGGGTGGTCGGGTTCAAGGTCGAGAAAGAAGACCTCGTCGACGGCCGCAAGCAACTGAGCGTTGCCGTGCGTGTCGATCGGGACAAGATGCGCGATCGCCTCGAGCAACTGTCGATCGCCGGAGGCGGCGGCGATCCCGCGGCGCCGGTGGCCGCGCGTACTACCGTGATCCTGCTACGGGTCAGCGAGACCGGCGGGACACGCGCATCCTTTGGTGCGAGCGCCGAGAAGGAAGTCCCGGGACTCGGTGTCCTGGCGTCGTCGTTGCGGGGTAGCGGGTTGACGGTCAAGCGCGCGACCACCACGGGTCCGGCGCCCAAGGCCGGCGGCGAGCTGCCACTCGAGGACGACGAGGCCGAGGCGATCGCCGCCGACTCGAAGGCCGAGATCGCCGTGATCGCCGGGGTCACTGTCAGCGCGGCGGTCTCGATCCGCGGGTTGCCGACGACGGCCTCGCTCGTCACCGCACACGTCCGCGTGATCGCGCGCGGCAAGAAGCTGATGGGGCAGGGGCTCGGGGTGGTCGCGAGCCGCGGTGTCGAACCGGCTGCGATCAACGCCGCGATCGAGCGCGCGCTGGTCGCCGCGTCGGGCGATGCGATGCCGGCGGTACAGGTACCGGTCGCGCCGGCGGCCGGTTGGGTCGGCGACGACACGCCGATCGCCGAGCCCGGCGTTGTCCTGATCCGGATGCCGGGAAAGACGCCGTTCGCGCTGGTCGCCGCGGAGCTCAAGTACCTCGGCGGTGCGAAGGGCGTGTCGCGCGCGGCGCTGCATCGCGTATCGCCGGGCGGCTGGGTGATCGGGGTGTCGACGACGGAGTCGGTGTCGAAGATCGCCTCGATCGCGAAGAAGGCGCCGACCGCAGATACCTCGGTTCAAGTGAAGGTCGTCGGCGATCTCGTCGAGTTGTCGATCGCAGGAGGCCGCTAATGGCGAGGCGACCCGAGGTCGTTGGCAGCGTCGTGGAGCTCTCGATCGCCCAGGGCGGAGAGCGTTGGCGTCATCGAGCTCTCGATCGCACGCGGTCGCCAAGGGTCGAGCTCTCGATCGCAGGGGGTCGCTGATGACGTTCCAGGCCACGCCTCGCGCCATGCTGTTCGTGTTCGTGTTCGGCTTCGTCATCGCGATCGCGACGGGCTGCGGGGGGCGCAATGGCCCGACCCAGGTGACGCGGGAGGATGCGGTCGTGGTGTTGAAAGCGAACGTGCGCGACGCGCAGCTCTACGTCGATGGGCGGTTCATCGGCCCGCTCGACGCGATCGGCGGTGGCGTCGCCGTGGCGCCGGGGACGCACCGGTTCGAGCTCCGCCACGAGGAGTACTTCTCGTCGTACCTCGAGCTCACGCTCGGCAAGTCCGAGCGCAAGAAGCTGTCCCTCGATCTCGCGCCGGTGTTGCCATAGGCACCGTAGTAGCTTCGGCGGGATGCTGATCTCGAAGACCTACTGGGGCGGCATGCCGTTCTGGTTCCGGCGCGCCCCCGAGCACGCGCACGTCGAGTCGCTGGTGCTCCGCGCGCATGACCTCCGTCAGCTCCGCGCGCTGTACTGGACGTCGTCGGCACATCCGGCCCCGAAGATCGGTGTCGTGGTGATCCACCCGCGCGTCGACTTCACGCAGCACTACGCGATCCCGCGCCTGCTCGCCGCCGGCTTCGGCGTGCTCGCCGCGCAGACCCGCCACGCCGGCAACGACACGATGGCCGAGCACGAGGAGATGGTGCTCGACGTCGGCGCGTGCGTGCGCCACCTCGAGGAGAAGCGGGGTGTCGACAAGGTCGTGCTGTTCGGCAACTGCGGTGGCGGCTCGCTCTGTGCGTACTACCAGGCGCAGGCGCAAGCGGCGCCGAGCGATCGGATCAAGACCTCGCCGGGCGGTACACCCACGTTCTTCGACGGGGCGACCCTGCCGCCCGCCGACGCCGTGATCTACACGGCGCCGCATCGCGGGCAGGGGAACGTGATGCTCGCGGCGATCGATCCGTCGGTGACCGACGAGCGCGATCCGATGTCCTGCGATCCCGCCCTCGACCTCTACAACCCCGACCACGGGTTCGCGGCGCCACCGAAATCGTCGACGTACTCGCCTGCCTTCCTCGCGACGTACCGCGACGCCCAGCGTGCACGCGTCGCGCGTCTCGATGCGTTCGCGCGCGCGCAGATCGAGCTGTCGAGGACCGCCACGGATCCTCGCCGCAAGGCACACGAGCCGGTGATGGTGGTCTATCGCACGATGGCGAACCCCGCGTTCGTCGATCAAGCGATCGATCCATCGCCGCGCGACTACGGCTCGCTGCTCTCCGAGCGCCCCGATCTGATGAACTACGCCGCGCTCGGGCTCGCGCGCACATGCACACCACGCGCGTGGCTGTCGACCTGGTCGGGGTTGTCGTCGAACGCGGACCTCGTCGAGAACGTCGCGCGGATCACCGTGCCGACGCTGCTCGTCCACGCCGGCGCGGATCGCGAGATCTTCCCGGCCGACATCCAGGCGATCGGAAGCGCGATGGCCTCGACGGACAAGCGCGTCGAGGTCATCGCCGGCGCGCGCCACTACTTCGAGCCGGAGGTGGGCGCGAAGGAAGCGCCCGACATCGACAGGTGCATGGACATCGTCGTGCCGTGGATCCAGGAGAGGGCATGACGGCCCCGACGTGGGGACCGTCCCCTTTCGAACCTCGAGTACGAACGGGCGTTCGTCACTTCCGGACGCATAGGTACGCTGGTCCGGCGCTCGCTAACCGGCTGGAATTTCGCGCATGACGGACCGTCACCCGACGACGAAGACCTGGACGTTTCCACCGGCGCGCGAGGCGCAGCCAAATCGCACCAACCTCAAGGAGCTCGCGGCGAGATCTGACCGCTACGAACACCACCTCACCGTCGTCGCGAAGCTCGGCGTCGCGCAGCTCGAGATCGCGACGGCGAGCGAGCCCGTGTACTTCGCGCACGTCAACATCTCCGACGAGTACGCGGTCGCGCTGCCCACCGGCGACGCGATGATCGATGCCTTCCCGATGCGCACGTTCGTCAGCGATCCAAACACCGGTGCGGACGTCGCTCGCTACAACCATCGTCCCGGCGACCTCGTCTTGCACCCGTACGGCTACGCGCACTGGCCGGGCAAGCTGCGGCCACCGTTCGCACCCATCCCGTTTCCACCCGGCCTGCGGCGCTGCGTGCTGTCGCTGGTCTACTGCGCGAGTGTCCGGACGCCGTCGACGGCACCGAGCGTCGCTCTCCCTGCCGGCCGCAAGCCCGATGACGTCAAGCCGTACGTCGACCCGCCACCGATCCTCTCGCTCGCCGCGCTGTTGAACGGCCCGGCTGGCGTGGTCGCGCGCGTCGGCGACACCGAGCTCGTACTCGTCGACAAGCCCGCGCGCATCGCACCACTGCGTGGCGGCTGGGTCGTCATCCTCGTCGGTCGCGAGCCCTGCGATCTGATCCGCATCGAACCCGGTGATTCCCTCGACGGTGCCGGCATCGATCGCGCACTCGTCTTGTCGGGCGATGCCAAACCCGAACCGATTCCGCCGAGCTGGACCGAGCTTCCGGTCGCGCCGTTCGTGGCGATCGAGGACGCACCACGTGGATCGCTGCCGCTGACGATCGGGACGATGGTCGTCGAGGCCGCCTCCGCCACCACCGTCCGGATCACCGTGACTCCGGATCGCCCCGAGGATCGCTTCACGTACGAGCATCCCGGTCCGGTCGAGGTGCCCCGCTACTGGCTCGCACGCGTGCTCTACCGCTGTGCCCTGCACGGCCTCCAGCTCAACCAGGTCGAGACCTACGGCGGCTTCTACGTCGACGATTCGGGCGCCGACGTCGAGCTCGGCGTCAAGCAACCGTTCGGGCGGTTCGGCGTGACGATCCCGCGTGCCGAGGCGATGACGACGATCGAGCGCCTCTACCGCGCCGTCGCACCCGCTGGCTACACCGAGCGCCTGACGTAGCCGCGGCGATCGTGATACGTCCGAGGTCGGTGCAGCCCACTCCAGGGAACAAGGATCTGACGCAGATCCTCGCGATGGTCCGCTGGCTGCTGATCTTCGTGTTCTTCGTGCTCGGCTGGGTCGTGCTGGGCTACCTGGCCGGCGTCCTCGGCCCGATCCTCGCGGCGCTCGGCATCGCATATCTGCTCAACCCGTGGCTCGAGCGCCTCGTCAAGAAGGGCATGAGTCGCGCGGCCGGCGCCGGCATCCTGCTCGGGCTCGCGCTGGGCAGCTTCATCGTCCTGATCTCGATCGCCACGCCGGCGATCGCGAATCAGCTCGGCGACTTCGTCAGTCGGCTGCCCGAGACCCTCGGCAACCTCGATACCTGGCTCAAGGACACGCTCGGTTTCGAGATCCCGAAGCAGTGGCGCGACTACATCAGCGGCAGCGACGTCAAGGGCGCGCTCGCGGACAGCTCGCCGATGCAGCGGATCTCCGAGGTGGCGTTCTCCGGCATCGCCGGCGTGGTCGGGGTGCTCGCCGAGGTGCTGCTCGTGCCCGTGTTCGCGTTCTACTTCCTCGTCGACTGGCCGAATCTGCTCCGGCGGTTCGAGCACATGATCCCGCCGCGCCGCCGCGCCGAGGTGCGCGAGCTCGCCAAGGAAGTCGATCGCGTGATCGCGAACTGGGTGCGCGGTCAGGCGATCGTCACGAGCATCCTGATGATCCTGTACGCGATCGCGTTCACGATCGTCGGCATGCCGCTGTCGGTGCCGATCGGCTTCGTCGTCGGTGCGCTCACCATCATCCCGTTCATCGGTACGTTCGTCGGTGCCGCGCTCGCGCTGCTCGTCGTGATCACCGGCGGCGGCAATGCCTCGATCCTCGGCGGCATCGCGATCGTGTTCGTCGTGCTCCACCTGCTCGAAGCCGCGATCCTGACGCCCAAGATCGTCGGCCATCGCGTCGGGCTCTCGGAGTCCGGCGCGCTGCTCGCCGTGGTCGCCGGCGGCAAGCTGCTCGGCTTCGTCGGCGTGGTGCTCGCGGTGCCGATCGCCGCCACGTTCGCCGTGCTGGCGCGCTACTTCGTTCGCTACTACGAGCGCACCGACTTCTTCGGTCGCGAGTCCGATGCCGACGTCGTGATCACGCCGGCGATGGCGCTGATCATCCCCGGCAAGGCCTGGGTGCCGATGGTGTGGGATCACGGCGCCGCGGCGATCGAAACCCACGGCGAGATCGCGCTCGAAGGCGATCTGTCACTGCCGCCGAACGACGAGCCGAACGACGAGACCTAAGGCGCGCCCGAGCCAGAACCCGGCGCGGGCGCGTCAGGATCCTCGACGGGGCGATCCTTGAGATACAGCTTCGACAGGCAGGTCATCATCTCGCTCGCGAGCTGCTGCGCTTTGTGACCTGGGCTACCCGGGCTGGCAGGCAGCTTCTTCATCGCAGCCTCGCCACACGCGACGTCGCGACATGCGCAGACCTCTTCGCGCACGGCTCTCACCTCGTCGACTTGCTTGTCGCGGCAACCGCAAAGCGCGATCGCGATCACGGCCGCTCGGAGCATCGCAGCCATCATACGATCCGTCTGGGATACAATCGACGCATGCTGCGCCCGAGTATTGTCGTCCTCGCCATCCTTTCGGCTGCTCCCGCTGACGCGGATGTGGCCGTGCTGATGGGCAGCGTTCAAGGTGGC
This sequence comes from Deltaproteobacteria bacterium, assembly GCA_031385555.1. Classification (GTDB taxonomy): domain Bacteria; phylum Myxococcota_A; class Polyangia; order Haliangiales; family Haliangiaceae; genus JABFXX01. The sequence continues at coordinate 5,645 of JANNBP010000195.1, read as the reverse complement.
GGGCAGGTCGGAAAGGGTACCGGCGGCGACCAGAAGGACGAAGCGTTCTTCGCGAACGCCCCGAACGGTGCCTACGGCGTCTCGGTGACCGGCCGCTTCCTGTTCTTCGCTGCGGACATCACGCACCGCCAGTACTCGTTCGTCGGCGGGGAGGACGAGAACAGCGTGCGCACCTGGACGCAGTTCTCCGCCGGCGTCGACTTCGAGGTTGGCCTCGGCGACACCAAGCAGAAGGCCGCGCGCAAGGGCGGCTTCCTCCAGCTCTCCGCGATGGCCGGCTTCGGGCTCGGCACCGGCCAGCAGGTCGATCCGCCACTCGACAACGGCCAGATCACCGACAAGGGCTTCATGCTCGGCGGCAAGGTCGCGCTCGGGACCCACCTGTCGAACCACCTCGACCTCGGGATCATGGTGCCGGCGCAGTACGGCTACTTCTTCAAGAACGGCGTGGCGGTCAACGACGTCAGCAACCACTACCAGGGCGTCAACATCGAGGCCCTCGTGTTCCTCCGCCTCTACCTCAAGCTGCTCTAGGCGGGGTTTGGGGCCCTAGCCCCAAGCTGCGCTAACGCCCTCGCTGCTTGTCGCGCAGGCGCTCGATCGCGGGGCGTAGATCGTCGAGGAACGCGTCGGGCCCGACCTTGCTCTTGAACCGCGCGAGCTCGATGCCGTCGGTGGTCACGAACACCACGGTGGGGAGTGCCCCCGTCGCGTCGTAGTTCTCGCGGACCTTCAGGTCCTCGTCGGTGTTCTTGCTGACGTCGAACTTGAGCGGGACGAAGTGGTTGATCAGCTCGTCGTAGACCTCGGGGTCACCGAACGTCAGCTCGAACTCGTAGCAGGGCTCGCACCAGGTGGCCGCGAAGTCGACCATCACACCCTTGCCCTCTGCCTTCGCACGCGCGAACGCGACCTTCTCGTCGTGCTCCCACGGCAGCTTCTGCTTGGGGGTCAGCGTCCACGCATAGGCGCCGAACAGCCCGCCGACCAGGCACAGCAGCCCGAGGCCCTTGCGGAACTTCTCGACCGGCGTGCCCCCGAACGTCAGGTGGATCGCGCCGATCACGATGCCGAACACGGCGACGCCGAGCGCGAGGCCGAGGAACCACATCTCGGGCGACGCGAACGAGCGCATCCACGGCAGCAGCGGGCGCAGGAAGTAGATCGCCGCGAGCAGCATCAGCACGCCGCCGATCGACTTCACCGCATCCATCCACGCGCCGCTCTTGGGGAGCGACATCGCGAACGCGGCGATCACGAAGAACAGCACACCCATGCCGATCGCGTAGGTGAACAGCAGCGTACCGCCGCCGAACGCGCTCGTCTTCGCGGTGAACGCGAGCAGCCCACCGAGGAACGGACCGGTACACGGTGCGGCGATCAACCCGCCGACCGAGCCCATCGCGAACGCGCCGCCGTAGCCCTTGCCGCCGATCTGGTTGAGCCGCGCTTGCAGGCCGGAGGGCAGGTTGATCTCGAACGCGCCGAACATCGACGCCGCGAACGCGACGAACACGATCACCAGCGGGATCACGACCGCGGGATGGGAGAGCTGACTGCCGAAGCCGGTGGCCCCGAAGATCGTGGCGAACACGACGCCGAGCACGGCGTAGGTGACGCCCATCCCGAGCACGTAGGCGATGGCGAGCGTGATGGCGCGGCGCTTGCTGACGTCCTTGCCACGCGCGCCGAAGATCGCGAGGGTGATGGGGATCATCGGGTAGACGCACGGGGTCAGCGAGGTCAGGAACCCGGCGCCGAACGCACCCAAATACATCCACACCCAGCCCTTTTGCTCGGCATCCGAGAAGTCGCCGCCCCCGGCCGCGAACGCGAGGGTAGGCAGGAGCATGAGCACCGCGGTGACGAGGAGGCCTGACTTCCGCGGGCTCATGAGTCGGCACTATAGACCGGTCTGCCCTGCGGGGGCATTCCGGCCACGCGCACCCTCGATCCCTGGGCTCCCCTTGACGGGCCCTACGTTGTAGGGTCCCTCGCCGTGTCTGAATCGTCGTTCGTTCCCCAACATGTTCGTAGCCTGGACGTTTATCAACCGGGCAAGCCGATCGAGGAGCTCGAGCGCGAGCTCGGCATCTCGGGGGCGATCAAGGTGGCCTCGAACGAGAACCCGCTCGGGCCCTCACCCAAGGCCCTCGCCGCACTGCCCGCCGCGCTCGCGGGCCTGCACCTCTATCCCGACGCCGGCGGGTTCCAGATCCGCCGTGCACTCGCCTCGCACCACAACGTCGAGGTCGAGCAGATCGCGATCGGCCCCGGCTCGAACGACTTGCTCTACCAGCTCGTGGTCGCCACCTGCGAGGCGACGGATGAGGTGCTGTCGCACAAGTTCAGCTTCCTGTCCTATCGCCTCGCCGCACAGGTCCAGGGGCGCGCGTTCGTCGCCGCCCCGGTGACCCGCGAGCTCGGCTGCGATATCGACGGGCTGATCGCGAAGATCACCCCGCACACCAAGCTCGTGGTGCTCGGCTCGCCGAACAACCCCACCGGCTCGGCTGTGACCAAGGGCGATGCGGGAAAGGTCCTCGCCGCGCTGCCGTCGCGCGCGCTGCTCGTGATCGACGAGGCCTACGCCGAGTACGCCGCGGCGTGGCCCGAGGTCGATCACGTCGACGGGCTCGCGCTGATCCATCAAGACCCGCGCGTGATCGCGCTCCGCACGTTCTCGAAGATCTACGGGCTCGCAGGGTTGCGCATCGGCTTCGGCATCGCCGCGCCGCCGGTCATCGAGACGCTCAGCCGCGTCGGCAGGACGTTTCACGTCTCGAGCCTGGCGCAGGTCGGTGCGATCGCCGCGCTCGAGGATCGCGAGCACGTCCGCGCGAGTGCCGAGCTGGCGCGTCGCCAGATCGAGCACCTGCGGGCGGAGATCCACGGCGTCGGCACGCACGTCTATCCGTCGCTCGCGAACTTCGTGCTGATCGATTGCGGCCGGCCGTCGGGCGCGGTCTACGACAAGCTGCTTCGCCGCGGCGTGATCGTGCGGCCGATGGCAGCGTGGGGCCTGCCGAACTGCATCCGCGTCTCGATCGCACGCGATAGCGAGCTGCCACGCGTGATCAACGCGATCAACGAGACGCTGCACGAATAGGGACTGTCCTCAGTTGCTGAACTTCCCATCGCCAACTGCGCGAATTGTCTCGAGCGAATGGGGACGGTCCTCACGAACGCTCGTTCTCGCGGTGGTCGTAGCCCTCGCGGGGTGCGGTGGCGGGCGGGCACGCACGAAGGTGCCGAGCAAGGTCTCGACCGCAGTGCCCCGCGCCGTCACCGCCGGCGATCGGATGCTCGCGCTGCTGCCCGACGGTGCCCAGCTGGTGGTCGAAGTCGATCTGGCGCGGCTCCGCGCGAACCCGGCCGTCGGGCCGCTGGTCATCAAGGTGCTCGGCGACAAGGGCATCCCGCAGCTCGCCGGGTTCAGCGACGCAGACAGCGTCGTGTTCGCCGCCTACGGGCTCGGCACCAAGGACGCGGGGACGATCACGCTGTTCACCGCGAAGCAAGCCCTGCAGGGCGCCACCCCGATCACGAAGGACATCTTCGCGCTCGGCGGCGCCGCCTGGATCGATCAGGTCAAGGCGCGCGAGAAGATCGACGCCGCGTCGGGCCTGTCGCCTTCGAAGGAGCTGATGGCGCTGCGCGAACGCGCGATGCCCGAGGCCGCCCCGGGTGCCTCGATCCGGATCTCTGCGCGGCTGACGTTCGATGCGCGGATCGCGCTCGCGCGGATCACCGGCATCGAGAACGCGCCGGGCCAGCTGTCGGTGTGGGCCGACGTCGTCGACGATCTCGCGATCATCGTCGACGCCGACGCGACGGATCCGGGCGACAAGGCCAAGACGTCCGTCAAGCGGATGTCCGCGACGATGCAGGCCGCGCTCGCCACGCTGGCGAGCGAGCCGGCCGTGATCGCCCTCGGGTTACCCAGCTCGATCACCGGCGCGAAGCTCGCGACCCGCGGCACCTGGGTGCGCGCGATCATCGCGATCGGTCCTCGTCACCTGCAGCGCGTCGTCGAGCGCGCGCTGGTGTTCTTCGAACCGCCGAAGGAGAATTCATGAAGCTGATCGTCCAGCCGGCCTCGCGTGCACTGTCGGGCACGATCACCATCCCCGGCGACAAGTCGATCGGACATCGCTCGCTGTTGTTCTCGTTGTTGTCTGCTACCCCGATCCGCGTGCGAGGCCTCGGTGACGGTGCCGACAACGGCCGCTCGGCGAAGGCGATCACTGCACTCGGTGCACGGATCGAGAAGGCGCCTGACGGCCTGTTGATCCACGGCGTGGGCCTCGACGGGATGACCGCTCCGAAGGCGCCGATCGATTGCGGCAACTCCGGCACCACGATCCGCTTGTTGTGCGGCCTGCTCGCGGGGCAGACGTTTCAGGCCACGCTGTTCGGCGATGACTCGCTGAGCAAGCGGCCGATGCGCCGCGTGATCGAGCCGCTCACGCAGATGGGCGCCGTGATCACCGGGCAGGGCGCGGGTGCCGATGCCACCCCTCCCCTGACGATCGGGCCTGCGCGTGGTCCGCTCGCCGCGATCGAGTACGAGATGCCGATGGCCTCGGCGCAGGTCAAGACCGCGCTGCTCCTCGCCGGGCTCTATGCCGACGGGACGACGGTCGTCAGCGAGCCCGGTCCGAGCCGCGATCACACCGAGCGCATGCTCGCGTACCTCGGTGCGCCGCTGAAGGCCCGCGGGCGCAGGACGATCATCGAGACCCACGGCTGGGACCGGAAGCTCGCCGGCAGCGACTTCGACGTGCCGAGCGATCCCTCGTCGGCGGCGTTCCTCGTCGCCGCGGCGCTGCTCGTCGGCGCGGAGGAGGTCCGGCTACCGAACGTCTGCGTCAACCCGACGCGCACGGGCTTCCTCGACGTGATCGCGGCGATGGGTGGCCGGGTCGAGCGCGAGAACGTGCGGACGAATGGTCCGGAGCCGATCGCGGATCTCGTGATCCGCGGTCCGGCGCAGACGCTGCGCGCCACCGAGATCGCCGGCGACCTCGCCGTCCGCTCGATCGACGAGCTGCCGATCCTCGCCGTGATCGCCGCCCGTGCCCACGGCACCACGATCGTGCGCGATGCCGAGGAGCTCAAGGTCAAGGAGAGTGATCGCATCGCGGCCACGTGCGGGCTGTTGAAGGCGTTCGGCGTCGAGTGCGAAGCGCGGCCCGACGGCTTCGTTGTCCGCGGTCGCCCCGAAGGCAAGCTCACCGCCGGTTCGATCCACGCCGATGGCGACCATCGCCTCGCGATGGCGGCCGCGATCGCGAGCCTCGTCGCCGACGGGCCGGGTGTGATCGACGACGCCGATCAAGTCGCGACGTCGTATCCCGGCTTCGCGGCTGCGATGACGACGCTCGGTGTGTCGATCGTCAGTCAGTGATGATTCGGCGACCGCATCCGTCGTACACCATCGCGCGCTCGCTCTCGCAGCAGCTGCAAGACTACGAACAACGATTGGTAACTCCAGCCAACGATCGTCACTCGCGATGGGCGGCGAGTGCCATCACCTGCGCGTCGTCGCGCTTGCCGCTCCAGTAGATCACCTCGCCATACTTCATCAGCTCCGACGGGGTGATGATCCGCTCGCGCCGGCCGCTACGCGCCTCGGTCTGCGA
>JANNBP010000194.1:0-10155 GCA_031385555.1 Deltaproteobacteria bacterium | reverse complement strand
CCCCACGACCACAATAAGCCCCCCGACCCCACTAAGGCCGAGGCAGAGTTTCACCGCCTCTACGAGTAGAACTCTTACGATGTCAAGAAGGCCGAGGAAGCGAAGAAGCGCGACGACGAGAAGAAGTCGTACGAGGCCAAGAAGGCCGAGGAAGCGAAGAAGCGCGACGACGACAAGAAGTCGACCGAGGCCAAGAAGGCCGAGGACGCGAAGAAGCGCGACGACGACAAGAAGGCGTACGAGGCCAAGAAGGCCGAGGACGCGAAGAAGCGCGAAGACGATCGCAAGGCCGACGCGAAGAAGCGCGACGACGAGAAGAAGGCGTACGAGGCCAAGAAGGCCGAGGACGCGAAGAAGCGCGACGACGATCGCAAGGCCGACGCGAAGAAGCGCGACGACGAGAAGAAGGCGTACGAGGCCAAGAAGGCCGACGACGAGAAGAAGGCCTACGAGGCCAAGAAGGCCGACGAGGACAAGCGCGCCGCCGATGCGAAGAAGCGCGAGGACGAGAAGAAGGCGTACGAGGCCAAGAAGGCCGAGGAAGAGAAGCAGCGCCTCGCGTATCCGCGCGAAGCACCGCCGGCACCTCGCCGCGAGCGCGTGCGTGCGCGAGCCGGGTACACGTTCATCCCGGGTCGCTGGGAATGGAAAGGCGGGAAGTGGGAGTGGGCCGCGGGGCGCGAGGAGGCGGAGCGCCCGGGCAAGAAGTTCAACGAGGGAAAATGGGAGAAGAAGGGCGATCAGTGGACGTTCGTCGACGGCACCTGGGTCGACGACGCGGCACCTGCCTATCCGCGTGACGCACCGCCGGCACCGCGCAACGAGCGCCCGCGTGCGCGAGCGGGGTACGTGTTCATCCCGGGTCGGTGGGAGTGGAAGGGTGGGAAGTGGGACTGGGCGCCGGGCCGCGAGGAAGCGGAGCGCCCGGGCAAGAAGTTCAACGAGGGGAAGTGGGAGAAGAAGGGCGATCAGTGGACGTTCGTCGACGGCACCTGGGTCGACGATGCCGCCGCTGCGTATCCGCGTGAAGCACCACCGGCACCGCGCAGCGAGCGCCCGCGTGCACGAGCGGGGTACGTGTTCGTGCCCGGTCGTTGGGAGTGGAAAGGTGGAAAATGGGAGTGGGCCGCGGGCCGCGAAGAAGCCGAGCGTCCGGGCAAGAAGTGGCGCGAGGGCCGGTGGGAAAAGAAGGGCGATCAGTGGGCATTCGTCGACGGCGCGTGGGAAGACGATGCAGCCGCGGCGTATCCGCGGTCGGCGCCGCCGGCACCGCGCGGAGACGGTCGTCGTCCACGCCCGGGGTTCGTGTTCCTCCCGGGTCGCTGGGACTGGAAGAACGGCAAGTGGGAGTGGCAGGACGGTCGCGAGGAAGCCGAGCGCCCGGGCAAGCGATTCCGCGACGGCAAGTGGGAGAAGCGCGGCGATCAGTGGGCGTACGTCGACGGCGCGTGGGAGGACGATCCGACCGCGTACCCGCGACAGGCGCCGCCCGCACCGCGGGAAGAGCGCCGCCGCGATCGCCCCGGTTACACGTTCATCCCCGGTCACTGGGACTGGCAGAATGGCAAGTGGGAGTGGGAAGCCGGTCGCACCGAGCCGGAGCGCGCTGGCAAGAAGTGGCGCGAAGCTCGCTGGGAGAAGCGCGGCGACATCTACGCGTTCATCGACGGTGCGTGGGAGGACGATGTCGTCGCCGCGTATCCGCGCGAAGCACCACCGGCGCCGCGGGCCGAGAGTCGCCGCGTGCGTGCGGGCTACGTGCTCGTCCCGGGTCGCTGGGATTGGCGTGGCGGCAAGTGGGAATGGCTCGAGGGTCGCGAAGAGGCCGAGCGTCCCGGTAAGCGGTTCCGCGAGGGCCGCTGGGAGAAGAAGGGCGATCAGTGGGCGTTCATCGACGGCGACTGGGAAGACGGCGGCAGCTATCCGCGTGAAGCTCCGCCTGCGCCACGTGCCGAGAGTCGCCGCGCGCGTGCGGGCTACGTGCTCGTCCCGGGGCACTGGGACTGGCGCGGCGGCAGGTGGGAGTGGCTCGAAGGTCGCGAAGAAGTCGAGCGCCCGGGCAAGCGGTTCCGCGAGGGCCGCTGGACCCAGCGCGGTGACCAGTGGTCGTTCACCGACGAGGCCTGGGAAGACGGCGGATATCCCCGCGAAGCACCGCCCTCACCGCGGTTCGAGCCACGCCGTGCGCGTCCCGGCTACGTCTACGTCTCGGGGCGCTGGGATTGGCACAACAACGGTTGGGAATGGGTTCAGGGGCACGAGGAAGCCGAGCGTTCGGGGAAGCGGTTCCGCGAAGGACGCTGGGAGAGGCGCGGCGACCAGTGGTCGTTCGTCGACGGTGCGTGGGAGGACGGCGGCTATCCGCGCGAAGCTCCGCCGGAGCCGCGCCAGGAGCGTCGTGGTGTGCGCGCCGGGTTCGTGTTCATCACCGGTCGCTGGGACTGGAACGGCACCGGGTGGAACTGGCAACCGGGCCGCGAAGAAGCGGCGCGTCCGGGGCTTCGGTTCCGCGAGGGGCGCTGGGAGAATCGCGGCGAGGTCTGGACCTATGTCGACGGCGCGTGGATCGCCGAGGAGACCACCGAGGAGCCGGATCGCGGGCAGCGCGTCGAGCGTCCGATCGTCGGCAACTACTGGCCGCCGAAGGGCAAGCCCGGCACGCGCGTCGTGATCTCGGGTCGCAACTTCAGCGCCGATGCGATCGTCCTGTGGGACGGCCGGCCGGTGCGGTCGCGCGTCCGCGACTCCTACGAGATCGAGATGTTCGTCCCGGCGAACACGGATTCCGGCCTGATCACCCTGCGCGATCCTGCGCGACGCCGCGAGCTCCACGTCGGCACGTTCGAAGTCACGGCCACCTTCGACTTCGCCGCCGAGCAGGCGAAGCTCGATGCGGAGCGCCGCACCGTTGCAGAAGCCGCGGTCAAGGCGCGGAGGTTCGCAGCGGCTCGTGCGGCTCGTGAAGCCGCGGTGCGGGCACGCGCCGAGGAGTGGGCCACCAAGCGGGAACAGCGTCGCGCGGATCGGATCGCCGCGCTGCGCACGAGGTGGGCGAACGAGCTCCTCGGAAGCGAGGACGTGCAGTTCGAGCTGACGCTGCACGCGCAGCGGTCGGCGGACCTGCATCGCGCGAGCGAGGTCGCGGAGCTCAAGAACGACGTGCGGCTCGCGGTGCGGATCGATGTGGCTCGTCAGCGCGAGGATGCACGTCACGATCGACGGATGGAGCTGCTCAAGGCCAGCTTCAAGGGAGGCCAGCCGTGAACCGCTTGATGATCAGCTTGGTGTTGTTCGCGGCTGCGTGCGGCGGCAAGAAGGACGAGCCCGAACCGTCGACGGGAAACGCGCCGGCGACCGGGAGTGCCAAGGCCGCGGGAAGCGCGGTCGCGGCTGGGAGTGGAAGTGCTACGGGTAGCGGCAGCGCCGTGGCTGCGGGTAGCGGAAGTGCTGCCGCCCCGGTGGCGAAGAAGGACGCCGAGCTCCCCACCGCCGAGGACTTCGAGGAGGACTCGACGAAGCGGATCACGGAGAAGAACGTCGACACCGAAGTGAAGGCGCTCGAGAAAGAGATCGGCGAGAACTAATCGAGGTCACCGGCGCACGACACGCCGGTGCGCAGGAACGCGAGGTCCGAGACCGTCGCGATCCGCTTCCACACCACGCGAGCCTTCGCGAGCAGCGTGGGGTCGAGCTTCGCGAGGTCGCAGAGCTCCTGACCCCGCGCCATCAGGAACTGAAACGTCGACGCGCGATCCTCGCCGCCGTTCGTGGTGGCGTACGCGTTGACGAAGCCGAACGGTCGGCCGTCGCCCTTGCGGCCTGCTCCGTAGGCGAAGCCGTTCGCGTTGAGCTGATCCCACTCGATATCGGTCCGTCGCTGCCCGGCCGGAAAGTCGAGCAGGTGATAGACCTCGTGATGCGCGGTCTCGGCGATGTAGTCGATCGAGTAGCCGACGCGCTCGGGCGCGAGCAGCGAGTGCACGTTGACGAACAGCATGCGGGCCTCGGTGTCCGCGAGCCCGGCGGGCTCCTCCCCGTCGTTGTCGAGTTGCCTGCACAGCGCGACCCGCTCGATCCGCGCCGCGTCGAGCAAGGGGATCGGATAGCGCGCGAACGCGGTGACCAGCTCCTCGAGCGCGGAGTCCGGCAGTCCGTCGCGCTCGTCGAGGAGCGTGCAACGTACGCACCGGCGCGCCGGACCGGTCTCGCACTCCTTGGACTCGACGACGGTTCGTGCGCCGCCGGTGTCGAGCGAGATGCCCGCGCGCCCGAGCATCGTGCGCAGCGAGACCGAACGATCGATCCAGGTCGGCGGCTTCTCGTCCGGCACCAGCTCCGGTAGGGGAGCGATGGTGCGTGGAGGTGCTCCGCAGGCCGCGACGACGATCCACACCAGCGAACGCACGCGACGCAGCCTTCGCATGCTGCGTGCCATGCGCCGGATGCACGGTTCTCCGCGCTTGGAGGAACCCGCGCTGATGTGAGAGCGCCACGGTGTGGTCGGTTCGCGACGGCTGCGAGACGTCTGCGACGACCGGCGGCGAGTAAGGGCTCGATCCGGGCGAGCAGCTGGATGCCGTTCGTCCGGGGCGACCGCCGGAGCGTGCGGTACGGCCGGAAGCGCCAATCGTCGATTGGAGTTGCGGGAAGTCGCCGGAGAGATCGGCTAGCGATTGCAATGGCTTAGGCCATCGCGTAGCCTGCTTCCATGGCACGCATGACCAAGGCCGACATCATCGAGTCGGTCTACGAGAAAGTGGGCGGGTTCTCCAAGAAGGAGGCCGCCGAGATCGTCGAGACCGTGTTCAACGTCGTCAAGGAGACGCTCGAGCGCGGCGAGAAGATCAAGATCTCCGGGTTCGGCAACTTCGTCGTTCGCGACAAGAAGGACCGGATGGGCCGCGATCCGCAGCGCGCGGTGCCGATCCTGATTCCGGCTCGCCGTGTCCTCACCTTCAAGCCGAGCCAGGTCCTCAAGAACATCTTGAACGGACTGCCCCCCGTCTGACTTCTCATCGGGGGGTGCTTGCAGCCCGGGGACGCTTGGAGTAACTACTCAGCACCCTTGATCGGGCCGTAGCGCAGCCTGGTAGCGCACCAGACTGGGGGTCTGGGGGTCGCTGGTTCGAATCCAGTCGGCCCGACCAAATAAGGCCGGTCGTCCCCCAGACGACCGGCCGACTTTTTTGGAAGCGATCTTGGTCTCCATGTCTCGTCCCCTGGTCCTGTGCTCGAACGATGACGGCATCGAATCGCCGCACCTCCTCGGGCTCGCGGATCGGCTCGAGGCGTTCGCGGATGTCGTCGTCGTCGCGCCGGAGCGCCAGCGGTCCGCCGCCTCGCACGCGATCACGCTGCACAAGCCGCTCCGGCTCACCGAGGTGGCACCGCGCCGGTTCTCGCTCTCGGGCACGCCCGTCGACTGCGTCTACCTCGGCACGCTCAAGCTCTGCGATCGCCTGCCCGCGGTCGTGGTCTCCGGCGTCAACGACGGCTTCAACCTCGGCAGTGACGTCTTCTACTCGGGCACCGTCGCCGCCGCGGTCGAGGGTGCGTTGCGTGGTGCGTCCGGGATCGCGATCTCGCTCGCCTCGCGCGCCGAGCAGCCCGAGCGCGGCCTGGATTTCGCTGCCGCGGTCGTGCGCGCCGCGATCGCCGAGCCCATCCCCAAGGGCACCGTCCTCAACGTCAACCTGCCGGGCACCGGCAGCGACGAGTACCAATGGACCACGCTCGGGCGGAGGTACTACGCCGACGACGTCTCGGAGCGTAAGGACCCGCGCGGTCGTGCGTACTACTGGGTGGGCGGTGGCCCGACGGGACATGACGACGTGGAAGGCACAGATTGCGTCGCGATCGATCGCGGCTGGAACAGCATCACCCCGATGCACCTGGACCTCACGGATCGGAAGCGCATCGCCGCGCCGCCCTGGGCCATCGACGGCTTTCGCGTGGTGGTAGGGTCCAGCTCATGAAGTGGGCGCTGCTGTTCCTCGTCGCGTGCTCCGGGAAATCGACACCGCCGATCACCGGTGGTGGCTCGAATCCGCCGCCGATCTCGGATGCCTGCGCGGCGCAGCGACCCAAGCTCGAGCAGCTCTACCGGGCCGAGGCGGAAGCCAAGGAACCGAAGCGCGTCGAGGGTGCCGTCGCCGACAACACGCAGATGGTGCTCGACGACTGCGCGAAGGATCCCCCGCGCGTCTCCGCCTGCGTGCGGGACGCCACCAGCGTCGCGGAAATCGAGAGCAGGTGTCTGCGTCCGATCGATGACGAAGGCACCGAAGGGAACGACCTGCCGTGAAACCTCACTTCGTTAGCCGTGTCCGTGGCGGCATGAACGCCCTCGTCTTCGTCGCGTTGATCGCCTGTGGCGGCAAGCAAACCCCGACGCCGTCGAACGGCAGTGGCAGCGCGGACGCGGGCCCCGTCAAGGACACGCGCAACGCGTTCCAGAAGCGGCTCGCCACGGCGTGCGAGTCCGTCGGGAAGCACATCACCGACTGCGCGGTGGCGGATGCGAAGAAGGAAGTCGAGGCGGGTCGGATGACCCAGAAGGACTTCGACCTCAACACGAAGCCCGAGATCCTCGAGAAGAACACCGAGGAGTTCGTCAAGAAATGCGACGTGCCGGCGATGACCTCGCGGCAGGTCCGCGTGCTCGAGGTCTGTCACAAGGAAGAGACCGAGTGCGACCCGTTCCTCGATTGTTTGTCGCACCTCAACGACCCTGCGAAGTAGCCACGCATGCGTTAGGCTGCGTGCGATGAAGACCCCCGCGCTTGTCCTCGCTGTCGGTCTCGCGGCGTGCGGCAACAAGAAGACTGACCCCGGCGCGGGAACCGGATCGAGCAACGCGCCGGTCGAGGTCGCGCCGCGCCCGTCGTCACTGCCGCAGACGCCGATGCCGAAGCTGACGCTCGCCGACGATCCGAAGCGCGCCGAGAAGATCGCGCTCGGCAACGCGCTGTTCTTCGACAAGCGTCTGTCGGGCGGCAATGACCTCGCCTGTTACGACTGCCACAAGAACGAGGACGGCAACGGTGGCCACGATCCCACCGCCGTCGGCTCGGGAGGCAAGAAGCTGCCGCGTCACTCGCCGGTGCTGTGGAACGTCGGCTACTGGAAGAACGCCTACTACTGGGACGGCCGCGCGAAGACGCTCGAGGACAACGTCAAGGGTGCGTGGGGCGGCGGCAACATGGGCGGTGCGCCCGCCGACGCGAAGCCGGAGGAGGTCTCCGCTGCACTCGACAAGCGCGCGGGCGAGATCTCCGGGACCGGCGGCTACAAGAAGCTGTTCGAGGCCGCGTATGGCGCCACGCCGATCAAGGCCGAGCACGCGATCGGCGCGATCGCCGAGTACTTGCGGACGATGGTCTGCAACGACACCAAGTTCGACAAGTTCGCCGCCGGCGACAAGAAGGCGCTCAGCGAGCAAGAGCAGCGCGGCCTCGATCTGTTCCTGATGCCGTCGAAGGGCAACTGCATCATGTGCCACGCGCCGCCGTACTTCTCGACGGCGATGGCCACCGACGGCGGTGCCTACTTCAACGTCGGCATCGGGACGCGTGACGCCACTGGCGCCGAGGTCCCTGCCGACAAGGTCGACATCGGTCGGATGAGGGTCACCAAGCAGGAGATCGACTGGGCATCGTTCAAGATCCCGTCGCTCCGCCACGTCTCGAAGAGCGCGCCGTACTTCCACGACGGCTCGGTCGCGAAGCTCGAGGACGCCGTCAAGCTGATGGCGAGCGGCGGCATCGCGAACAAGAACAAGTTCCCGACGCTCGAGGACCGCAAGCTCACGGCGGCAGAGCTCGCCGATCTGGTCGCATTCCTCGGAGCGCTCGAGTGCCCCAACAAGCTCGAGGCGCCGAAGGAAATGCCCTGAAGGCCAGGATGAACTAGTGCTTCGGGGCTCGTCGTGCGACGCCGGTGAGTAGCCCCTCGTGCCCGGCCGGGCGCTCTCGGATGACGATGCCGGTCGCATTGATGTCGTAGAGGCGCAACTCGTGGCTGTGGTCGAACCCGCGCATCTTGGTGACCATCAAGATCTTTCGAAGGATGCCGTCGATCTCGACGTGTCGCTGGACGATGATGCCGTCGGTCAGAAACGAGATGCCATGTGGAGCGAGACGCAACTCGGCATACGCCTCATTCGCCTCTGCCGTCATCACGACCGAGACGCCTAGCGCGGTCAGCTCCGCCACCATTCGGTAGGCAGCCTCGCGGAAGTCCTCGCGGAACGACGGCGCCAGCGCGAGCTCGAATCCAGACAGCGAGTCGATCACCACGCGCTTCGCTCCGACGTCGAGCACCGCACGAGAGATCCTCTCCATGGTCTCGTCGACGGATTGATCGAGAGGTCGCAGGTCGAGGATGCGCAACAGGCCGGTGTTCACGCTCGCGCGGAGCTCCTCGCCGTGCGGCGTGCGTTTCAAGTACGCCGCGGGTCGCTGTTCGAACACGGCAATGACGCCCGCTTCGCCGAGCTGAAGGCCCGCTCGGATGAACTCACTCGCTAGGACCGTCTTGCCCGAACCCGACGGCCCCACGATCAACATCGAGTAACCCGAAGGCAGCCCCCCTCCAAGCATGTCGTCGAGAGCGGCGATGCCCATTCCACGACGGATCGACTCGTCGGGCATCTGGGTGTCTTCGGGATCGAGCAGGCGAGGGTACACGTGGACGCCTTCACTGGAGATCCGCATCGTGTGAAGCCCGGGCAACTGGGCCTGTCCACGCATCTTGACCACCTTGGCCTGACGCACCATCGAGTTCCGGCTGCGTTCCTGACTCAACCACACGATTCCATCAGCGACCGTGAAGAGGGGATTGCCGTCGGACTCGTGTTCCTCGTACTCCCCGATCAGAAACGTGGTCGCCTCCCAGCCTGTCAGATGGAGGCTCAGGCGTTGCACGAAGCTCTGCAACTCCATCTGACGCGGATCCTCGGACCTCTTGACGGCGGCGCGGAACGAATCGACAAACACCAACTTCGGACTCGTCTCGGTGATCTCCTTGACGATACGGTCGAGCACCTCGCCGAGGCCGCCGTCCACGAGCTCGGCCCCGAGATGAAGGAATCGAATGGACGTCGAGATCTTGGTGGCATCGAAGAAGGTGAATTGCTGCTGGTAGCGAAGCATCTTGATCGGCGGCTCGCCGAGGATGGTGATGTAGAGAGCGGGGCGTTCAGGCGTGGCGTTCGCAAACATGATCTGATGCGCCATCGAGGTCTTGCCACAACCCGGACCACCGGCGAGCAGGTTGAACGAGAACTCCGGAATCCCCCCGCCGAGCAGCTCGTCGAGTCCTGGAACGCCGCTCGCTAGTTTCTTGATCTCGACAGTCACATCAGCTCCTTTGCGTCACCGGGAAAACGCCCGGCCACATCTCGTGAAGTAAGGCTCCTACCAGTGCATCGCCGATGAAGCGAGCAAGCAGCGCGAGCAACGCAGCGACCAGCTCCTCGAAGCCCTCCACCGCTTCCATCACCGCACGACCCTCGAAGGCGGTTCGCAGTCCTGTCCAGTCGGCACCAAAGCCCTCGTCGGGCGTGGACATCCACGTTCGCCGGACCGCAACGACACTCACGCTACGCTCTTGGAGCGTTCGGATGCCTCCATGTCCGATCAATCGGGCAAACCGGTCCGCCAGTTGGATCCAGACTCGCTGGACCGCCGTCGCCAGCGTTTCGGAGGAGGTCATCGCTTCGCCCCCCTCGATGACGAGGAGTCCGCGTGCTGTTTCGGGGCGGTACGCGGTCACGATCCCCGGCCCAGACGCTGCGCTGATGGTTGGCGAGTCACGAGGGCAGGTGTTGGTGGAGCACAGCCCGAAGCGCGCCGACGTCGAAGGGTTTCGCGAGAGCACTCGTGAACAGGCGCGCGCTCTCCGCGGGCATCTCCCCGTAGCCGGTGATCAAGATGATCGGAAGATCGACGTGCAGTGCGCGAATTGCGCGGGCCAGCGCAACCCCATCCATCCCCGGCATCGTGAGGTCCGTGATCACGACATCGATTCGACGAGGTACCTCGCGAAGGATCTCGAGCGCCTCCTCCCCACGCGAGACCAGCACGACGGAGGGACCGAGTTTTCGTATTGCGCGTGCCAGCACCTTGAGAATGCTCTCGTCGTCATCGACGAGGA
>JANNBP010000149.1:0-8338 GCA_031385555.1 Deltaproteobacteria bacterium | reverse complement strand
AAGCCCCCGCGTCGCGCGCGCGCGCCGCCGCGCCGATGAAGAAGGCGAAGCGTGAGCAACGCAAGGAGAGCCCGCGAGACATGGAGGTCGACGAGGAGCTCGCCGACGACGTGCTTCGTCGCGACGAGCCCGCGCCGCACTTCCGTGCCGTCGACAAGACGCAGGAGTGGGCGGAGAACAACTGGTGGCACCTGACGCCGGGCCAGAGCGGTCCGGAGATGATCGTGCCGAACCGACTCTGGCGCGACCTCGCGCGGCATCGCCCGGACGGTCAGGCCAGCTTCCTGTCGCCGGGCATAGGGCTCGCGACGCGCTCGTTCGCCGAGGCGATGTGCGCGCTCGCGGTCCTCGACCTTCCGTTCGTCGCCGGCCAGCACGCCTATATCGCCGACGGTCCTCGGCTGACGATCACCGCGAAGGGAAACGCGCTCGCAGGCTGTTCGCAGATCGTCGATGGCGATCTGGTCACCGGCGGTGCCCCGCTCGTCGTCGGTACCTCGTACGTGCGCACCGACGATCGCCACGAGTGGGAGACCGGCGAGCAGCGGGACAAGTACGTGGAGAGCTTCGCCGTCGGCGTGGTCTACACCTGCCAGGTCGTGCTCGCGAATCCGACGAGCTCGCGCCAGCGGATCGCCGCGCTGATCCAGATCCCGCGCGGCGCGGTACCGGTGCACAACGCACGGGTCACCCACACGCTCGATGTGGTGCTCGAGGCCTACGGGACGCACGGTCACGAGTACGCCTTCTACTTCCCGACGGCGGGTGCTTGGTCGCACTTCCCGGTGCATGTCACGCGCAACGATCAGATCGTCGCCGCCGCACCGCCGCGTACGTTGGACGTCACCACCGGCGGTGGCACCGCGGATCCGAAGTCGTGGTCGTACGTCTCGCAGCGCGGCAGCGCCACCGACGTGGTCGCGTTCCTCGAGACCTCGAACATCGCCGCGATCGACCTCACGCGCATCGCCTGGCGGATGCGCGATCGCGCGTCATACGAGCTGATCCTGCGCGCACTCGAGGCTCGCCGCGAGTACAGCGCGACGCTGTGGGCGTACTCGCTGCTCCACCGCGATCCGCCGCGGCTACGGGTCTACCTGCGCACGCTGGGCGATCGACTCCCCGAGGCCGGCCCGGTCGCCGACATGGTCGATCTCGATGCCGAGACGCTCGGTACCTACGAGCACCTCGAGCTGTCGCCGCTGATCAACGCACGCGCGCATCGCCTGGGCTCGACGGTTCGGATCCTCAACGACGGACTCGCCGCGCAGTACCTGCGGTTCCTCGATCTGGTCGCCCATCGCTCGCGGCCGTCGAGCGAGGACTTGCTCGCGGCCGCGCACTACTTGATCGCACAGGATCGCGTCGACGACGCGCGCGCCGTGCTCGACCGCGTCCGCGTCGAAGAGATCGCGGATCGGATGCAGCACGACTATCTCGCCGCGTATCTCGCCTGCGTCCTCGGGGAGCTGCCTCGGGCACGCGAGGCGGCCGCGCGGTGGCGGGAGCATCCGGTGGATCGCTGGCGCCACAAGTTCAGCGCGCTGTCCTCCATGCTGGACGAGGTCCAGACCGGGACCGGCCCTGCGATCGCCGATCCGCGCAGCCGCGATCAGCAGCACGCGGAGCTCGCGTCGAAGCAGCCGTCGTTCGAGATCACCCTCGATCGCGACGGGATCGCGATCAGCGGCCAGCACCTCCGCGAGCTCGAGCTGCGGTTCTTCGAGATGGATGTCGAGCTGCTGTTCTCGCGGCAGCCGTTCGTCCAGTCCGACATCACGCGGTTCTCGTTCATCGAGCCCGGGCATCGCCTCCAGTTCAAGGAGCTCCCGGCCGAGCATCGGGAGCCGTGGCCGGTGGCCCTGCGCGGCAAGAACGTGGTGGTCGAGGCGGTCGGGGCGGGTCAACGCAAGGCCAAGATCCACTACGCGAATGACCTCGCGCCCACGCTCGCCAATCAGGTCGGCCAGCTCCGCGTTCAGAAGATCTCCGACCGCTCCGCCCTCGCCGCCACCTACGTCAAGGTCTACGCCCGCAAGCAGGGTGGCGCGGTGGCCTTCTACAAGGATGGCTACACCGATCTGCGCGGCTGGTTCGACTACGCGTCGCTGTCGACCAACGACCTCGATGCGGTCGAGCGGTTCGCGATCCTGGTGTGCTCCGATCAAGCGGGTGCCGCGATCCTCGAAGCCAACCCGCCGGTGAGGTAGGATCTCGCCGACGTGATCGGCCACGTCGTCGGCAAGTACAAGGTTCGCGAGCAGATCGGCGAAGGCGGGATGGGTGCGGTCTATCGCGCCGAGCACGTCATGCTGTCGAGCCCTGCGGCGATCAAGATCCTGTTGCCGCAGTTCACGACGCAGCCCGCCGTCGTCGAGCGGTTCTTCACCGAGGCGAAGGCGACCAGCCAGATCAAGCATCCCGGGATCGTCCAGATCTTCGACTACGGGCGCCTCGACGATCAGCGCGCGTACATCGTGATGGAGCTGCTGCGCGGGCAGACGCTCACCGAGCTCATGATCAGTCGCGGTGGCGGCATCGACCCCTCCCTCGCCGCCCAGATCGGCATCCAGCTGCTGTCCGCGCTCGAGGCGGCGCACCTCCGCGGCGTCGTCCACCGCGACATCAAGCCCGACAATATCTATCTCATCCGCGATCCCACCGCGCCCGGATCGATGCGCGTCAAGGTGCTCGATTTCGGCATCGCGAAGCTGCTCAGCGATCGCCCCAAGGGGGGTTGGGGCCCGAGCCCCAATACGAAGGAGGCGATCCTGGGCACGCCTTGCTACATGGCGCCCGAGCAGTGCCGCGGGGACGACCAGATCGACGCGCGCGCGGACCTCTACGCCTGTGGTTGCATCCTGATGACGCTGCTCACCGGACGCCCGCCGTTCGACGCCGACTCGCCGATGGACGTGATGGCGATGCAGATCTATCAGCCGCCGCCGCGACTCCACGATTTCGCGCCGCACTTGCCCGTCGAGCTCGACACGTTGATCGCGAAGATGCTGGCGAAGGCGCCGGGCGAGCGAACGCCGTCAGCGGCGTGGGCCCTCGCCGCGCTCGAGCGAGTCTCGCTGCCGCCGCTCACCGCCGAGATCGCGTTGACCAACTTCGGCCCGACCCCGAATCCCGCGAAGGTCGTCGAGCTCGGTGAGGTGCCGTCGAGGTTTCCGATGATGGTGCTGGTGATCGCGCTCGTGCTCGCCGGCATCGCCGCGGCTGCGATCGCCCTGCTCTAAGCTTGTTCGGGCTCGTCGGGCTCGTCGGGCTCGTCGGGCTCGTCGGACTTGTCCTCGCGCAGCAGCGCGCTGAGGTGGCGGAACAGCTTGCGCGCCGCGCCCGGCGGCTTGCCGGTGTCGCGCTCGCGAACGGCAGCGTCGAGCAGCCGTACGAGCTCCGCATCGTCGACGGGGAACTCCTTCAGCGCGGCCGCCCCCTCGTCGACGGAGAGCAGCCGATCGCGCCAGCGCTCCACCACGTGGAAGAACTGGATGCCCGGATCGTTCCCGGTGCCGACCGTCTCGATCTTCGAGGTCAGCTCGACGAGATCGATGCCGCGTAGATCGCCGGCGAGAGCGCGCTCGGCACGGCGGCGCGCCTGCATGGTCTCGACCTGGCGCGCGCGATCGATCGCCTCACGGAGCTCCTCGTCGAGCTCGAGCTTGGCCAGCGTCGCCGGCTTCATCTCCATCAGGATGCGCGCGAGCTTCGCCGACCGGTCGCCGGCCTTCTTGGTCTGACTGCGCGAGACTTGCCTCGGGCTGCGTTCGTCACTTCTCATCGGTTGTCTCTCGCTGCGCGGGGAGGTGTACTCGATCTCCGCAGCAATGCCGTAGGCCTAAATCCACTTCCGCAGGTCCGGTCTCCCCAGACCCGCACAGGTTGACTTCTCGGCGTGCCCCTGCCACCCAGCTACCCATGCATCATCGGCAATCGCTGTCGGTCGCGACCTCGGGGCGCGGCACGTTTGATCTCACCCAGCAGGTGACGCAGATCGTGCGCGATTCGAAGGCGCGCGATGGGCTGGCGACGGTGTGGATCCATCACACGAGCGCGTCGCTGATCGTGTGCGAGAACGCCGATCCGTCCGTGCGCCGCGATCTCGAGGCGTTCGCTGCGAAGCTCGTCCGCGATGGCGATCCGATGTTCACGCATGACGCCGAGGGCGACGACGACATGCCGGCGCACGTGCGCAGCGTGCTGACGCAGACGTCGATCAGCATACCGATCGCCGACTCCCTGCTGGTGCTCGGCACGTGGCAGGGTCTCTATCTCTGGGAGCACCGCACGTCGCCGCATCGCCGCCAGGTCACCGTCACGGTGATCGGTGAGTGAGCTCGCCGAGACGATCCGCGAGGCGCTGCGCGCCCTGCACGCGAGCGATCGCGCGCTGTCGCGGTTCGGCGCCGCGCAGCATCGCTACGAGCTCGGACCCGTGGGCAAGCGATCACCGCACGACCTCCCGGCCGAGCTCCAGGACTTCGTCACCGCGGTCGCAGCCTCCGGTGCGGGGCCCGGCTACGGCTTTCTCGGCGTCGACGACGTGGTGGAGGGCAAGCGACCGTGGAAGAAGGGCGTGGTGGTCGCACATCTCGGCTGTGGCTATGCGGCAGTCGTCGCCATGACCGGCGAGGTCTGGATCGATGCGCAGGCGATCGGGGTCGCGGAGCCGATCGCCCCGAGCTTCACCGCCTGGTACCTCGCGTGGAACGAGCGGCTCGCCAACAACAGGCTCCCCACGTCCCACCTCCCACCAGGACTCTGCCCGCTGCCGAACGCGCTCTCCGGGTTCCTGGCGATCCACGAGCAGCACCTCGGCCTCGCCGCCGGCACCCTCGCTGGTGATCCGCTGCGCGAGGCCCTCACCCAGCTAGGGCCGCACTCGATCGAAATTGCAGCGGAAAGCTCGCTGCTGTTCGCCAATGGCACCCGGGTCGCCCCGTGCCTCGCATGTGCCGGCCTCGTCGAGAACCTCGCCGCCGACGGCCTCCGCGCGGACGTGATCAAGCCTGGTTCGTGACGGTCCGCCGCCCGGACGAAGCCTCGATCGGCACGTCGCTGTCACCGGATTGTCAGAGTCCTTGTCTATGGTCCGGGCCATGATCGTGTTCTCCAACCGTCGGCTCGGGCCTGCCTCGGAGCTGCTGGTGTCGCCGGGAGTCGCGGAGAGCATGTTGCGCGAGACTGCGATCGCGGCCTCGTCGACGGCAACTGGCTGGTGGGAACGCGAGCTGGTGCGCTGGCTGAGCGATCGCGCCGGCACCACGGCCTCGATCGTCGGGGCTTCGGCCCCGAACCCGATCGACGTGGGCGAAGTCGCCTGGTCGCCGGAGAACTTCGAGACCCAGCGGCAGTTTCTGCTCGCCTCGATCCAGGAGGCGGCTCGGACCTCCGAGCACGCACGTGCCCTGGGCCGGTGGGCGGCGATGATCGAGGCACATCCACGGGACTCCGTCCAGGTCGGTCGTCGGTGGATCTGGCTCGCAACCGCCTGAGATCGTTTACGTAAAACCCCCGATCTCCTACCGAGAGGGTTCGATCACGGGTGCTAGAGTCGCCCCGTGGCGAACGCCGTCGAGGCTGCGGGCGGACCGGGGTTCTATCCCCAACCCAACGAATGGACGTGTGGTCCGTTCGCGCTCAAGCACGCGCTGCTCGCCCTCGGCCGGATGGTCGACGTCACCCAGATCGCGTCGACCGCACGTACCAACTGGTGGTCCGGCACCAACGAGATCCAGCTCGCGCGCGCCGCGCGCGCCTTCGAATGCGACCTGATCCTCGAGCGCAAGATCGACGCGGAGGAAGCGAGGAAGGTCCTCACCAAGTACCTCCGCGAGGGCACGCCCGTGCTGCTCTGCGTCGAGGAGTGGTCGCACTGGATCACGGTGGTCCGAGCCGAGGATCGCCGCTTCGTGGTCGTCGACTCGCAGTCGGACCCGCTGCTCTCCGTCCGCACGTGGCCGCAGCTCCGCAACTGGTGGCGCTACCACGACACCGACTACGCGACCGATCGCCCGCCCGTCCTCTACGACTTGATGGCCGTGTCGCCGCGGTTTCGCACCACGGTGAAGGCCGACTTCTCCGTCGAGCGCGTGAAGTTCCTGCGGCGTCCCGAGAACCGCCGGCTCGCGCGGCACTGGAACGAGTACCTCGAGGATCTACTCGAGATCTGCAAGCCGCCGTCGGTGCGGATCGTCGAGCCGCTTTCGATGGGCGAGTTCCTTCGCCGCCATCAGGAGCTGCTGGTCACGCGCGTCGTGTACTGGCACGGAGATGTCTCGCGCGACGAGGTCAACCGGATCCTGCGCGACCTTCGCTTCGTCTCCGAGACCTACGGCCTCGTGATCCCGGCCTCGATGAGCCGGCGAGCGCTCGCGGATCTCGCGATCCTGGTCTCGCTGTGGGCGTGCGCCGATCGCGGCATCAACGGGATGTTCGGATCGCCCGGCGCAGACGCCCGGCCGTCGCAGTCGCCGAAGCGACGCACGAAACGCACCGCCCGCAAGTAGCGAGCTAGTCCGAACCGAACGAAGCCCGACGGTGCTCACCGCAGGCGAAGCGACGACGGAAGATGATCTATAGGGGCTGTCCTGAAGGGCCGAAGAGGCGATCGCCGAAGAGGGGCAGCCCTAGGAGCCGAGTCGCGCGACCACCGCGTCGTGCACTGCGCGGCGCAGCGCCTTGATGCCGTCGGCGGACGAGCCACCGCGCGTCGGATGCACGCGATTCGTCAGCAGCACCACCCAACGGCGTCTGGGGAGATCGAGCCAGATCGACGTGCCGGTGAATCCCGTGTGCCCGATCGCGCCGGTGCGAGGCCAGCGATCGCCTGCATTCGAGACCCCGGGCTCGATCGACGGGGTGTCCCAACCGAGTCGCCACGTCGTCGGCGCGGCCGCTTCGCTCGCGAACCGCTGCACGACCTCGGGGCGAAACCGCCCGACCGCGGTGCCTGCATGCGTGTCGATGATCGCCCGGGCGAACGTCGCGACATCTCCGAGCGTCGCGAACAAGCCCGCGTGACCGGCGATGCCGCCGCCGTAGAAGCAGTTCTCGTCGTGGACCACGCCGTCGACGAAGCCGCGACCGAGCTTGTGGGGATCGTCGGACTCGGTGGCCACGCAGTGATCCATCGCGGTCATGCTGCCGAAGCGCGCCGTCAGGGCGAGGGGGTCCGCAACGAGCTCGGCGAACACCTCGTCGAGGCGCTTGCCACAGGCGCGCTCGACGATCGCCCCGAGCTGGAGGAACCCGAGATCGGTGTAGACCGACGCCACGCCCGGCGGGTTCGCGGGGGTGCGCGCCGCGAGCGAGATCAGCTCGCCATAGCGATCGGGGTGGTCTCCCGAGGCGAGCTGCTTGAAGAACTCGACGTGGGCGATGCAGCCCGAGGAGTGATTCAGCAGGTGCTCGACGGTACCCGTGCTCGCGGCCTCGGGGAGCCAGCGACGGATCGGCGCGTCGAGCTCGAGGGCGCCGTCACCGGCGAGGACCATCGCGCAGGCCACCGTGCACATCGGCTTGGTGAGCGAGGCGAGGTCGAACAGCGAGGCCGGATCGAGCGGCGGACCGAGCGTTGGAACCCTGGAGCGGTGGCCGTGGAACATCCGCTCGACCTCGATCCCGGCGTCGCCGATCGACAGCGCGGCCGCCGAACCGAGGCCATGGGCCAGTGCGTCGTCGAGCAGCGCCCCGATCTCGTTCACGTCAGCCATCGTACTCAAGGACCTCGCGGCGCGGGTCGCCGTGGTAGCTTCGAGCGTACGTGACGCGGTACGAGCTGCTCGACCGGATCGGCGTCGGCGGCATGGCCGAGATCTTCCGCGGCAAGGCCGTGGCGGCCGGAGGCTTCGAGAAGCCGGTCGCGATCAAGCGCATCCTGCCGCACCTCTCGCAGGATCGGCGGTTCGTCGAGCTGTTGATCGCCGAGGCGAAGGTGCTGAGCCTGCTCAAGCACCGCAACATCACGCAGATCTTCGACGTCGGCCTCGGCGACGACGGCAAGTACTTCTTGGTGATGGAGTACGTCGACGGCAAGGACCTGCGCGCGGTGCAGACCGGCCTCGAGGTCCGTCGCCGGCGGATGCCGTTCGATCTCGCGCTCCACATCGGCGCGGAGATCTGCGAGGCGCTGGAGCACGCCCACACCGCGAAGTCGCCCGACGGCAAGGCGATGGCGCTGGTGCATCGCGACGTCTCGCCGTCGAACGTCCTGCTGTCGCGCGCAGGCGAGATCAAGCTGACCGATTTCGGCATCGCCAAGCGCGCCGAACAGGAGCATACCGGCGCCGGTGCGGTGCGCGGCAAGTTCGCGTACATCTCGCCCGAGCAGGCG
>JANNBP010000147.1:0-2922 GCA_031385555.1 Deltaproteobacteria bacterium | reverse complement strand
CGCCGAGCACCGTTACACGTTCGTGGAATGCGAGACAGGAGCCGATGCCCTGGAGCTCCTGCGCACCGAGCCCGCCCCCGATTGCGTGCTGCTCGACTACGCGCTACCGGATATGAAGGCGCCGGAGCTCTTGCTCCAGGTCCGTGGTGCGGACGGGCTCGCCAGGTGTCCCATCGTGGTGTTGACGGGGCTCGACGGTATCGACACCGGCCCCGCCGTGCTGCGTGCGGGCGCCCAGGACTACGTGGGCAAGCCCTCGATGACGGCCCCCGCCCTGGTCCGTGCCGTCGACAACGCGATCGAGCGCTGGACGATGCAGCGCGAGTTGATCCAGCAGCGCGTCGCCCTCGAAACAGGGGCCGCAGACCTACGGTTTGCCTTGGCCCGGCTCGGTGACGACGATGCTCGGCTCCGGCTCGCGCTGGAGGCGTCGGACACCGGCATCTGGACCTGGGACGTACGCACCGATTCGGTCGAGTGGTCGCCCGAGTGCTATCCGATCCACGGCGTCGCGCCCGGCGAGTTTGCCGGAACCGGAGCCGCGTTCTTCGCGCTGGTGCACGCCGATGATCGCGCGCGGGTCGAAGCGACGGTGCGCCAGGCGATCGCCGACCGCGCGCGCTATGCGTGCGAGTTTCGGATCGTCCGTTCCTCCGGCGAGGTGCTTTGGGTCGAGAATCTGGGACGCGGTGACTACGACCAGAGTGGG
Organism: Deltaproteobacteria bacterium; assembly: GCA_031385555.1. Classification (GTDB taxonomy): domain Bacteria; phylum Myxococcota_A; class Polyangia; order Haliangiales; family Haliangiaceae; genus JABFXX01. Next base: position 2,213 of record JANNBP010000147.1, on the reverse strand, counting down.
CCCACGCGCGTGCTCGGGACGATTCGCGACATCGACGAGCGCCGGCGCCTGCGCGACACGCTCGCGGAGAGTGAGGATCGGTTCTCTCGTGCGCAGCGCGCGGCGCAGGTCGGCACCTGGGACTGGGACGTGATTTCGGGTGAGGTCGTATGGACCGAGGAGGCGGCGCGGCTATACGGCCACCCCCCGTCGCCCCATCTGGCCTCGTACGATCGATGGGTCCAACACATGCACCCCGACGACCGCGACCCCGCCGCCGCCGCGGTCGAGCGCGCATTCGTGACCGGCGTGTACCGCGACCACTTCCGCATGCTGCATGCGGATGGCAGCTATCGCTGGCTCGAATCGGCCGGCGAGGCGCTGCGCGATCAAGACGGCCGGGTGGTCCGGATGCTGGGCACCGTGCAAGACGTGACGGAGCGACGGGAGATGGAGCTCGCGTTGCGGGACGCTCTGGACACCGCGACCGAGCTCGCAAAGGCACGCGAGCAGCTTGTCTCGCTGGTCTCACATGACCTGCGGAACCCACTGAGCACGCTCGTGCTCGCGATCGAAATGCTTCAGGTTAGCGTCGGCGGTCTCGAGACGGTCCCCACTGCGACCGTGGCGCGTGCGGTCGCGATGATGGCGCGCAAGGCGTCGACAATGACGGGTATGATCGACGAGCTCCTCGACGTGGCTCAGCTCCACGACCGTCGTCACCTGGAGCTGGCGGTGACGCGCGTCGATCTAGGGGCGCTCGTCGGTGAAGCGCTCGACGATCTTCCATCGACCAGCAAGCTGCGCGTCTCGCTCACCCTTCCCGAACAGGCTGTGGTCGGAATGTGCGATCGGCGTCGGATCGAACGGGTCATCGCCAATCTGCTCTCGAATGCGATCAAGTACAGCAGCGCAAAGATCGAGCTCGTGGTCGATGTCCAGATGTCGGCAGATCTCAGGGCGCGGATCCGGATCACGGATCACGGCATCGGAATTCCCCACGCCGATCTGTCGACGATCTTCGATTGGTTCTCGCGTGGATCGAACGCCAAGCGGTCTCGGCTCCCCGGTATCGGCATCGGGCTCGCGGGCGCGCGCCAGATTGTCGAGCAACATGGTGGGGCGATCAGCGTGACGAGCGAGGAAGGTCGGGGGTCGACGTTCACGGTCGAGCTGCCACTCGAGGGTCCGCCGCCACAAGGGCGCTCGGTCCGCGAGGACCGCCTTGCAGACCCGACCTCCACGACGACGTAGCCTTCAAGACCTCGTCGAGCTCGGTCGAACGCGAACCCACTGTTCGATTCCGGCCCATCTCGTTCGCGGTGTGTTTGGACCCGCCACCAAACGCCGCGCTCCCGGCGAGCGGCGTGCATGCCGGCTTCACTGCCGTTCGTCGTCGCCCGGTTCAGCCGAGAACACCACCATCACTACGTGAACGAGACGATCACCATGTACACCGGCCTGCGGCCGCTGCGATCATCGGCAAGACCAACGAGGAGCTGGGATGGATCCCGTCCGCGTCGCCACCTGGAATCGCGCTCGACGCGACGCCGGCGGGCAGCCGACCGCCCTGACGTTCGAGTGGCCGATGACCGACCGGCCGCATCAGTTCGAGGCGCGCCTCATCCCCGAGCCGTCGGCCGACGGCGCGATCACGACCGTCCTCGCGATCACGCGCGACGTCACCGTCGAGCTTCGAGGTCCGGCATGTCGCCTCCGTCGAGAAGGCCCGCGCCAACGCCCAGGGCCAGGTCGAGTGGGTCGTCGGCACCAACCTCGACGTCACGGAGAGCAAGCAGGCGGAGGACGCGCGCGAGGCGCGGTTCCGCTCGGTCGCGGACAACGTCCAGGCTCAGCGTCGCGGATGCCGTGACGAAGATCCGAGCGCGCACCGCCGGAGCATTTGCAAAGGAGCTCATCGCCCTTCTCGACAAACACGACCTGCGCGCCGCTCTCGCGAGACTCGACCCAGTTTTCCGCGGATGCCCGGAAGCATTCTCCTTGATCTTCGCGCATCCACTCGAAGGAAGGATCGTTCTGACACGCTACGCGTCGACAAGCGGCTTGATGGAAATGAACGAACCGGATCCGAACACCTGCTGGATCGACGGATCGCTCCCCGAACATCTGAAGAGCCTCATTCGTACCGGCGCGTACGCCGTGGAAGGGATGACGAACAACCCGTGTTGCTGCACCACCGTGGTCTAATTGGTGACTAACCGCCGATCCGCTCC
>JANNBP010000134.1:0-17219 GCA_031385555.1 Deltaproteobacteria bacterium | reverse complement strand
ACTAGGAGCCTGTAGGAGCCTGTAGCCCGTGCTGATCGGGTACGGCTGCAGCCTCCTTCTGAACATCGGCTCGCGAGGCGCTCGCCTCTACGGAAAAAGACGGCCTCGCACGCTCGGCCCAGGGAGTTACCCCGCCGGGCGGCACGTCCTGCGGGGGTGTCGTGCGGTTCGGCGTGACGCTCCGGCGCGGACCGCCGTCTGGAACGGATATGCCGCCCCTCCTCGCGCTGGTTGAGGTTACAAAGGATGTGGCCGTGAACGAGGACGAGGTCGAGACGCTGGTGACCGCCGCCGCGGGTGGAGATCAGCCGGCGTGGCAGCAGCTGATGGTGGAGATCAAACCCCCGCTGACGCGGATCGTCGCCCAGCCGCGGTTCCTGGGTCGCCTCGGTCAGCGCGAAGATGATCGCGACAACATCGTGGTCGCCGTGTTCGAGCGACTACGCGCGAACAACTGCGCCCGGCTGAAGCTGTATCTCGACGCCCGCGCCACGAACCCGAAGCTCAAGTTCCTGAGCTGGCTGCGCGTCGTCGCGAAGCGGGTCGGCATCGATTACCTGCGCGCGCATCCCGATTATCTGCGCCGCCACGATGCCGGCGCGAGCAAGCCCGGCGAGTGGATCGAGGCCGGCACGCTCCCGCCCGCGAGCCAGCTGTTCGGGCAACGCCCGCCGATGACGATGCTCGGCACCGCGCACGAGCTGCTGCAGTACGCGCGCAGCGGCGCCCTGCCGGAGGATCAGCAGCGCGCGATCGAGCTGTGGTCGCAGAGCGAGAGCTTCGAGGACATCGCGAAGACGCTCGGGCTCAAGAACAGCCAGGCGGCGGAGCGGATGGTGCGCGCCGCGCTCGAGCGACTGCGACGCAAGTACCGTCCAAGCGATACCGGCACGTGAGCACCGCCACCACCGCAGGTCTGCGCGGCTGCCCCGAGCTCGCGACGCTCGAGGGGGTTCCCCTCACCGCCGAGACCCAGGATCACGTCGATGGCTGCTCGTTCTGTCAGCTCGTCGTCGAGATCTGCGCGCAGGTGAGGCGCGCCGAGGACGCTTGCCTGCACTACGACGCGCTGCTCGCGGCGCGCGAGGACGGCACACTCAATCCGGCCGGCAAGAATCTGTTGCAGCGCCACCTCGCGAGCTGCGAGGCGTGTCGCGAGATCGCGGACACGATGGCCCCACAGGGCGATGCCGAGGTCGCGCTCCCCGCGATCGACGGCGATGCGTACACGCTCGGCACCGAGGTGGGGCGCGGCGGCATGGGACGCGTGATCGACGCCGAGGACAACCGGATCGGTCGCGCGGTGGTGATCAAGGAGCTGCTCGGGAGCTCGCGTGCGGAGGCCGCGCGGTTCGAGCGCGAGGCGCGGTTGACGGCGCGCCTGCAGCACCCCGGCATCCTGCCGATCTACGAGATCGGTCAGTGGCAGAGCGATGGCACGCCGTTCTACGCGATGCGCAAGATCGAGGGCCGCACGCTCGAGGCGGCGATCCGAGGAGCGGCGACGCTGCGCGCCCGACTCGCGCTGTTGCCGTCGCTGATCGCGGCGTGCGAGACCGTCGCGTTCGCGCACTCGCGGCGCGTCATCCATCGCGATCTCAAGCCCGACAACATCATGCTCGGCGCGTACGGCGAGACCATCGTGATCGATTGGGGGCTCGCGAAGGATCTCGGCGATCCGGACGACCTCGACGAGCAGGGTGAGCCCACCACCAGCGAGCGGCTCACCGGCGCGGGCCAGGCGCTGGGCACGGCCGCGTACATGCCGCTCGAGCAGGCCTACGGTCAGCCCGTCGACGAGCGCGCCGACGTCTACGCACTCGGCGCGATCCTCTATCAGCTCCTCGCGGGGACCCCGCCGTATCGCGGCACCGATGCGCGCGAGGTGCTCGCCCGCGTGCGCCGCGAACCTCCACCAGCGATCGCAGACGCGGCCCCGGGTGCCTCACCCGCTCTGCTGTCGATCGTCAACCGCGCGATGGAGCGCAAGGCGGAGGATCGCTACGCGAGCGCCAAGGAGCTGGCCGCCGAGCTCGCCCGCTTTCAACAGGGGCTGCTCGTCGAGACCCACGCGTACTCGCGGTCGGAGCTGATCAAGCGGTTCGTGGGCCGCAATCGCGCCGCGGTCACAGTGACCGCAGGTGCAGCGATCCTGCTCGCGATCGTGGCCGTGCTCAGCGTACGCAACGTGCTGCGGTCGCGCGAGGAGGCGCGGGCGACGGTTCGCGAGCTGCTCCTCGAGAAGGGCCGGATCGAACAGCTCGCGGGCAACCACCTGCGCGCCCTCGCCTATCTCCACGAGGCCGCGCGCCAGGGCGAGCGAGGCCCTGCCCTCGACCTGTTGCTCGGTCGCGCGGTCGCGGATGTCGCGTCGGCGCAGACCACGCTCGACTGCGGCGGCGATGATCGCTACCTCGAGCTCTCGAAGGACGGCTCCCTGCTCGCAGTCGCATGCCATGAACGCGCGCGGGTGTGGCGAGTCGGGGGTGATGCGAAGCCCGAGTTGCTCGCGACGCTCGAGGTCCCCGGCGCGCACGGTGGGTTCGACGCCCTCGCGTTCTCGCCCGACAACGGCCTGCTGGTGACCTTTGGCGAGGAGGGCATCGCACGCGTCTGGGAGATCAAGAACTTCGCGCAGCCATTTCGGTCGTTCACCCACGCGCAGCCGGGGGCACCCCCGGCCCTGATCACGTTCGCGACGTTCACCGCCGACTCGCAGCGGATCGCGACCACCGGGGACGACGGCTTCGCGCAGATCTGGAACGTCGTCGACAACCGCCTGGAGCGATCCATCGAGGGTGCGATCGCCGGTAGCCGGTTCGACGTCACCGCGGCCGTCCGCCGGTTGTTCGGCACGCTGACGCCCGACGACAAGCTCGTCACCCTGGTGTTCTCCGGCAGCGGCGGGAAGTTCGACATCACGACCGGCGAACGACTCGGCACGTTCCAGCACGGCGGCGCCGTCGCGGGCGGCGAGGCCTCGCCCGACGGCACGCTCGCGGTGTCGTGCGGGCTCGACGGTGTCAGCAAGGTGGTCGAGCTCGCGACCGGCAAGCTGCTCTACGAGCTCGAGGGTCACACCGATGTGGTGTGGCGCTGCGTGTTCGATCCGAGCTCGCGCCACGTGCTGACCTCGAGCCACGACGGGACGGCGAAGGTGTGGGAGCTCGGCACGGACATCGACGGCACACCCCGCGCGCGGCTCACCGCGACAGTCTCGCACGGCGACATGATCTGGATCGGCCGGTTCTCGCCCGATGGCTCGCGGTTCGTCACGATCAGCCCCGGCAAGTCCATGAAGGTGTGGGACAGCGCCTCGGGCGCGCTGCTCGCGACCTACGGCTCGCGCGGCAAGGATGCGCGGTTCCTCTCCGACAACCGACTCGCGGCGCTGCGGGGCGACGGACGCGTCCAGGTGTGGTCGCGCGCGTCGTCGAGGATCGCGGCGTTCCGGGCGATCGGCGAGACCGCGGTGATCGGTGCGACGCTCGACGGCAAGACCGTCGCGACGATCGACAACGCCGTCGCGTTGTGGCGCGCCGAGACCGGGCAGCGACTCGCGCATCCGCCGCTCGCACCGCCGCTCGCGTTTGCCGAGGATCGGATCGCCGGCACGTCCGTCACCCCCGAGATCGGCGTGATCGTCCTCGGTGGCAACGGCACCCAGCTCGCGAAGCTGACCGACGACACGCTGCTCGGCGCGTCGAAGCTCGAGCTCGCCGGCGATCACCTCGCGATCACGTGGCCGAACCGGGTCGAGATCTGGGGGCTCGCGAACGCGACACGCGCGCTGACGATCCCCGACGTCAACCGGGTGTTGCTGTCGGCCGACGGCCTGCGCGCGGTCGCGTGGAGCGAGTCGGATCCGAGCGCGCTCGACTTCCGCCTGCCGACGCAGCCGCAGCTATGGGATGTCGGCGCGCGCGCACGTCTCGTCATGCTCCCCACGATCGATGCACGGCCGATCGGCTTCGCTCTCGACGGTCATCGGCTCGTCGTCCACGAGCTGGTCGATGACGTCATGCGCACGCGCTGGCCGTACGCCGCGTCGGTCTCGATCTGGGATCTCGATCGCGTCACGCGCGTGCTGCTGCAACCGAAGGTCGAGATCGCGCCGACGCTCGATCCGACGGGGACGTGGCTCGCGACGATCGGCACCGACCGCGAGGTCTCGGTGTGGAGTGTCGCCGACGGCGCCCGGCGCTCGGCGTTCACAGGCGAGCCCTACCAGCGCGTGCAGCCCGATGCCGCGGGCTCGCTGGTCGTCGCGATCGGCGACTACGGTCGCGCGGTGTTGATCCTGTCGGGCACCGACGGTCGCGTGCTCGCGCAGCACCAGCTCGATCACGATCGCGCGCGGGTCAACCCGAGTCACTTCAGTGCGCCGTACGCCATCGCGTGGTGGAGTCGCGATGCGCGTGCGATCTCCACCCTGTCGCGCGGCTTCGCGACCTGGAGTGGCATCGAACCTCGCGACGCCACCGAGCTCGCACAGATCGTCAAGAAGTACGTACCCTGGCGAATCGACAACGGTCGCCTCGAGGTCATCCGCGATGGCCGGATCACCGGCGTCGTCACGCGTCGCGGCGAGCCCGTGCCTGGTGCCGCGATCGAGGTGCTGATGCGGCGGCCCGCCGACGTCAGCGACAAGCCCGTCAACTGGGCGTCGATGCGCACGCAACTCGAGACGCGTCAGACGATCGCCGATGCCGCAGGTACCTTCGCCGTCGAGGGCCTGGTCCCCGGCGAATACGAGTACCTCGTCACCGCGAACGGCGACCTCGCCGCCGCGAAGGAAGCGCAGGTCGGCCCCGACGAAGAACCGATCGCGATCGAGCTCCCCTAGCCCGATCAGGGGACAGGCTCTACCGCTCGCCGATCGGGACAGGCTCGACAGGCTCTGCCGCTCGCCGATCGGTGCCGCTCGCCGATCGGGGACTGCCGCTCGCCGATCGGGGACAGGCTCTACCCCCGCAACATTGCGGGATCACGACTGTTCTAGCGGCGAACGTAAATTCGGTCGCTGGGTGACTTCCACGAGGAGCTACAGGCGATTTTACGTTCGCCTGAAAACGCATAACGATCACGCGATGTTGGAGGGGTAGATCCTGTCCCCGATCTGCGTGTGCTTGTCCCCGATCTGCATGTGCTTGTCCCCGATCTGCGTGTGCACGCAGCGGACGATCAGCGCTTGCGATCCATGACGTTCGAGATCGCCATCACCGCGAGCCCCATCGACGCGAGCACCACCGTGCGCACGCGATTGATCATCGCGAACTCGAGACCCGCCCCCGGCGAGGCGCCGAGCACGCCGTAGAGCGCGTAGTTGCCACCGTCGGCGATGCCGAGGCCGAGTGGGATGACGTTGGAGATCCACGTGATCAAGATGCCGACGGACAGCGTGCCGGCGACCAGCGGCACGGTGAGGTCGGTGCCGTTGGCGATCAGGATCACCAGCGCACCCGTCATGTTGAGCGCCCGCGAGCCCGCGGCACACAGCAGGGCGCGGCGCGTCGAGGCATCGCCGAAGCGGCGGATGTTGCCGTCGATCTCGGCGAGCCGCTGGCCCCATCTCTCGGCGCGGACGTCGGACAGCAGGCGGAGCGTGCGACCGAGTCGCAGCAACGTCGCGAGCGCACCGCGCCGCGCGAGGACGACGAGGCCACCGACCAGCGCGAGCATCGTCGCCGTCACCACCAGCACGACGATGCCTGCGTTGCCTGGCAGATCCACCGACAGCAACGTGATCACCACGCCGACCGCGATCGCGCTCACCGCGACCAGGTACGACGCGACATTGAACATCAAGACCGCCGACACCGCCGGCGCCTCCGGCACGTGCGCCATCAGCATCGTGATCTTGATCGGCTCGCCGAGCGAGTTGCCGGGCGTCAGCCGGTTGATCGCGATGCCGCTTGCCTGCGCGGCGAACACGCGCCAATACGAGACCTTCGCCAGCGGCCGCACGAAGCAATAGATGCCGCCGGCATCGCACACCACCGACACCAGATCGATCGCCGCGATCACCAGGAACCACCGCCCGGTCCCGAGGATCGCCCGCTCGAACCCGTCGCGCCCGAGCCGATCGATCAGGATCGCGAGCGCGACCGCACCCACGATCAACGCGATCGCGTGGAGGATGTGGCGCGTGCGCGGGCGGGGCAATGCACGCACGGTAGCCGACACCATCTCGATCCAAGACGGCAGGTACCGGCGATCCGTCACGCGGTATCGCCGATCGGACATCCACCGTCACGATGGGCCGCGGACCGCCGTTCATCTACAGCGATGCCCCTCGTTGCTTCCCAACTCTCGACAACCACCGATACCGCTGATGCTCGAACGTCCGGCCAGACACAAACGTCGCCGCCCGGTGCCGCCACAGTCGAGCCGGTCGCCCATACCGGATCGGCCGCCGCAGATCCGGCGGATGCCGCGTGCGCCTACTGGGCCGATCGCGCGCACCACACCTCCGGCGCTGCCGCCGTCCTGCCCTCCGGTCGGTGGCTGCGTTACCACGCGTTCACCCATCGCCTCCTCCAGCAATTCACCCTGTCGCGCCTCGATCGCGTGCGCTATCGGCGCGCCGTCGATCTCGGCTGCGGGCGCGGCGAGTGGACCGCGCTGTTCGCGCCCCGGGTCGACGAGATGTTCGCGTGCGATGTCGCGGCGCCGTTCGTCAGCGAGACCCGCGACCGCCTCGACGCCCTCCATCACACCTCGTGGAACGTCGAGCACTCGGACCTCCGGAGCTACTCGATCCCCGAAGGGCTCGACCTCGCGTACCTCGGCGGCGTGCTCACGTACCTCACCGACGACACCGCGCAGGAGCTGCTCTATCGGCTCCGCCTCGCGACCGTCGACCACGCGCAGATCATCATCCGCGACTACTGCACGTTCAACCTCGGTCGCCCGTCGGTCGAGCACGCGAGCGGCTTCTCGATGCATCGCCGGCCCGCGCGGCTGATCGCGCTCGCCGAGTCGGTCGGGTTGCGCTGCGTCGAGGTCCGCTCGTCGCCGAGCATCTACGCCGAGATGATGGGCAACGCGATCACGCGGTGGCCGTTGCACCTCGCCTGGCGGGTCGCGACCGCCCCCTGGTTGCGCGCCTCGCACACCTTCGTGTTTCGCGCGTGACCCGAAACGAAAACCGCCGCGAGGGTGAGCTCGCGGCGTCGACAACCAGGTTCGACCGGTTAGTTGTGGCCGAGACCGATCTCGTCGACGCCGAGGATCGTGCGACCGACGTTCGGACCCTTCGTCCAGGTCCAACCCGAGTCCTCGGTGATCCAGATCTGACCACCGACACCCGATGCGTAGCCGAGCCCCGAGTAGTCATCCGACGGTGCGATGTGGATGGTCTTGAGGTCCGCCTCGCCGAGGTGCTGCGTCAGCACGCGGCCATCGGCATCGATGCGCGAGACCACGCCATTGGCGCCGGCAGCGACGCCCTCGCCGTTCTCGTCGATCCACACATCCGAGTACGCGAACGACGGGTCGATCGCGAGCTCGCGCCAGGTCTTGCCGGCGTCGGTGCTGCGGAACATGCCCTCGCCGACCGCCATCGCGATCTGACCGTCAGGCGACACCGCGACCGCATGCATGCCGGGCAACGTCGCCGTCTTGGCGAGCGCGCCGCCTTCGTATGACCAGATGCCGCCATCGTCCGAGACGGCTAGCACGGTGGACGCGAGCTGCGCCGCCGCGACCGAGGTCCACGAGGTCTTGCCGTCGCCGAGCTGCGTCCACTCGGCCTTGCCGGTGGTGTACTGCGGCGAGGCCGTGAAGAACACGCCGTCACCGACCACGAACACCGGACCATCGTCCTGCGTCGCGAGCGATCGGAAGTTGGCGGAGGAACCGATGTTCTGCGCCGCCCACGACTTCCCGGCATCCGCCGTATAAAGGAGGGTGCCGCCGTTGCCGACCACCCACGCCTCGTCGGCGTAGCGGCAGGCGATCGCGTTGAGGGTCTCGCTGGCGCCGAGGTCATAGCCCTCACCGAGCTCGCCCTTCCGATTGACGTTTTGCATGGTCCCGTCTTCTCCGACGAGCCATCCGCCGCCACCACCGCCTTTTTTGCACGAAGCAAGGCCGGTGACAGCAAACGCTGAGAACACGATCGCGGTCGACTTACGCATGAATCCTCCCCGAAGTGGCGATGGTACCTAATACGGAGGTACCCCGCCCGACCTGGTCGCATTGCGGACGAAAATTCTCGGGAATCGACAGACGTTACGTACGCCTGCACACCATTGGTCGGGCCGCTAGGTCGGGAGCAATGCGCCAACCATCACATCTGCGCGGTCGATCGCGCGCTGGGCCCGCTTCACCACGTTCTTGGAGGCGAGCTGCTGCCGGCCGATCGAGATCACCTTGCGCTCGAGATCCCGCACCGTCCCGTACGCTCGGCGGTGCGCGACCAACCGCTGGGGACTATCGCGTCTGGCCGCGAAGCCCTCGGCGAGATCCCCGCACGCGGTGGCGAGCTGACTGACGAGCTCGGTCTCGCGAAGCACGAGCCCGAGCTCGGCGAGAGGAGGCGCCGCTTCGATCACGGCGCGAAACGCAGGGTGGTTGTGGAGGGGATGCGTGGGTCTCGGCATGTGAACCCTTGCATCAACATTCGAGCCACCCGATCGCGCATGCGATCTTCACAGCTTGCCGCCCGCTTCGTCCGCCGGCCGGACAGCGCGTCCGGATCCCGACCGGACACCGGACATCAGTCCTTGAGCGACGACTCGATCGTCTTGCGGATCTCTTCGATCGGCAGCGCCCCGATCACCTTGCGTCCGTTGATCACGAACGAGGGCGTGCCACGGATCTCGAGCTCGGCGGCCGTGGCCTTGTCGGCCTCGAGCGCGGCGGCGAAGTTGTGCTGGTCGAGATCCTTGCGGAGCCGCGCCACGTCGAGCCCGCCTTGTCCGGCGAGCGCGAGGATCGCGTCCTTCGACAGATCATCCGGGTTCGCGATCATCAGCTCGTCGAGCTCCCAGAACTTGCCCTGTGCTTCGGCGGCGAGCGCGGCCTCGGCGGCGAGCTCCGCCGAGGTGTGCACCGGCATCTGCTTGATGACCAGCCGGAGCTTGCCCGGGTACTCGTCGAACAGCTGATCGATCGTGCCGTAGACCTTGCTGCAGAACGGGCACTTCAGATCGGTGAACATCACGATCGTCACCGGCGCTTTCACCGGCCCGCGACTCGGACCTTGGTCGAGCTTGAGCCGCTTGAACGTCTGCGCATCGATCGAGGGATCGACGTCCGGTGGCGGGGTGTCGTGACCCGGCGCCAACGCTGGATGCTGCGCGCGCTGCGCGGGCATCGCCGGCGCGGGCATCGCCTGCTTGGCCGCGGAGCCCTTGGTCGGGGGTGGGAACGTGGGTTGGGTGATCACCGCGGCGGTAGCCTCGCCGGACGAATCGCCGGACTCGTGAACGATGACTGCGGTGGTGGTGCCGGCTGCGACGAGGGCGGCGAGAGCTGCGAGCTTGAACATGGATCCTCCGTGAGAGCGTGCGTGGGTGGCAGCATCGGCACGGGACAGTCCGATCATCGGTAGAGCAGCGACCACCGCGGCGACGAGATCACGACGCGGCCGGCGCCGTAGCGATTTCTCGACCAGCGAGGTCACCCCATTCGCGAGGTGCTGGCGCCCTCGAGACAGCCGTTGCAACGCGGCTGCCTCGGAGATGCCAAGCGCCTCGGAGACCTCACGCACGCTCAGGTTCTCTTGGTAATAGAGCACCAGCACGTCGCGATAGGTCTCGGGCACGCGGGCGAGCGCTTCACCGACGACGCGTTCGGCCTCGGCCGAGCACACCGCCTCGAAGGGATCGCCCTGCGCGGTCAGTTCAATGTCGCCGTCGATCGTGACCTCACGCGTCCGCTTCTTCGCCTTGCCGGCGAGGTTGCGCGCGATGCCACACAGCCAGGATCGCAACCGGCCCGGTTCGCGCAGCTGATGCAGCTGACGCCATGCCGCGAGGAACGTCTCCTGCGCGACATCTTCTCCGAGCGCGTGATCGCGCGTCCTGCTGTACGACACCGCCGAGACGACGTGTTGGTACCGCCCGACGAGCTCGCCGAACGCAGCATGCTCACCGCGCCGGCTCGCTTCGAGGAGCTCGGCATCGGAGGTCAGCTTCGCGGCGATCGAATGTCCCATGTCGAAGAGTGAGTGCTCGGGGGTGGAGGAGACCTGACAAACAATCGTACGCGTCGTCCTAACCCAGCGATCGCGTTGTCCATTCCCGACACCAGCGCGCCGCCTCGTGTCGATCACGGCTGTGCGCAACCCCACCGACGTGAGGCGTCCCACAGATCCGGTCCTCGCGCCGGCTCGTACGCGCGACATGGGCTCGCTCGCCGGGATATCATCGCCGTGATGCGCAACGCAGAAGGCAAGCTCCCCATCGTCACCGAAGTTGCTGAGACCGCCTGCGGTTGCGACCGCCGGACGGTGCTCGGAGGTCTCGTGGTCGGGGCACTGGTCGCGGGTTGCCGGATCGACGATCCGGGCGCCGCCGGGGACGCGGGCGTCACCGATACGCCCACCGATGGCGTGCCCGGCACCGGGTTCGAGCTCTGCGACGCCAACCTGTGCCTCGATCTGACGCACCCGCAGAACGCGGCGTTGCTCAACGTCGGTGGCAGCCGCGCGGTCGTGCAGGCCACCAAGAAGATCATCATCGTGCGCACCAGCGAGACCGCGTTCGCGACGCTGACCTCGGTGTGCACCCACGCCGGTTGCACGGTGAAGTTCGCGGTGGCCGCGAATCAGCTGCAGTGCCCGTGTCACGGTAGCAAGTTCGGGATCGATGGCACCGTCGCAGTCGGCCCGGCGACCCGCGATCTGACGACCTTCTCGAACACGTTCGATGCCGCCGGCAATCTGCTGACGATCACGCTCTGATCGCCGGACTGACGAGCTGCAATCGCGGCGACGTGACTCGCTGACACGAACCGCAACACGCGCTCGTGATGACTCGGCCACTTAGGCGTTGGCTCGCGACTTGAGTAAGACGCTGGTCATGCACCGCGTTGCTGCGCTGACCCTCCTCTCACTCCTCTCCGGCGTCGCTCGAGCCGATGTCACCGAGACCCGCACCGGCAAGGAGGCGCCCGCCCCCGGCGAGGACGACCAGCTCTACAGCTGCAAGAGTCGCGCGGGTGAGGTCTTTGTGCAGTTCAAGCCCGAGATGGAGGTCAAGGAGCTACTCGCCTGGGTGATGGGCTTCACGTGCAAGAACTTCGTCCTCGATCCGCGGATCGTCGCGACCAATCGGCGGGTCACGATCGTCGCGCCGAACAAGATGAGCGCGCAGGAGGCGTATCGCGTGTTCCTGGTCGCGCTGTCGACGATCGGCTACACGCTGGTGCCGCAGGGCAACGTGATCAAGGTCGTCGACTCGAAGTTCGCGAAGAACGAGGCGATGCCGATCGCGCGCTCCGTCGACGGCAACGCGCAGTTCACCCGCTACGTCTATCGCCCGAACTACGCGCAGGCGGATGCGCTGATCCAGGCGTTCACCCAGATCAAGAGCATCGACGGCGACGTCCAGCTGATCGGCGGCATGCTGCTGCTCACCGACTACGGCAGCAACGTCCAGCAGATGCTCTCGCTCGGCAAGTTGATCGACGTCCCGAAGGGCAGCGACGGTCTCTACCTGTTGCCGGTCAAGTACGCCGACGCGACCAAGCTCGTCGACAAGCTCAACACCCTGATGGGAATCCAGGCCAGCTCCGCGAGCACGCCAGCGCGCCCCGTCGATCCCAAGGCGCCGCCGGTCGGGATCGCGAATGCCGTCCCTTCGAAGATCCTCGTCGACGAACGCACCAACACGCTGATCATCGCCGCCAATTCGATGGCGTACGAGCGCGTCAAGTCGCTGGTGCAGGGCATCGACATCCCGCTCGAGATCGAGGGCGGCGCCTCGGTGCACGTCTACCGGCTCGGCAGCAGCGTCGCCGAAGAAGTGGCGAAGACGCTCGAGTCCGCGCTCGGCTCGCGATCGCCGCAACAGCCCCCGAAACCCGGCGCGGCAACGCAGGTGGTCCCCGCCGCCCCGATCGAACAAACCGGCGCCACGCTCGAGGGTCAGGCCAAGGTGGTCCCCGACAAGCTGACCAACTCGCTGCTCGTCGTCTCGAGCGGCCGCGACTACCTCGCGATCAAGGAGATCATCCGCCAGATCGACGTGCCGCGCCGGCAGGTCTACATCGAGACGGTCATCCTCGAGGTCGCCGAGGGCTCGAGCCTCGACCTCGGCACCAGCTCGCACGGCGGCATCCCCGGCCTCGGCGGCTTGCTCCTCGGTGGCGTGCAGTTGCCGTCGCTGAGCTCGCTCGCGCTCGGCACCGGCACCGCCGGCATCCCGAGCGGCCTCGCCGGCGCGGTGATCGGCAAGGAGCTCACCGGGTCGCAGTCGCTGTTCGGCAAGAGCATCCCGTCGTACGGCGTGCTGTTCCAGGCGCTCGCGAACAACGACCGCACGCGCATCGTCACCGCGCCGAGCATCATCGGCATCGACAACGAGGAGACCAACCATCGCTCCGGCCAGAACATCAGCTACGAGCGCGGGTCGTCGTCGTTCCAGAACGGCGGCGTCGTCACCACGCAGAACATCGAGAGAAAGCCGCTCGAGCTCAAGCTGTGGATCAAGCCGCACGTGTTCGTCGACGATCAGGTACTGATCGAGCTCAAGCTCGACTCCGAGGATCTCGGCGGCACCGACGCGCTCAAGCAGCCGATCTGGACCAACCGCAACATCGAGACCCGCGTGGTCGTCCGCGATCAGCAGACCGTCGTGGTCGGCGGCATGACCCAGGAGCGCGAGATCTACTCGGCGCAGAAGGTGCCGCTGCTCGGCGACGTGCCGCTGCTCGGCCACCTGTTCAAGTACACGAAGAAGGAGAAGCGCAAGTCCAAGCTCCTCGTGATGATGACGCCGTACATCGTCAAGGATCACCTCGACCTCCAGCACATGGTCGATCGCAAGCTGCGCGAGGCGCGCGAGTTCGCGGATTCGTTCACCGCGCTCGATCACACGAAGTACACGCCCGCGATCGACTACACGCGCAAGCGCGGCCTGATCGAGGAGATCAATCGCTCGCTGCAGACCATCGACGACGACATCGCGGTACGCGCGTCGCTGAGGTCTCCCGTCGGCGTCAAGCCCGGGCCGGTCGAGTACGGCGACCAATAACGTGATGTAGTCGATGGATGCCGGTCCATCGCCACCGTCACACCAGCAAGCTGCTGGCCGGGAATCCGCTCGGCGATCGCGCGGATCTCCGGCGAGTGGATGATCATGCCGATGGCCGTCCTCGAGGCGCTCCCGCCCGAAGTGACTCGCGTCGAGATCGAGCACTCGAGCCCGGTGATCACCAACCGGATGCGAGATCATGTGGCGCGGCCCGGGGTCGAGGTGGTCGAGGTCCCGCTCCGAGCCGATAACTTCGTCTGGGAGATCCGGTAGGCTAGCGGGCCCGGTGCCGGACATCCTCGCCATCGTCAGTAAAGCGATCTTCGAGCGCGACGCGCGCGTCGACGGGATGATCGTGGCTCCCGGCGAGGTGTGGGACGTCGATCGCTACAACTCCACCCACAAGACGTTCCAGGCCCTCGAGGACGGCGGCCGGATCTTCCTGGTCACCGTCAGGCCGCCGAACGAACAGCTGTGGTTCGTCGGGCTGGTCGACTCCCCGACGTTCGACGGTAGCGCGTGGATCGCGAACGAGCCGAACGCGCTGCCGGTCACCGACATCAGCTCGCTCCGCAAGTCGATCCAGTTCGAGTCCGGCAAGGGCATGTCCCAGGATCGCGGCACGCTCGGGATGAGCCTGCAGACGCCCCGCGCGCTGACCGACGAGGACGCCGAGCAGATCCTCGAGGCGATCACCGACGCGAACGAGGATCTCAAGCCCAGCGGACCGTCGAGGAAGAAGGCGAAGAAGAAGGTCAAGAAGGAGAAGGCTCCCGAGCCCGCGCGCGTGATCGACGGCAAGTACGAGATCGTCCGCCAGCTCGGCCGCGGCGGCATGGGCGTGGTCTACGAGGCGAAGCACATCGGCACCAATCGCCGCGTCGCGCTCAAGGAGATCATCGGCAGCGATCTGCAGAAGGAGCGCAAGCTCGTCGAGCGCTTCCACCGCGAAGCGCGTGCGACCGGCTCGATCGATACGCGCCACATCGCGATGGTGCTCGACACCGGCAACGATCCGGAGACCGGCAACCCGTTCCTGGTGATGGAGCTGCTGCAGGGCGAGGACGTCCAGCAGCTGATCGATCGCGTGGGTCCACTCCCCGAAGCGCTCGGGCTCAAGATCGTCGCGCAGGCGTGCACCGGCCTCGGCCGCGCGCATGCGGCGAGCGTGATCCATCGCGACATCAAGCCGGCGAATCTCTTCCTCGCGAAGCGCGACGAGGAGCTCGTCGTCACCCTGCTCGACTTCGGCGTCGCGCGGGTCAAGCAGGAGCTCACCACCGAGAGCTTCACGCTGACGTCGACGGGCCTGATGCTCGGCACGCCGCTCTACATGTCACCCGAGCAGGTCGTCGGCGCGAAGGACCTCGATCACCGCACCGATCTGTGGGCGCTCGGGGTGGTGCTCTACGAGCTGCTCGCCGGGACAACCCCGTACACCGATCACGAGACGTTGGGCGCACTGCTCGTCGCGATCTGCAGCAAGCCGGCGAAGTCGTTAAAGGACTACGTGCCCACGATCTCGGAGGTGACCGCCGCGATCTGCGCGAAGGCGCTCGCGCTCGATCCGCTCAACCGCTACCAGACGGCCGACGAGATGCTCGGCGAGCTGCGCGCCGCGATCGGACCGGGCCCACTCAACCTCGATCCGTCGATGGTGCCGAGGCCTCCGAACGCGAAGGCCAGCAAGGAAGCGTTCCTGCAGACCGCTCCCAGCAAACCCTAGAACTTCATCTCGCGCGCGAAGTGGTTGTCGTAGCCACCCGGGTGCTTGATCAGATAGTCCTGGTGATACTCCTCGGCGCGGACCCACAGCAGGTTCGTCTCGATCGTGGTGCTGATCGGCTTGTTCCACGCCTTGCTCTGATCGACGCGCGCCTTCACCGCCGCAGCGGTCTTCGCCTGCGCCGCGGTGGTCGGGAAGATCACCGAGCGATACTGCGGGCCGTCATCGTTGCCCTGGCGGTTCGCGGTGGTCGGGTCGTGGATCTTGAAGAACCACACCAGCATGTCCTCGTACGACACGACGCTCGGGTCGTAGACGATCCGCACGGCCTCGGCATGACCGGTGGTGCCCGTGGTGACGTCCTCGTACGACACGCCGGGCTTCTTGCCGCCGGCATATCCGACGTCGACCGACTCGATGCCGGGGAGCTTCATCATCCACGTCTCGACACCCCAGAAGCAGCCGGCTCCGAGCATCGCGACCTCGCGCGGGCCACCCCTCGTCGGGGGCTTCATCACCATGTCTTTCATGGGGTCTTTTGCCTCGGAAGGCGTGCAGGCGAGAGCGAGTGCAGCGAGCGCCAGAAACGTCGTTCGAGTGAGCATGGTGAACATACGAAGCAAGATGGACCTCGGTTACTCGTGATATAGCGCGCACGTGCAAGTCTTCAAAATCTGTGGGGCGTTGATCTGGTTCGCCCTCACAGCCACCGCCTGTCAGAAGAATGAAGGGTCGCTGCTCGAGGGCGAGATCACGCCGGGTTCGGGGTCCGCTGGACCGGCCGGCCTCGGGAGCAACACCGTCCGGGTGCCGAAGCCGAAAGGCCCGCAGGCGACGGACATCGACCTCGACAGCAAGGACATCCTCGGTCGCGCCGAGGACGCCCCCACCGTCTACGTCAAGCACGTGCTGATCGGCTGGGCTGACTTGATCGCGGCGTATCGCGGCAAGATGGATCCGCGTGCATCGAAGCGCGACAACGCCGTCGCGGCACAGCTCGCGCGAGAGACGTTGGACAAGCTGAAGTCGGCGGCCGACATCGATCCGATCATCAAGGACCTGTCGGAAGACCCGGGCATGAAGACGGGCAACCCGTACAAGGTGACCGCGAAGTCGCAGTTCGTGCCCGAGTTCAAGAAGCTCGCGCTCCGCCTCAAAGAGAAAGAGGCCGGGATCGTCAAGAGCAACTACGGCTACCACGTGATGGTGCGTGTCGCGACGCCGCCACCGGACGCGCTCGAGTCGGCGGACATCCTCGCCCGCCCCAAGAAGGCGGAGTTCTCCGAGATCCAGCACATCCTGATCGGCTGGAAGGACTCGGCGGCCGCGCGCGATCCGCGTGCGAAGGCGCGCTCGAAGGAAGACGCCGACAAGCTGGTGAAAGAAGTCCTCGCGAAGGTGAAGGCCGGCGAGGACCTCGTGAAGTTGATGAAGGAGTACTCGGAGGATCCGGCCTCCAAGGACAGCGGTCGCGTGTTCACGCTCACCGAGGACGAGCAGATGGTGGAGCAGTTCATCAACCTCGCGCTCCGGCTCGAGGTCGGTGAGGTCGGCGTGGTCAAGAGCGAGTTCGGCTTCCACATCATGAAGCGCCTCAAGCCGGATCCGATCCAGTCGCTCGACGTGCTCGCGCGCCCGGCCGGGGCCGACAAGGCGAAGATCAAGTACATCCTCCTCGGCTGGGAGGCGGCACACATCGACGACGAGCGCGGCAAGAAGCGCACGCGCGCCGAGCTCGACAAGCTGGTCGCCGAGACCCTCGCGAAGGCCAAGGGCGGCAAGAAGTTCGAGGACCTGATGGTGGAGCTGTCCGAGGACAAGCAGTCGGGGCCCACCGGCATGGCGATCGAGAGCGCGATGCCCGGGCTGCCGTCGATGCTCAAGATGCTCGGCACCCGGCTCAAGATCGACGAGGTCGGCGTCGCGAAGACGCAGTTCGGCGTGTTCATCGTCAAGCACATCGACGAGGCCGCGCCGGTCGAGAAGCCGACGGGCATGGGCTCGGGCTCGGCGGCGAAGCCTGTCACCGGTTCTGGCTCGGCGGCGAAGCCGGCCACCGGTTCGGGCTCGGCGGCGAAAGCTCCTGCCGCGGGTTCTGCCGCGAAGGCGCCCGCTGGCTCCGGCTCCGCGAAGTAGCTTGTAGCTACGACGAGCAGGACAGCATCGAGCAGCCCGGCTTGACGCGCGCCCACTCGGGCCGCTTCGCCGCGTAGCGCTCGCGTCCTGCTTGCTCGACGTACGGCTGCCTCAGCACGTCGATGATCTCGGCGAGCTGCGTGCGATCGCCG
>JANNBP010000122.1:0-5402 GCA_031385555.1 Deltaproteobacteria bacterium | reverse complement strand
GTCGCCAAACGATCATTCAACCGGACGTCCGATGTTCCACATGCGTCCGACGAGAACGCCCAAGCTCGTGCAAGCCGCTTTCTGTCGACGCCCTCAGCGTCGACAGAACTAGATAGATCTAGATAGATCTAGCGGCTCAGGAGTCGCTGCGCCGCCGCGAGGACCGCACGCGGGATCTCGTGGCCGCCGACGAACGGCACCCACTCGACGACGGCGCCCGCCTCGCGCAGCTTGTCGCGCAGGAGCTCGGCGATCGAGAACGGCAGGAGGCCATCGGCGCGGCCATGCGAGAGCACGATCGGGAGCTTCGCGAGCGACGCCATCCGCGGGCCCCATTCGGATTCGGCGAGCA
Source organism: Deltaproteobacteria bacterium (assembly GCA_031385555.1). Classification (GTDB taxonomy): domain Bacteria; phylum Myxococcota_A; class Polyangia; order Haliangiales; family Haliangiaceae; genus JABFXX01. Next base: position 5,050 of record JANNBP010000122.1, on the reverse strand, counting down.
GCGTGCCCGACATCAACAGCAGCGCGGCCGGCTTGGGCTCGCGGTGGAGCGCGACGTCGAGCGCCAGCATCGCGCCCTGCGAGAACCCGCCGAGCACGAGCTGCTCGGGCAGGATCGAGAAGCGCGCGCATAGTTGATCGAGCAGGTTCACGACCTGCTCGCGGACCTGTGGGAGGCCCACGGGGATCTCGGTGCGGCGATCGCGTGGCGTGCCCGCCGCGAGCTCGAGCTCGAGTTTCGCGAGATCGAGCAGCCACCACGCGCGCGAATCACCGTAGAGCCCACCGAGCTCGAGCGGCGCCGCGGGAAATACGAAGCGGACGTTAGCCAGCGCGAGCTCGTCGGCGAGCGGCACCAGGTCATCGCCTGGAGCACCGAAGCCGTGCAGCAACACGCAGGTCAGCGCGGCGTCGGCGGGGCCGATCATCCGCACGGTCAAGCCAGCCATCTCGAGGCGCTGATTCACGCCCCGCAGCCTATCAGCCGCCGAAGCAGATCACCGTGAAGCCGGTCACCGCATCACCGCTGCACTGGGTACCGCAGGGCTCGTTCGCGAGGCAGTCGCAGGTCGGCTGTGCTGCACAGGTACCGGGCTGCTCGAGGCACGCGAACCCGTCGGGCTCGCCGCCGATATCCGAGCCCGTGCGCTGACAGTACTGGGTGTCGAGGTTGCACTGGCCCGAGCCGCAGGTGAAGAAGCCGGGGTCGGGAGGACAGCTACCGATCACGCTGACATCGCTGCCCACGGCCTGGCCGTCGCACGCGTTCGAGTGAACCACGCCATCGCAGCCGCACGCCGGCGCGAACAAGTCGGGGCAGCTGATCGGGCGCGGTTTGCAGGTGCCGGTCCCATCGGTGGCGCCGCAATCGTCGCGAGAAAAGTCGCACCACTCGTCCGTGGCGCAGGGCGCACCGCCGAGACCGCCGCACGATGCACCGCTACCACCATCGCCGGTGAACATCGCACCGCCTTTGCCGTGCTCGCAGGCGGTCAGCGCTACCAGAAGGACAAGCCATTTCATGAGGTCCTCCAATCCAACCATCATGCCGGATCCGTCGCGAGCGATTCCGTCGGCATAGCCGTCGCCAACCTCAGAAAATCGTCGTCGGGGTAGCGGAGGACGGGAACGTCGGTCCGACCGACGACCGCTGTTACGATGCGATCGATGGGCTCCGGCAGGCAATTCCTGGCGGCGTTCGCAGGCATCCACGCGGTCGCGGATGTCGACGAGCGCAAGCGCGTAGCGCGCCAGGGCCTCGCGATGCTCGCCCAGATCGCGGAGCGCGAACCGGCGCCGTTCGAGGGGCTGCCGGCCGGCGAGCTGCTCCTCGGTGTGCGCACGGCGCTCGGCGACGGCATCCTCACGGACCTCGACTGGATGTCCCCGGCGGCGGGTGCGCTCGCGCTGTTCGAGCTCGCCCAGGCCCTGCCCGCGGGACCGGAGCGACGCGAGCTCGGCCGCCGCGTCCTGGTGCGGCTGCGCGATGCCGATCGCGAGACGTTCGTGCGCCTGATCATCGCGCTGGCGCGGTCGTCCCCGAAGTCGCTGGCGTCGGACAACCTGCGCGCGCGCACCGAGGTCGTGCTGAGCTCGCCGCTGACGGCGCCCGGCGCGATCGGCGAGCTCGCCCTCGGCGTGCTCGCGCAACCGATCCTCGCGACGAGCTGGGTCGAGATACCGGCGACGGGGTCGCTGCCCGGGCGACGCCTCGCCGGACGGATCCTTGCCCACGCGGCGCGCGAAGCGGTGAAGCGCCACGATGGCGGCGATCGCGGTGGGGTCACGGTGCTCGCACGTCCCGGTACGCGCACCGCACTCGCACGGTTGCTCGGCGATCGCGAGGCGTTGGTGTGGCGGTTCGCGTGCATCGCGCGCGGGCTGCTCGCGCATGTCGATTCCGGGCTCGCCGCCGATATCGATCGCGAGCTCCGCGCGACCGCGAGCTCGACGGAGCTCCGGCGTGCAGCCGGCTCGGCCGCAGCGGCGCTCGAGCGCGGCGGTGCGGCGACGCGCTGGGGTGCGGTGATCATCGAACGTGCGGCACGCGAGCCGGGTGTCGCACGCGGCGCGATCCTCGGGCTCGCCGGGCTCGCCACGATGCGCCCCGACGAAGCCGATGCGCTCGCGACGGCGCTCGTCGACCGCGCACCCCTCGAAGCGACCGAGGCGCTCGCCGAGCTGCGGTTGGAAGAAGGCCCCGCGTTGCTGCCGGAGGCGACCGCCCGCGCGCATGCCTGGACGAGGCAGCAACTGTCGAAGGCCATCGCGCACGAGCCGGGCCAGCGCGTCGACGATGCGCGACTCGGCCTGCTGCGAGCACTCGATGCGGAGCTCGGTGGCTCGGGTGGCGAGACGATCGCCCACCACCTGACGGCGGCGCGGGCCGCGCTCGATGCCGGGGAGGTGGCGACCGCGCTCGGTCACGCACGGCAGGCCGTCGAGGAGATCACGGAAGCTGCCGACTGGTTGCAGCGCAGCCTCGATGACGACCCGCTCGACCGCCGCCACTCGATGCGGCTGCTGCGCGAGCTCGATCGCGAGCTGTTCGCCGACAACACGCTGACCGCCGTGCTGGCGCTCGCTCCCGAGGGAGACCCGGCGCGCGTCGCGTTCGCGCGATCCCTCGCGAGCATGGAAGGGACCTTGCTCGCTCGCGAGGCGCGCCCCGAGGCGGGCGCCGTCGAGCATGGTGGCCTGCGGATCGCGCGGCTGCGAGCCCTGGTCCGGTTGCTCGACGGGGTGCGGGCGTCGAGCGACGCGGACCTCGAGCCACGGCTCGCCGCCGTGCGGCTGTTGATGGAGCGTGCCGCGACCGATCACTCGTCGCTGCGCCGCGCGGTGTGGGCGGCGTTGACACGCGCGGGCGATGCCCTGCTGCGCGACGGCTTCGCCGAGATCACGGACCTCCTCCTCGCGTGGACCATGCTGTATCCCGACGAGGACTTCACGATCGTCCGCGAGGCCTCGATGGTCCCGGATGTCGAGGCGGCGTTCGAGGCCTACGGTCGCCTGCAGCAGGCGACCTGGGCGGCGGCGGATCCCGACGACACCGAGGCGATGCGCGGCGTCGTCGAGCGGCTGTGCGAGCTCGCCGATGCGTTGCCTCCCGAGCAAGCGCCGCGTGTCGAATCGGTGCGGCTCGCCATCGCGCGCCTCGGAACGCAGCTACTGCGCCTGACCGCGATCGCGAGTCACGCCGCCGTGCAAGCCGGCACGTTCGACGACATCGCGAACGAGCTCGGCGCCCTCGCCCGCCGCGTCTATGGAGCGCGTGCGCGCCTCGGCCTCGCCGCCGAAGATCACGGGGACGAGCTCGAGGCTGCCGCGCGCTCCGTCGGTACAGCGCTCGCGGGGCGCAGCGCGCAGCTCGACGAAGCCGTCGCGATCACCGTCGAGCACGCTCGCGCAGCCTTACCCGCCGCACTCGCCGGTGCAGTCGAGCGCGTGTTCGCGTGGTTGACGCGCGTGCCTGCGCTGGAGTCCGACGAGGCCGTCACCACCGCCATCGAGGTGGTGCTGCCCTCGTGGGTGCCGCTATCTCGGCTGGTCGGCTCGTTCTACGTGGTCCGCCCGATCGGTCGCGGCGCCGGTGGGTCGGTGTTGCTCGCGGTGCGCGCCGAGGAGCGCATGCGCGCGGATCGCGAGCTGGTCGCGGTCAAGGTCCCCGACTACGGCGCCGCGGCGAGGAACCTCTCCGAGGTCGAGTTCGACACGCTGTTCCGCGAGGAGGCCGGCGCGTTGCTCGTGCTCCCGGGGCACGCGAACCTCGCACGCTTCGTGACCTTCGATGCGAGCGCCCAGCCCAAGCCGATCCTGGTCATGGAGTTCGTGCGCGGCATCAACCTCGAACGCAGCCTCGAGATCGGCGAGCTCGACGTCAAGCGTGCACTCGCGATCATCGACGACGTGCTCGCGGGGCTCGACGCGATGCACGCGGCCCAGATCGCACACCTCGACGTCAAGCCGGCGAACGTCGTGCTCCGCGAGGGCACCGGCCAGGGCGTGCTCGTCGACTTCGGCCTCGCCGGGCGTCGCCTACGCCCGGGTTGCGGCAGCGTGCATTACGGCGCGCGCGAGGTCTGGGTCGAGCCGACTCCTGGCAAGCCGATCGAGCCGTTTGCCGCCGACGTCTATGCCGCGGCGTGCGTCGCGTTCGAGGTGCTGACCAACAGCGTGCTGATCCGCGGGGACTCGATCATGCAGATCGTCGATCAACACTTCGGCGAATCGCCGGGCGGCCCGATCCTGTCGCAGCTCGCGCGCGATCCCAAGCTCGCCCCGCTCGCGGATCTATTGCGCGCCGCGGTGTCGCGCGATCCGAAGAAGCGCCCGACGGCCGCTCGCCTGCGTGCCGGCTTCGCCGCGATCGCCCCCGACCTCGCGAAGCTCGCGTGGCCGATCGCGGTGGGCTAACTACGCACGTCCGCAAGCTCTCCTGCCCAAAAGCAGGACCGATGTCTGCTTCTGGGACGAGCTAGCGCCGTCACCCAACCGGTTGGCTGGTGGTCACCACAGTTGCCCGTGAGCCCTCACCCGCGACCACGCCGCGGCGGAGCGCCAGGCACCTCGAAGACCGAGATCAAGCCATGCCGCTTCCAGCCTTCACGCAGCAACCACGTCCGCGCTCGCCACGTAACTAACGCCAGATAGTTCGGCGGTGGGCGATACAAGATTGGCGAGGTCTCGCGCTCTTTCCAGTCGGGGAACGCGATCGCGCTCGAGTACGGATCGACTTTCCACGTGCGAGCGACGAGGCGTTGGTGCTCGTCGTGGTGACGCCAGTTGTTAAGGACATAGCAAAGCGCGTTACGGACCGCACGCGGTGAGGTCAACGCGCGAGCGTTGTAGCGATCGGCAAACACCTGCCCCTTGCGCGGCACGCCCGAGCGCAGGCGCAAGGCGCGATTGATCAGCTTCGCCGCCGAGATCTGGAACGACTGCATCCCTTGCTTCAGCACGGCCTTGCTGGCGGCCTCGACGATCAGGTGCACGTGGGTGGTCTGAATGCTGAGGTGGACGATCCGGAACCGGTCGTGCTTGGCCACCGC
>JANNBP010000111.1:0-64780 GCA_031385555.1 Deltaproteobacteria bacterium | reverse complement strand
TGCTGCGCGAAGACAATGCCACGCGCGTCTCGCGGATCCGGAAGCCCGGAACCGCGGCGTCCTTCCCGAGCTGCGTCGCTCCACTCGAAGACTGTGCGAGGGCCTGCGTCGATGTCGAGACGGATCGCCAGCACTGCGGATCCTGCGCCGCACGTTGTGGGGCCGGCGAGGTCTGCGAGGTGGGGAGGTGCGTGTGTGCGCCGGCCTTCGTGTGCGGAGGATCGTGCGTGGATCTGATGGTCGATGCGCAGCACTGTGGAGCGTGCGACAACGCGTGCCTCGGCGGGTGTGTGGGTGGAGCGTGCGAGCCGTTCGCCCTGACTGCCGGCGGTCCTCACCTCCTCGTCGACGACACCGAGGCGCTGTTCTACGCCGAGGGCAGCTCCGTCAAGCGCCTCGACAAGCTGACCGGCGCGAGCTCGACGCTGCACACCCTCGAGCTTCCCCAGTCCCTCGTGGTCGATGACTCGCAGATCTACGCGATCGGCGGATCGCTTCCGGGCATCCACGCGCTCGCCAAGAGCGGGCTGTCCTCCACCCCGCTGTACACGGGAAGGCCGAACGCTCGCGACCTCGGCCTCGTCGACGACACGCTCGTGTGGATCGAGGATGCCGATGCCTCGAACGCGTTCCCGCGCACGCTCGTTCGCGCGGCGAGGGATGGCAGCAGCACCCTGAGCTCGACCACCGTGGTGGGGCTGTTCCCGGGTGCCGCCACGGCCTCTTCGGTCGGCTACATCGTCGACGGGACGTCCCTGTACTGGCTGCTCGCGACCAGCGACCAGTTGAACGGGGCGATCGTCCGCGTGGATTTCGCGACGAGCACCGCCACGCTCGTCGCCTCGCTGGCTGGTCGACCGACCTCGATCGTCGCTCGTGGCACCGAGCTCCACGTCATCGTCGCAGACCCGTTCGAGCTCGGCGAGGCGGCGGTCCTCGCCGTTGCCAAGACCGGCGGTACACCTCGGCACGAGATCACCGCCGCGAACGCCGCGGCGCTCGTCGTCGGCACCGCTGGACATCTGACCTGGCTCGACGGCGACGGCGCGTTCGTTCGCGAGCTCGATGCGGTGCTGGAGATCCCGCGAACGCTCGCCAGCTCGCTCCCACACGCCACGAAGATCCTGCCTGTCGACGGCGGGTTCTACGTGACGTGCGACGACGGGATCCTGTTCGTCCAGCGCTAGGTTTCGCGGCATGCTCCGCCCATGGACCTCACGGCGGATGGCATCAATCGACTGCATCAGGGGACGTGGGCCGGCGAGCTGGGGTTGACGCTCGTGACCGCGACCCGCGACGAGGTGGTCGCGACGATTCCGCTGACGGCCAAGCACCGGCAGCCCGCCGGCATCGTGCACGGCGGCGTCTACGCGAGCATCGTCGAGAGCGTCGCGTCCTGTGGTGCGGCGATCGATGCGCTCGCGCACGGCAAGACCGTCGTCGGGCTCGATAACCAGACCTCGTTCATCCGCGCGATCCGCGAGGGCACGGTGACGGCGACCGGGACGCCGGTGACGCGTGGACGGCGCACGCAGCTGTGGGATGTCGTGATCCGCGACGAGGCAGGCCAGACGGTCGCGACCGGCCGCGTGCGGCTGCTCGTCGTCGATCCCGCGACCGTCTAGTCCGGTCATGAGCTTCAAGCGGGTACTCGATCAGGCGTGTCGCAGGTGTCGCAAGCTGACGTAGCAGATCGACGTGCACATCGCGCGCAACTCGGCATCGAGGCGAGGACAACAGGCCATATCGAGCCGGCGCCTCGGAGACCTGCCTCCCATGGAAACTCGAGTGGTCAGTCCGGCGCGACTGGAGTTAACCGATCGAACGTTGGTGTCGTGATTGCAGCGAGGACGGGCATGCGCTTGGCCCTCGTCGTTGCCTTTCTCGGTTCGCTGACGTTCGCCGCTGGGACCGTGGAGGCGCGGCCGGGTAAGGCTGCGGTAGCGAGCAAGCAGAAGGCGAAGAAGAAGGTGAAACCGGTGAAGAAGGCGACCAGGAAGAAGGTCGTCGAGGAAGAGGCGCCGATGATCGAAGAGGAGACCAAGCCGGTCGCAAGGCAGGAAGCCCGCAGGACCGGAGCATCGGTCGCGCAGGCGTCCGATGACGAGGTCCCTCGCAACGAGCCCGGCAAGAAGCGCTGATCGGGGATCGGGGCCCTCGCCCCGATTCGTGTTATCGCGTCGACCGTGCGAATCAGTCGACGAACGCTGATCAAAGGCGCCGTGATCGGCGTGCTGATCGCCCTCGTCTTCCTGGTGACGATGGCGCTCAGCGAGAGCCCACCGCCGAACACGATCACGATCGCCGGCGGGCAGGTCGATAGCTCGTACGACCGCGCCTCGCGCGATCTCGCCACGCTCGTCGAGGCCCATCACGGCCCGCAGGTGGTGGTGATCAACACGGCGGGCTCGGTCGAAAATCTCAAGCGGATCGCCGCCGGCGAGGTCGATGCGGCGCTGCTCCAGACCGGCATCGTCACCGAGCTCGCGGCGACGATCGATAGCTCCGATCTACGGGCGGTGGCTCGGCTCTACAGCGAGCCCCTCTGGGTGTTCTACCGCGGCGATCGCGAGGTCACGCAGCTCACCCAGTTCAAACCCGAGGACGGCAAGCAGAAGCGCATCTACATCGGCTTCGAAGGCTCGGGCACGCAGCTGGTGTCGACCGAGCTGCTGCGCGCCAACGGCATCACCGCGAGCAACGCCGAGCTGGTGTTGCTCGACATGAAGGTGATGTTCGCGCAGCTCGCGGCCGGTCAGCTCGACGCCGCGTTCATCATCACGGCTCCCGACTCCAAGGCCGTGGGCACGCTGCTCAGGATCCCGGGCGTGCGGCCGATGAGCTTCTCGAATCACAAGGCGTACGCGCGCCGGTTCCCGTACCTCACGGCCGTCGAGCTCGACCAGGGCACGATCTCGTTCGAGGACAACCTCCCCGCGCAGCCGCTTCACCTGCTCGCGCCGTCGGCGATGTTGATCGTGCGCGAGGACACCCACGCGCGCGTCGTCGAGAAGCTGACCAAGGCGGCGGTCAAGCGGTTCTCGAGCAGCAACCTGATCGACTCCGCCGGCGAATTTCCGAGCGCCGTCGGCCTCGAGCTCCCGCAGGATCGCGCGGCCGAGCACTTCATGACGACGGGCGAGACCTGGGGCAGTCGCAACCTACCCTTCTGGCTGCTCTCGCTCCTCAACACGCTCAAGCTCGCGCTGATCCCGCTACTCGCCGTGCTGGTGCCCGCGCTCCGCATCATGCCGATCGTGCTCGGCTGGCGAACGATGCGCCGGGTGCGTCGCACGTACGCCGCGCTGCGCACGATCGAGGACAAGCTGTTCAGGGCGACCGATCGCGCCATGGTGGTAGCCGCGCTCGCGGAGATCGAAGATCTGGTCACGCAGGTCACGGAGCTCGCCCGCAGGCTCGCGCCCAAGTATCACCACGCGATCTACGACTTCCGCCTGCACGCGGGTCTGGTCCGCCAGGACGCGGTCGACCGGCTCGCAACAATGGCTGTAACGGAATCCGCTCAGCCCGGCTCCATTGCGCATGACGGCTGAGCCTGTCCACCGCGAGCCTGATGATCTGGTCGAGCGCGCCCGCACGGGCGATCGCGAGGCGTTCGAACAACTCGTGCGCCGTCACAACCAACGGCTGTTCCGCGCCGCGCGCGCGGTGTTGCATGCCGACAGCGAGGCCGAGGACGCGCTCCAACAGGCCTGGCTCGACATCTATCGCGCACTCCCGGCGTTTCGCGGCGACGCGGCGTTCGCGACGTGGGCGACCCGGATCACCGTACACTCGGCGCTTCGCGTCGTGCGCAAGCGCCCGGAGATCGCCGAGGTCACCGACGAGGAAGCCAGTGGTCCCGACGTCGCGCTCGAGCGGGCAGAGGTCGGCCGGCTGCTCGAGACCTGCCTCGCACAGCTGCCGCAAGGCAACCGCGAGGTCATGGTGCTGCGCGACGTGCTGGAGCTCGACACCGCGGAGACCGCCGCCTGCCTCGGCATCTCCGAAGAAGCCGTCCGTGTACGGCTGCATCGTGCGCGCGGTGCAGTCGCCACGGCGTTCACCGCCTCGTACGACGCCGTCTATCGCTTCGATGGTGCGCGCTGCGATCGAATTACCGCTGCGGTGATGAGATCGCTGTAACGCCGAGTAGGTGGGCCTGCTCTATCGCGCATGAACTACCTCTCGTTCGTCTTGATGTGCGGCCTCGCCGCGTGCTCCACCGCCTCGGCCGACGACAAGAAGCCCTCGCCCGTCGAAGCCCAGATCGCGGCGGGCAAGCAGCTCTACGTCGCGAAGTGCGCGAGCTGTCACGGTAACGCCGGTGAAGGCAAGAAGGACGCACCATCCCTGGTCGGCAAGGATGCGTTCCCGCGGGACCCGCGTCCCAAGGCGAAGCGCGACGTCAAGTTCCACACCGCTGCCGACGTGTTCGCGTGGGCGACCAAGAACATGCCGCCGAAGCAGCCCGGCAAGCCGGCGGACGTGCTGACCACCGATCAGTACCTCGCGATCTTCGCGTTCGATCTGACGGCGAACGGCATCAAGCTCGACAAGCCGCTCGATGGTGAAGCGGCGGCAAGGATCGTCCTCCACAAGTAAACGACTGGCAGAGTTCGCTCGGTCGGACCACCAAACCCCGCGAGTCGTGTCCGATAGGCAGATGACGACCTGGGCTCGGCTCCTCCTCCTTCTCCTCCCCGCGTGTCAGTACGGCGAGTACTGCGAGGGCGATCGGGCCGCGGTGCCTGCGGAGGCGAAACCGTCGTCGCGGCACGCACGCGTGGTGGCGCAGGTGCTCCCCGTCGAGAGCAAGGCCGTCGACATCCTGTTCGTGATCGACGACTCCGGCTCGATGAAGGATCAGCAGGAGCAGCTCGGCATCTGGTCGAAGGAGATGTTCGACGTGCTCTCGGGATCGGGTGAGCTACCCGATCTCCACGTCGGCGTGACGTCGTCCAGCGTCGCGATCCCGGGGCTCACGGGTTGTTCCGTCGGCTACGGCGGCAGCTTGTACAAGGGCCTCGCCGAGATGGAGGGGCAGTACCTCACCGACCTCGCCGGGCCGGAGGGTCGCGTCACGAACTACCAGGGCACGCTCACCGAGACGTTCGCGAAGATGGCGCGCGTCGGTGATGGCGGCTGCGGCTTCGAGCAACCGTTCAAGGCCGCGCGGATGGCGCTGTCGACACCGGGCTTCTTGCGCGACGAGGCGCTGCTGCTCGTCGTGTTCGTCACCGACGAGGACGATTGCTCGTCGAGTGACGGCACGCTGTTCGGCGATGTCTCTGCCGACGCCTGCTCGGAGCTCGGCCCGATCACCAGCTACCGCTGCTTCGAGCACGGCGTGACCTGCGCCGACGGCAAAGGCAGCCGCGAGCTCGGCGAGCGCGAGAACTGTCGTCCCGACGAGACGTCGCCCTATGTCGAGTCGGTGGCGCGTTACGCGCAGTACCTCAAGAAGCTGAAGCAGCAGCCGGCGCAGACGATCATCGCCGGCATCTACGGCAAGCCGAACGGGGTGTTCGCGATCCCCGACGAGAAGGTCGAGCGACTCGCGGGCTACCAGAGTCCACGGCTCGCGGATGTCTGCGGCGGCATGGGTGTCGAGGGCACCGGCGCGACGCCCGCGATCCGGATGAACGCCCTGCTGGCGGAGTTCGGTGGGCGTGCGAGCCAGAGCTCGATCTGCGAGCGCGAGCTGTCATGGGCGATGCGCGATGTCGGCCTGGTCGCGCGGAGGGCGGCGACGCGGAGTCGCTGTCTGCGTGGCGCGCTCGTCGATGTCGACGCCACCCTCCCGGGCATCCAACCCACCTGCCGGGTCGAGGCGACCACCAACACGGGCACGTCTCGCGAGGTCCGGCGCGACGTCCCGTTCACGCTCGAGCTCGACACGGCATGCGAGACGCAACTCGCGGTTCGTGCGACGACCGTCGCCGGCGAGACGCTGACAGTCACCTGCGACGTCGACGACGGGACTCGTTAGCGGCTCGCGACGGCGGCGGCCGGAATCGACTGATACGACACGCTCATCATCAGGTGCGTGCCGACGTTGCTCGCGATCACGCTCGCCGTGTAGTCGCGATACGCGACCTTCATCGAGCGGTGCACGAACGCGGGCGACGACAACGCGTCGCCCTTCACCACGGTGTTGCCGAGCACCTCGAGCTCCCTGATCGCGGCACCGGCGACCTCGAGGACTGATCGCCATCGAGACGTCGTGCGTCGCGGGCTTGGCGGAGAACGTGACCAGGTCCGAGGACGTGTGCTTCCACATCCCGTAGTGGGTTGAACGTCGTCGGGATCAGGGCGGTGTCGTCGGGCGAGTCGTAGACCGCGTAGAGCTCGTACGTGTCTGGGACGTCGCGATTCACGGCAGGTGTGGGTCTCCTAGAGCGCGAACGACTTTTTGAACGCGAGGAACTCGGGCTCGGTTCGGTAGGGATCGAACTCGAACACCGTCAGCGTCATCGGCATCCACGGATCGTGCGCTGCAACGCCGCGAGCCAGCGCGGCGTACATGCGCTTGCGGTCGCCGACGATCGCCGCGACGAAGGCCTCGACGAACGGGGCGGTGGTAGCGAGCCGCGTCCCGATCTCGGCGTCGATCCGCGCGACGGCGGCCTGATCGCCGCGCTTCGCAGCGACCCACAGCTCCTGCGCCTGGAGGATGAGCTCGATGCCCGGCACCTGCATCATCGGATCGGCCTTGATCGCGGCGAGGCCCGCCTCGAACTTGCCGAGCTTGACGAGCGCGTAGCCCTTGCCGTAGGACACCCACGGCTGGTTCGGATCGCGCGTCAGCGTGTGCTCCGCCGCGGCGACGGCCTCCGCGAAGCGGCCCGCGGCGTACAGCGTGCGACCGCGGATCTTGTGGATCGCCGAGATCAACGGATCGAGTTGCTCGGCGAGCCGGAGCTCGGCGAGCGCCTCGTCGAAGCGGCGCGAGAAGCCGAGCACCTCGGCGAGCCACTGGTGCGCGTTCGCGTTGTCGGGATCGAGGGCGATCGCCTTGCGGTACGCACGCTCGGCCTCGGCGAAGTTCCAGTCTGCCTCGACGAGGTAGTTGCCACGTGCCGCCTGCACCTCGGAGGTTTCGGGCGCGAGCTGCAGCGCGCGATCGAGGGCGGACTTCGCCCGGGCGTAGGCCTCGGCGCGCGGTGTGGTCCCCATCCACGGCAGCAGGAGATGCGCGTCGACGAGCCCGACCCACGCCGAGGTGTAGTCGGGCTCGAGGCGCAGCGCTTCGTCGAAGTACTGGATCGCCTTGGTAAGGCTCTCGTGATCGCGGCGGTACCAGTACTCGCGACCGGTGCGATAGGCGCGAAACGCGGCGGGCTTGCGCGTGGCGGTCGCGGTGCGCGGTGCGCCGAGTGCGACGGTGAGATCCGAGATCGCCAGCGCACACACGCTCTCGAGCTCGGCCTCGGGACGCGCGTAGCTCTGCGACCAGCTCACCGTCTGATCGCCGGCGATCAGCTCGAGTGAGAGCTTCACTCCATCACCGCTGCGATCGACCCGTGCGAGAAGCAACTGATCGGCACCGAGCGTCTGCGCAGCGGCGGCGAGCTCACCGCGGGGCTTGCCGCGCAAGCTCGCGACCGACGCACGCGCGATCACGCGAACGCCGGGCCGTCCGGCGAGCCGACCGATCAGCTCGTCGGTGACCGTGTCGGAGAGCGCCGCGAGGTCCGCCGGCGTGGTGTCGTCGCGAGGCAGCACCGCGATCCGCACGACCTCCGACGAGGTCGCGGCCACGGCGGGGCGCTCGGTCGCACGCGTCAGCCACCACACGAGCCCACCGAGGACGGCGATCATCGCGAGGACCACGGCGAGCCAGGGCCGCCGCTTCGGCTTCGGTAGCGTGCGCACCGTGGCGATCTTGACGGGCGCGCCACGACAGACCTGCTCGAGCTCCTCCGCCTGCTCGAGCGCGGATGCGAAGCGATCGTCGCGGTCGCGCGCGCATGCCTTCGCGAACCACGCGTCGAAGCCCTCGGGCAGCTCCGCGTGCTGCGAGGGCACGGGCTGCGGCCAGGCGCAGATCTGGAGCACCAGCTCGCCGAGGGCCTCGGCCTCGAACGGGCGCGCGCCGACGAGGCACTCGTAGGCGATCACGCCGAGCGCCCAGCGATCGCTCGCTGCATCGACATCGCGCGTGCCCTGCGCTTGCTCCGGGCTCATGTACGCCGGCGTGCCGAGCACCGCACCGCTCGCGGTGGTGACCGACGGGATCGTGCTCGCCACCTTCGCGATCCCGAAATCGAGCACCTTCGCGTCACCGCGCTCGTCGATCCAGACGGTGTCGGGCTTGAGATCGCGATGGACGATCTTCGCCGCGTGGGCCGCCGTCAGGGCGCGTGCGATGCCTGCGATGATCGCCGCGGTCTTGCCCGGATCGAGCGGCCCTTTGCGTTCGAGGAGCGCACGCAGCGTCTCGCCCTCGAGCAACTCCATCACCAGGTACTGCTGCTCCTCGAAGATCCCGAAGTCGGTGACCTGCACGACGTTCGGGTGCTTGAGTTGCGCGGCCGCCCTCGCCTCCTGCAGGAAGCGCTCGCGCTCCTTCGGCGTGTCGTCGGTGTCGAGGACCTTGATCGCGACGGTGGTGCCGAGGTGGATGTGCGTCGCCGAAAATACACGCCCCATCCCCCCGCGCGAGAGCTCGAGCCCGAGCCGGTACCGGCCGTCTAGTACGCCGTCGGGCCGCGCCAACACGGTTCCACGATACTCTAGGAAGGCCTTCGGTGCCCGATCCCAAGCTGACGCCACGCAAAGAGCCCCGCCAGCCACGGGCGCGGGCCACCGTCGACGCGCTGGTGATCGCGGCAGAACAGCTCACCCGCGAGGTCGGAATCGAGGCCTGGACCACGAATCATGTCGCCGAGCGGGCGGGAGCCAGCATCGGCTCGCTCTATCAGTACTTCCCCAGCAAGGAATCGCTGCTGGTCGCGCTCTACCTGCATCGCCGCGCCACCTACCGCGAGGTCCTCGCCACCGCGCTGGCCTCGGTCGCGAAGCGTGGTGCCCCGCGCGAGATCGCGGCCGCGATCATCAAGGCGTGGTTCGATGGTGAGGCACCGGCGATCGACTGGGCGTTCGATCACGCCCTGCGTGCGCACCTCGTCGCCACCAACGCGGAGCGCAAGCTGGCCGCCTCCGACAAGGAGCTCGGCAACGTGTTCGGGCAGGTGCTCGAGCGTCGCGCGTGGGCGACCAAGGCGGACGCTGCGGCACGCGGCGCGTTGGTGCTCGCCACGATCGAGCGCTTACTCGTGGGTTACGCGCGTGAGACGAGCCTACGGCCGACCGCGATCGAGATTCTTGCAGCGACGCTGGCGGTCGACCGCGCGTAACGCTTGTCGTGGACGAGGACTCTCAGCCCGCGGTGCTTCGAATCCTCTTCGCCGATGACGACGTCGACGTGCTTCGAGCGGTTGCGCGGGTGCTCACACGTGGGGGCCACGAGGTCACCGCCTGCGAAACTGCCGAGGAGGCGATCCGATTCATCGGGACAGGTGCCTCGATCGATCTGCTTCTCCTCGATTACAGCCTGGGCAAAGGTACCTGGTACGTCGACCTCGGCAACGCAGCGCGGCAAACCAGTCCGACGGTCGAGACCATGCTCCTCAGCGGTGAAAACCTCGCAGACGTCGAGCTTGTTGATCGGGTCGCCTTCATCGAGAAGCCCGTTCGACCGGCCGACCTGCTCGCGGCGATCGCACGCATGTGCGCTCGAGACTAGCCAGCTCCCGGCTCAGTCGCGGGCGAGCACGTTGACGAGGCAGCCGAGTGAACCGTTGAGCGTGTACATCGTCGACACGTCGACCGGCACCACGCGATACCCGAGCTGCGCGTACAGCATCGTCGCGTACGAATCGAGCGCCGGCATCCGGTAGGTCGGCAGGTACACCACCTTGCCGTGGTCATCGCGATCGAACACCGCGTTGGTGTACGTGACGTACGAGCCGGCACCCGGCAGCACGACCACCGGGATCCGCGTCACCGTGAAGCCGCGCTCGCCGAGCTCGTCCGCGACGCGATCGAAGCGCGCCGCGTGTTGATCGATCGCCGGATCGGCCACCGCGTCGGGCGCGAGCTGCATGCCGAGCCGGACGTCACCGACGAGGACGGTGCTCGCGTCGAGCGGCATCATGTACATCATGATGTGGTGCTCGGGCACGTCACCGGGCTCGTCACCGAGGAAGATCACGTCCTGCGAGAACGTGCGTTTCAGGGAGGCCTCGAGGTGATCGCGGTTCGCATCGCGGCGTCCGAGGTTGCGGGTCACCAGGTTCGCGTCCGCGAACACGTGCGATGGCGAGGCCGCGAGATCGCCCCCTTCGAACACCAGCTCGGAGATCGCCGGCTTCGATCCGTAGAGGTCGCGCGCGATCGCGAACGGCGCCTCCCAATCACCGGCGCGCGGGCCATTGCCCACGGCGACGCGCGGGGGCGCGAGCACGGCGGTGTTGTCGATCGCCGCGAGCCGATCGCGCGACCAGGTGGTCAGCGAGTGGCCGAGCACGACCTGCTGGAACCGCTTCGAGTCCCCGACCTTCGCCACGAAGCGATCGAAGTCTCGCGCATGCTCGACGACCACCGCCACCTCGACATCCTCCGGCAGCGTCGCGAACAGCTGCTTCCACACCGGCAGCACGCGGTGATCCATCGACGGCAGGTAGTGGATCGCGATCCGCTGCAGATGCCCGCTCGCATCCTCCGGAACCAACACGTGCTTGGTCTCGCCGCGCTTGCACCAACCGAGCACCATCACGATCAGCACGCTGACGATGACACCCGCGAGCATGCCGCGTGCCGCAGCGCTCACGCGGGAAGCACGCATCACTTGCTACCGACGATCGGAATCGGAGCCTCGACCACCGTCGCCTTGATGATCTCCGTCGCGTCGAACGTGCCCGCGCCGGTCAGCGGATGCTTGTCGGGGCACGCCTCGCCGTGGCAGGCGACGCGCGCGTAGAAGCCGAGCACGCCGAGGTCACTCGGCATCACGCGGAACTCGAACTTCTTGGTCTCGCCAGCGCCGAGCTCGAAGCCGACTTGCTCCGGCATCACCAGCGCGCTGATGCCCTTCGCCGCCTGGCCTTCCTCGACGACATCCTCGGTGACGCCGAGCGGCGTCTCGAGCGAGAGCTCCAGATCCTTGACCGGCTTGTTCGTCGAGTTGGTGACCGAGATCGCGACGGTGAAGGTCTTGCTGACCTCGGTGGTGTCGGGCGTGTGGATCGCGATCGAGGGATTGATCGCGCGCGTGTGCGCATCGAGCCTCACGATGGCGTCCTCGGCGAACAGCGTGACGTCCTCGCCGGTCTTGTCGCCACCCCACCGGTACAGTTGCATGAACTTCTCGCCGCTCTTGTTGTAGGACGGGATGCCCTCTTCCTGGTCGCCGATGAAGCCGGTGCTGCGGCGCAGGCGCTCGAGCTTCTCGGCGGCCTTCGGCGCCATCACCAGCACTTCGTAGCTGGTGAACGCCTGCGGGTCGTACGGGTTGTTGGCCGCGCCCTTGAGCGGGACCGCGATCTCGGTGGTCCCGGTGCCTTCACCATCGAGCGGGATGCTCACGGTCCTGTACGCGACGCCGATCGGCGGACCCGGCACGCGCGAGCCTTCATCGCCGGACGATCCGTAGACCAGCAGACCGACCTCGAGGCGCTTGCCCTTCGCACCCCTCGCCGACAGCGTGATCTTGAGCGGCTCGCCGGGATCGACGAGCGGGTGCTCGAGCTTGGTCTGGACGGTCGCCCCTCCGAGCTTGAGCACGCCGCCGTTGCCTGCCGCGAACCTCGCGACCTGGTCGTGACCCGCGCTGAGGTAGTGCGCGGCGGCCGGGACCAGCACGGCGGTGGTGAGGGCGAACGCGAACAGGCCGTGATGTTTCATGCTCCGCCATCCTCCAAATCCGGGACCGTGCGCGGTGCGAGCGATCTCGGCGGGTTGGAGGATGCGTGGGTATCGAGACACGCTAGGCCCGCGTCCGGCAGGACCCAAAAGCGTGGTGTGATGGACGGAGGCGATGTGCGCTTGTCGTCTCGATTCGCGCTACGGATCACGCACGACGCGTCGCCAATACGTCGAACAAGGCGCGCACAGACGAGGTGGGGTCGGCGCCCTCGAGGAGCTGCGCGTAGACGGCTCGGACGGCCTCGCGATCGCATCCCAGATCACCATGGGGCGGCACGACGGGCAGCAGTGTCAGCACGATGTCCTCGGGTCGAGTGTTCGCCGGCGTGGTGTAGGCCGTACGAAACGCTTCGGCGAGTGCGAGTCGCTGACCCGCTGCATTCCTGGTCTTCACCTTCGGCGCCGAGGTGATCTCGTGCTTGAGCTCCTCGACCAGCCCGTCGAGGTAGAGGTCGTTCAGGGCGTCGCGCAGCTCGCCCGCATCCTCGATCTTGCGGCCGAGGAGCTGGGTGGCTGCGTCCGCGTACCACGGATGAACCACCGGTTGCGCGAGCGCGAGATGTCCCGCGCGGGTCCGCCGCGTCACCGCGTGAATGAGCTCGACCCCACACCGCCGGCACACGATGCCGGCATACACCCGCCCGCGATACCGCCCGCAGGCACACCAGAACGAGCGCACCGGTCCAAAGATCAGCTGGCTCTCGAGGTCCGCGGGCTCGCGCAACTCGCCATACGACCACTCGCGGATCCGGCTGGGGCTCGCGAGCGCTCCATCGACCAGCGCCTGCGCGAGACTGCGAGGCTTCGTGAGGTAGATGGCCAGCGCGCGATCGATCTCGCCCAGCTGGTCCGGATCCTCCTCCTCGTCGACGAGGTGCGAGCCAAGCCGCCGCCAGATCTCCTCGAGCAAGGCCCGCGTCTCGAGCGCGTCGTCGAGCGGCGGCAGGCCTTCGAGCAGCGCTTCTGCGTCGATCAACTCGCCACGCGCAGCGAGCAACTCGGCGAGCGCGACGGTCGCGCGGTGTTGCAAGGCCAGGTCGGTGGTCTTGTCGGCGTGCTCCACTGCGCTACGGCAGAGCTCGGCAGCGGCGTCACCTTCGGCGAGCGCTGCACGCGACAACGCGAGTTGTGCCGCGATCTCCGGTGACGCGGCCGGCGCTACCCGGTCGAGCACGAGACGCGCATCGGAGTGCCGCGCGTCATCGCGGAGCAGGTCGCCCAGGGCGATGGCCAACTCGGTCTCGCGGTTCGTGCCCCGCGCGAGCTCGGAGGCTGCGCGAAGCTGCACGATCGCGCGCTCGCGATCGTGGACCTCGACCAGCTCGATGGCGAGTCGCCACCGCGTCTCGATCTCGAGCCGCCGATCACCCCTCACGAGCGGCACCAAGGCGGCGAGCTCGGCCTCTGCCTGCTCGTCTTCGAGCTCGTCCACGAGCGCGACGATCAGTGCTAGCGAGGCATCGATCGATGCCTGTCGTGCCGTGCCGCTGCCTTGATCGGCCTCCGTGGCCGCCGCGAGTCGTTCGCGCAGCCCGGTGGAGCGATAGCTCAACGGTGCAAACGTGTCCGTGATGTCGCCGTCCGAGCTCACCTCCACCACATGCCCCAACGAGCGCCCGCTAGCAAGCTCGGCGCGGTCGCGGCGAGCGACGAGCGACGAGCGCAGTCGATCGGCGAAGCGCGCCGGGGAGCTGGAGTTCACGCCCAAAGGTTGGGCATCACGAACCGACCGCACACCCGAAGGCGAAGAGGAAACCAAGATCGGTGCCGCCGCCCGGTCGCGGTGCGGCGATCAAGCGCGCGCCGAACTCGAGGCCGTACAGCGCGCGCCCGCTCGACTCATCGACATCGGTCAGCATCCGCAGCACCACCCCGAGCGCGACGTCCGCACGGCCGAGCGCGGGGCTGTGCTCGATCGTGATGTACTCGACGCCGATCCCGGCGGCACCGACGAGATCGAGCGTCATGTCGCGGGCAACCCGCGCCCGCGCGGCCTGGTAGCGCACCTCGCCGCCGAGCCGGTGAACCGTGGCGCCTTGGCGAGGCCGCGCGCGAGCCGACGAGTCCATGCCGAGGTAGTCGACCGCGAGCTCGACCCGATCGAAGGTGCGGGTCAGTGACGGCTGGATCAGCATGCCCGATCCCGAGACGCCCGCGATCTGGAGCCAGCCGCCGCCCGTCTGCGCGGTCACGGTCCAGCGATCGCTGAGCGGTGGCCGAGGTCGAGGCAGCGGTGATGGCGGCGGATCGATGGCGATGATCCGTTGTGGCGGTGGCGGTGGCGGTGGCGGTGGCGGTGGCGGTGGCGGTGGCGGTGGCGGTGGCGGTGGCGAGTCAGTTGCGATCGTGATGTCAGCGGTCGCCACCCGAGCGCCGGTGAGCGTCACGAGGACCAGCAGGACGAGCACGCGCAGGCTCATCGTCCGAACCTGAACCCGAAGGTGTAAAGGAACGCGACGTCATACCCGCGCCGCCCACAACGAGCGCACAGCCCGCGCGGTTCCACCTCGGGCTCGGGCTCGCGCGAGATCAGCGCGCGCATGCCGAAGTTGCCGCCGAAGCGCTTGCGCGATCCGATGATGAGGTCGGTGCCAAGGCCGAGCATGACGTCACCCCGGGTCACCGTCGTGGTCGGCTCAGGCAGTGCGATCCGTTGCCGCCCGAGGCCGGTCTCGAGATAGATGCCGATCGCGGCCCGCGGGCGGCCCGCGCCGCCGAATCGTCGCTCCTTCATGCGCAGGCGCAACGCCATCCCGAGCCGCCGGAACGACCCGGAGCGCGAGGCTGGCTCGGTCTCGTTCTCGGTCGGCTCGCTCCATAGACCCAGCTCGGTCTCGGCTGCCAGTCGCCAGCGCCGTACGCCAAAGCCGACGTCGAGGTGTCCGCCGGGAGCGAGCAAGCCGTGGCGATCGCCGACCGGCGCGGCGCCCATCATGATGTTGGCCGTCCCGGTGATGGCGCCGTGCTCGTCATCGGCAAAGGTCGGCGAAGCTCCCCCGAGGGTTGAGACGAACAGGAGGGTGACGACCCAGCAACGCATCGACCTCGAACCCATACGCACGAACAGGTCGCGCGATCTACGCGTCTCCGTTTCTTGCGCTCCGTCGCGCAGTTGCCCGCTTGGGGCAGGGTCGCGCTGTCTCGTAGCTAGCCTGGCCGCGCGGCGAGGAAGCGCGGGATGTTCGTTCGCAGGACCGCCGGGTCGGCGTGAAAGATGAACGCCGTGCCCCGCTTCGCGAGCCAGCGAGCCGTCGCTGGCGCGACCGACGTGATCGCGTCGCCATCGATCGTGAGGTCGCGGAGCGCGCCCAGGTGCTCGAGGTTCTCGAGGCGCACGATCGGGTTACCCGCGAGCGAGAGCGTCTTCAACCGACGCAACTTGTCGAACCCGGCGAGCTTCGCGATCGCATTGTCTCCGAGGTAGAGTTTCTCGAGCTTCGTCAGTGCGGCGAGCGGGCAGAGCGAGGTGATCGCGTTCCCACTCACGTGGATCGCGGTCACGGTACACGGCAACCCACGCAGCGAGGTCAGCCCGTTGCGGGCAGCGCCGAGGTACTCGAGCTTCGTCAAGGCGGCGAGCGGCGCGAGGTTCGACACCTTGTTGCCGTCGATGTTGAGGACGCGCAGTGCCGGGAACTTCTTCGCGATGCCCGCGATCGACGTCAGGCCCGAGTTGTAAAGGACGAGCGCGGTGATCCCCGGGCTGACCGGCAGCTCGTCGAGAGTGCGGTGCCGCTTTCCCGCGAGATCGAGGATCTCGGCGGCCTTCCTCACCTTCGCGGGCATCGTTCGATCACTGCGGTTCGTCTCTGCAAAATATCGATCTCACCCGCGCTGAGGATCGCAGTTCCTCAGCGAGGATCGCAACGTCGGTTGCACGAGCGATCGAAGGGATCGCGATCGCCATCGCGAACCACGTGAAGAAGACCTGTCGACGGATCCCGTGGTCAAAGCAGGATGGGGCGCACTAGGTGGCGCGTGAACATGCGCTCGCGATGCTCGAGTAGCGCCGGTGGCACGCTCGGGCCGAACGCGGCGGCCGCGAGCGCGAACGCAGCGCGCAGCGGCGGCAGCATGCCCGGGCAGTCGGTCTCCGTGAGGGCACCCGCGATCGGGGTCAGGAACGTTGCGCTGTAGACGTCGATCGCGTTGGGCGTCGCGCCACCGAAGTAGTCGCCGGTGAGCTTGCTCGCGACGTGGTCGAGCTGCTCGACGATCCGCGCGCGCGCGCCGGCGATCGCGTCCTTGCTGTAGCCGTACCGCTTACCGAGGTACTTCGCGATCGGAGGTGGGAAGCCGCGGGTCTCGGTGCTCGCATCGATCATCGCGAGCCGCGCATTCCAGCCGACGCCGTTCTCGCCGGCGAGCACGTCGAGCGTCCCCATCGCGTCGGCGCGCGCCGCGAGCTCGGAAGGCAGGATGCGCGGCGCCATCCGCGCCACGAAGCCGACGATCGCGGCCCAGTTCGACCGGATCGGTTCGCGGTCGTGGATCAGCGACGGCGCGTTGTCGATGCCGGTCCACGCGTCGATCGCGGCGGCGTCCAGGCCGCGGCGCACGGCGACGGCCGGCAACTCCGCGAGCACGACGAGGCCCTTCATCGCCTCGGACCACGGGCTCGGGACGAGCGCATTGACGATCAGCCGTGTGCCTCGCGCGGTCTTCGCGGTCTCGACGTCGACATACTCGAAGGTCATCGACCACGGAGTAACACGCCCGCACCCACACTCGACGTACCAGTTGGTCGTCTCCGAGACCATCACACCGGCTATGCTCGGCACCGGTGGACGCCACCCTAGGGATCTCGGTCGCGCTGCTCCGCCCACTCGCCGAGCTTCTCAATCAGCTCGACCTCGATGGTCCGCGTTTCCTCCAGGACCTCGGCGTCGACGATCAGATGGCGCCGAACACGTATGTCAGCGCGGCCGAGGTCGATCGGTTGCTCGCCGCGATCGGCGACGCCCGCCGCGATCCGGCGTTCTCGCTGACACTCGCGAAGCTGGCCTCGGCGCGTCCCCTCGGGTTGTTCGGTCACCTGATCTGGCTCTCGGGCACCGTGCGCGATGCGCTCGAGCGCGCGGTGAAGTTCTACGTCGTGGTGACGCGACGAACCACGCTGGTGATGGAGGAGCGTGGCGGCATCGCGACGATCCGACAGGTGCCGGCCTCTCCGGCGATCCCGCGCGGCCGGATCCTCACCGAGTTTCCGTTCGCGTCCCTCGCGCTCCGTGCGAGAGCGGCGACCGGCGGCAGGTTCGCGCTCCATGCAGTGCGCTTCGCGCACGCCGGCGAGGGCACCGCGACCTATGCGGACGTGTTCGGTGTCGACGTCGAGTTCGGCGCGAAGCAGGACGCGATCGAGATCGCGGTCGACAAGCTCGCCCTGCCACTCCTCGGCTCGGATCCGATCACGTCCGCCGCGATCGAGACCAAGATCGCACAGCTCCTTTCGGCGGCACCGGCCGATCGATTCCTCGATCGCGTGCGGCGCGCGGCTGGCGACGGATCTCCTGCCGCGATCGCCAAGACCCTCGGGATCAGCGAGCGCACGCTGCGCCGGCAACTCGCACAGTATGGGACCAACCTGCGCGAGCTGACCGACGATGCGCAGCGCGCGCGCGCCGAGGCGTTGCTCGCCACGGGCAAGACGGTGAAGGAAGTAGCCTTCGAGCTCGGGTTCTCCGAACCGAGCGCATTCTCGAGGGCTTACAAGCGGTGGACCGGCAAGGCCCCCTCCTCCACGTGACCGTTTCGGTCATCTCGCTGGCCCAAATCAGTCATAGCCCGACCCCACCCGTCGGTGGTCTCGTGCCACCCATGCGTAGCCTCGTTCTCTCGATGACCCTCACCGCGTGCGCGTCCGACTCGATGATGGAGCCCGGTGACCCGATGCAACCCGACGCGCCGCCGGCGGGAGTCGCACCCGCCCTCCCGTCGCCGAGCGGCACCTGTCCCGCGCTGGTCAACGGCGATGTCACGTTCGCGCCCGCGGGGATGCCGCCACGGAAGGTCAAGCTCGCGTTCGATCCCGCGGTGACCACCAAGGCCGAGCTGGTGATCTACTGGCACGCGACGGGGAGCGCTCCGCAGGAGGCGGCGTACTCGCTCGGCGCCACGCAGGGTGCGATCACCGCACGTGGTGGCATCGTCGCGGCGCCGTACTCCGACGCTGCCGCGGGCATGTTCGAGTGGTTCATCGTCAACCAGAGCCCGAAACAAGACGACTTCTTGCTCGCCGACGAGATCGTCGGTTGCCTCGCGGACAAGATCGACGCGTCGCGGATCCACAGCCTCGGCATGAGCGCCGGTGGCTTGCAGACCACCGCGTTCTCGTTCGTGCGGTCGAGCTACGTCGCGAGCGTGGCGACGTTCTCGGGCGGCATCCCGGCGGGCTTCTCGCCGGCGATCGAGGATGCCGACAACAAGTTCGCGGCGCTGATCTTCGAAGGCGGCACGTCGGACAACGTGTTCGGCGTCGACTTCCAGGCCGCGAGCGAGACCTATCGCGCGATGCTCGAGGCGAGCGGCCACTTCGCGGCGATCTGCGATCACGGCATGGGCCACGAGATCCCGCTCGATGCCGCACCGAGCATCGACGCGTTCTTCGCCGCGAATCCGTACGGTGCCTGGCCGTCGCCGTACGCGAGCAGCGGGCTCCCCGCGAGCTTTCCGAGCTACTGCGCGCGCCCGTGAACTCCGCGCACCCACACTCAACGATCGATCCGAACGGTGGGGTGCGCGAGCTCGACCCCGGTCATCGCCGCGGCCGGCCAGATCTCGAACCCGGCGATAACCTCGTCCGCTGTATCAGATCCCGGTCTTGAGGCAGGCCAGTGTCGATGGCAGGCTCCAGTCGCGCTGGTTGATCAGGTGGAACTTGATGATGCCGTTGCGATCGACGACGTAGGTCTCGGGCACCACGTTGATTCCCCAGCTGCTGGTGACCGGGCCGATGATTTCGGCAGGCTTGTCGAGCACGACACGCCCGGGTAGCACCCCGAACGCCTTCGTCACCGCGGCGCGATCGGTATCCGACAGCACGGTGACCAGCTCGCCGCCGAGCTGCTTGACGAGTGCGGGCAGGGTCTTGTGATCGTCGCGCACGCTGTTCCAGCTCGCGTTGAACGTCACGAACACGGGCTTGCCTTTCAGCGACGACAGCCTGAATGGCTTGCCGTCGAGCAGCGGTGCGGTGAAATCGACGAGCGGCTTGCCGAGCAACGGCGAGTCGACGTTCGGCGCGAGGTCCTTGCACGCCTTCTTGATCGCGATCTGCTTCGGATCTGGCGTGGGTGCGGTGACGCTGAACTGGAGCGACTTGTTCGGCGCGATCGAGATCCCCTCGGCGTGGAGGAACGTGTCGGTGAGCTTCGGCGAGATGGTCGGCGGCAAGTCGACGAAGGTGACGCCGGGGTCCGCCTTGAGCTGGATCGAGCTATCCAGCGTCCCGAACGGCACCTCCATCACCACCTTCGCGCGCTGGTTCGTGATCGGCAGGGAGACGCCCACGATCACCGAGCGCCCGCCCGGCGGCAGCGGCGCGTCGAGGCGAACGCCTCTCGACGTCGGCTTCACGTACGGCGCGTCCTCGTCGCGAATCACCAGGCCCTGAAAGCCGACCGGAAGCGGAAGGTCGTGACCGCCCTGCGTCGGATGCCACGAGTAGTTGGCGAGGTGCAAGCGGAGCTGCAGCCCGAGAAAGTTGTCGTCGACCAGCGCGAGCAGCCGGAAGGTCTCGACCATCCGCGGAGCGATCGTGATCTTGAGCGACACGCCGCGCTCGGAGATCGCCGGCACCGTCCGCGACCGATACGTCTGGGAGCCGCGCTTGGTCTGCGCGTAGATCATCGCGGTGGAGGTGAGCGCGAGCTGGGTCTCCGCACCATTCGCCGGTCCGCCGCCGATCTGCTTCCCCGTTGTCGCGTCGATGATCTCGATGGTCGCCGCCGGATCGGGGGGGCCCAGCAGCGCGACGAGCACCTTGCCCCTCGGCACCACGACGGGCTCCAGGTCGATCGGCGGCTCCTTCGACGTTCGCGCGTACGACGACAACACGACGTGCGCACCTGCGGAGGGGGCGAGCAGGATCGGATCGGTGGCCAACCGATCGAGCTTGCCGTCACGCGGGAGCAGCGCGGTCGGGTAGTACGCGACGTGCTCGGTGCGATCGAGTCCGGTGAACTGCGCGACACCCTTCGCGTCGGTCTGCTTGCTCGCGACCGTGATCGTGCCATCCGCCGCGTAGCCGACCAGCTTCACGACAACGCCCGCTGGCGGCTTCGGATCGCCGAGGTTGTCGTAGGTCAGCTTCACCTCGAGCGTGCCCGCCGCGATCTCGGGATCCGGCCGTGGCTTGCCGCTGAAGTCCCGCGCGCTCGGCAGCGGCGGAGATCTCCACTTCGCACTCGACATGACCAGCCGAATGCCGCCGGTCTCGGCCATCACGAACGTGCTGAGCGCGAGCTCGGGTGCGGTCGAGGGAAGCGATAGGCGGACGTGTGCCTTCGCCGCGATCCCCTCGAAGCGTGCGCGGCCATTCGCGTCGGTCCTGACGACCTTCAGGTTGCCGTTGACGGTGAGCGTCACCGGCACGTCGACCGCGGGCATGCTGATCTCGCCGGTGACCACCCGTACAACCACCGTACCGGTGGTCAGGCTCGGATCCGGCAAGGGTCGGCCGACCGCAGCCGGCGGTTGCGCCGACACTCGACCGACCAGCAGACAAACGAGAAGCGAGATCCGCACCTCCTGACGATACGCCTAGAAGCTCGGGAGCAGGGCACGCGCACGGGTCGACCACTGTCGTGGCAACCGCTCGAGGATCGCAGTCGCGGCCTCGGCGAGCGTGTCGCGCAGACGCTTCGGCGGCGGCGCCGGGAGCATCGCGGTCCGCACGGCGCCGAGCATCGAGGTCGGTGCAGAGAAGTCGGGTCGACCGGGTGCGGGGAGCGCGAGTCGCGCGGTGCGAAGGCGCAGCCGGAGATCGGCGCGGGCGAGCTCCGCCGGGGTCGCGCGTGCGACGGCGCGGGCGAGCTGATCCGCCGCGACGAGGATGTCCTCGATCGGATCTAGCGGAGCACCGGCCCGTACACCGCAATGCGGGCAGGCCGGGGAACCCACGAGGTTATAGGCACGCTGGCAATCGGGGCAGTGGACGAAGCTCACGTCCCCAGCCTCGTGCGACCGATCTCCGGCGGCAAGTTTTCTAGCCTGAGGCTCCCGCTGCATGCCGCGGGTTACAACGCGCAGCCAATCCCACGAGGCGGTTCGCGGACTTACCCGTGGTGCGCGGCTTGCTCCACCTGGGTGGTATGCGGCTCGGCCTGATGGCCTACGTGATCTGGCTCGGTGTGATCAGCTGCGGCGGGACGCCTCGACCACCGGCGCGGCCCGCCATCGCGGCCCCGTGCTCGATCATGCGGGTGGGCCAGGTCGTGGTGACCGGTGCCCCGAAGGCTCAGGTCTCGGCCGTCGCCGTGCTCGAGGGGACGATCGATGACCGCACACGCAGCGAGCGCATCGTCGCCGTCGCGACCGAGCGGCTGCGTGCCCTCGGCTATGCGCGTGCCGAGATCTCGATCGCCCGCAAGCCGGGTTGCTTCGTCGACCTCGAGGTCGCGGTGACGCTCGGCCCGAAATTCAAGATCTCGACGATCGCCTTCGCGACGGCGGACCAGTTCCCCGCACGCGAGCGACTGACCGCGATCGAGGACGCGCTCGGCACGGTCAACACCGTCGGTGGCATCTACGTCGAGTACCGGCTCGCGCGCGCACTGAGCCAGCTGCAGGAGCGCTACCGCGACGCCGGCTGGCTCGACGCGAGGATCGCACCGCCGATCGCGCGCTTCGGCGACACGAGCATCTCGATCACCATCCCGATCGATCCCGGACCGCGCTTCAAGGTCACCGCGGTTCGCGCACGCGGCGCCGGTGCGAGCGTACGGGCTGCGATGCTCGACGAGATCCGCATCGAGCCGGGCAGCTGGTACGACGGCGCCGCGATCCGAAGCGGCATCGAGCGGGCGCGGCGCAAGCTCGATCGCCGGGTCGAGCTGCGAACGATCGTGTCGAGTGGCGCGATCGAGCTCGAGCTGGAGACCGAGTGAGACTCGCCGTCCTGGTCCTCGTCGTCGGCTGCGCGAAGTCTCCACATTACCTGGGGGCGCTCGTGCCGGGGCCGTGCACCACGCGCGATGCCGAGGGCTGCCTCGGCTGGATGGCCGAACGCGACCTCGCCGCGGCGGAGCTCGACATCTACGACGACCGCGAGCTCCGGCACTACGTGCAGGGCATCGCGGATCGCGTCGCGAGGAGCTCGCTGCTCGGCGCGCCGCCACGCGTGCTGATCGCCGATCGCGACGAGACCTACGCGACGTCGGGTCGCCGCATCGTGATCGCCCGGCGCACGCTCGAGAAGTTGTCGTCGGAGGCCGAGCTCGCCGGCGTGATCGCGCACGAGCTCGCGCACGTCGAAGGCCGCCACGGCGTGGTCTCGCTGTTCGGACGTCCGCCCGATGAGGGCTTCGTCAACCGCCGCGATGCCGAGGCGATCGCCGACGAGCGCGCGGTGTTCCTGCTCGAGCACGCCGGCTACGCCCCGACGGCGATGGCCTCCGCGCTGCGGGTCGTGCTCGAGGCCGAAGACGAGGAGCATCCGCTGCGCGCGGATCGGATCGCGCGCGTCACCGTGATGGCCGGCGGCCGCACCGGCTTCGAGGGTCGCGAGGAGCTGCTCGGGCGGATCGCGAACATGGTGGTCGGTCGCGACCCGCGCCTCGGTCACCGCATCGGCACGGCGTGGGTGGTCAGCGCGCTCGGCGTCGCGTTCGAGCTCGCCGATGGTGATCTCGTCAAGGCCGACCACGACGTCCTCGCGCTGCGCCGCGACCGCGCGAGCCTGATCGCCTACGCCGTCGGGGCACCGTGGGGCCGCGAGCTCGCCGCCGGTCTCGAGGAGCGCGAGGTCGTGCGCACCGACGTCGGCGACATCGTGACGGGCACGCGGCCGTTCACGACGCGCGTCGACGACAGCCCGCTCGGCAAGCTCGCCCGCGCCGTGCGCACCACGCTGCCCCAACCAGCTCCCGGATCTCGCGTCGCCATCGTCGTGCGCGACCAGGGTGCGCTGGTGATCGAGATCGGTGGGCGCATTGCCCCGGCACTGTCGCTCCGCGCCGCGTCCCCGGCGGAGATCTCCGAGGCGGAGCCGGCGCGTCTCGCGATCGCACGAGCCCCCCGCAGGGGAACGATCGCGGAGCTCGCGCTGTGCGAGCAGCCGCTCGACGAGCCGGAGCGCATCGTCGAGGCGGGCACCCCGCTCAAGTGCGCGGTGAGGACCGCTTCAGCGCGAACTCGACTCGGTGAATAGCACCGCGCTCGGGGCACACCAGCAGCACCGCATCGACGTCGAACGCGACGTGGTACTCGAGCAGCTGCCGCCGCGTGGCCGCGGTCTCGAACTTCGGCGCGGCCTCGCCCGTCTTGACCTCGGCGACGAGCACCTCGCCATCGGCCTCGACGAGGTAGTCCGCCCGCACCTCGACCTCGCAGGGCTCGCCATCGACCCTCGGCGACCACCACGTGGTGACCTGACGGCCGACGATGGTGAAGCCCGCGCTCCGCAACAGCTCCGCCGCGCCGTCCTCTCCCGCCATCGCGCGCCGGGCGCGGCGCTTCGCATGCAGCGATCCCGAGAACCCGCGCAGCCAGCGCGACGCGATCAGCGCGAACAGCGCTCCGGCGAGCACGAGGACCGCGGCGAGCTCGAGGGACACCCGCGCATCATCGGTCACCCCTCTGACGTCCGGTGATCGGACATCCCATCAGCGTCGGGGAGGCCATGCTCGCCGACGACGAGCTCCTAGCGGCGGCGCCGTAGCGCCACGAGCACGAGCAACGCCAGGACGCCGCTCGATGACCCTTCGCCCGCGCCGCAGCAGCCGCTCGCGACAGAGCCGTCAGGTCCACCACCGTCGAGCGCGACCACGCGGATCGCGTCGAACGCGGTCGTCTGATCGGCGACCCCGGTGTTGTCGCCGAGCTCGAGGTATTCGCTGCCGTCGGCGACCAGCTCGAAGTCTCCGAGCTTGACGAACCCGGCGGCGGTCGCCTGATCGATCGTGACCTCGGTGGTCGCGTCGGGCTGCACCACCCGATACACCGCGAGCGCGTTCCCGATGCCCGCCGGCACGCGCACCTCGATCGAGTACGCCGTCGCTCGCGCGGGCTTCAGCAGCCAGCGCGCGAAGTTCGAGGGCGTGGCGCCGGTGGTCGACATCGTGGTCTCGGGCTCGCCCGGTACGGTTCGCCTCCAGAACCGCGGCTCGCCGGCGGCGAGGTAGCACGCGCTGCGCGGCGCGATCCGGCCGTCCTCCGCGAGCGTGCAGCGCGAGGCGGTGTCCCAGAACTCACCGCCGAACTCCTCGAAGATCTGGATCGCGTTGTCGCGATAGCCATCCGCCCGCTCCTCGCACAGCGCGCTCGCCGAGCAGCAGCCGTTGTAGCGGCACGCGATCAGGTGCGACCACTCCTCCATCACCGGATCGCCGGCGCGCATCGGCACCGTGTCCATCCACGCGACCGCCGACATCCAGTCGTCGATGCCCTCGACGTCGAGCTTCGCCTTGTCGACCACGAACGCGACGGCCTGCGCCGTGTTGCCCTCGATCGTCAGGATCGAGTCGCCGTAGGTCGCGACCGTCTGATCGTACGTGCCGGCATCGAACTGGAACATCCCGAGCCCGCCCTGCTGGTTCGCGCACGGACCGTCGGCCGAGCCCGCGATGATCGGCCCGCCGGCGCACGACGAGGTCGCGGGCCCCATGCAGGCGAACTGCGCTTCCTCCCAGCAGTGCGCGAGGTTGGTCTCGCTGGTCGCGATGCCCCCGAGCAGCGCCGCGTTGTGGAGGCCCATCTCCGCCGCGGAGTCGCGGATCAGGGCTGCCCGCTCGCGCTTGACCGCCGAGGACAGCGGTTGCGCGGTGACGGTCTCGCGTGGGGAGTCCACACACGAGATCAGCGACCCCACGATCGCGGCGGTGATGCTGCGGCTCACGAGCCTCATCCTATCAGTGCAACGCACCAACCACCTCGAACTTGTCACGGGCGACATCAACCCTGGTGCGCAGCAGATCGGCGGCCTCGTGAATTCGTTCGATGGCGGCGGGTTCGGCGGCGATCGGCGGCCTCGTCGGAAGCTTCCTCGGCGGATCCTGCCTCGAGCGCCGCCAGCCAGCTCAGCGGCGCTTTGGCGTCTCGGGCAGCTCGCCGAGCGTCGCCTTGATCAGCTTCTTGCCGCCCGCCTTCGAGAACACGGCGAGCTCGATCACGGTGCCCGGCTTGATCATCGCGATCGTGTTGCGCAGCACGTCGCTCGACCGCACCTCGGTGCCATTGATCGCGGTCACCACGTCGCCCTCGCTCAGCCCTGCCTTCGCCGCCGGGCTGCCCGGCTGGATCCCCGCGATCGCCGCGCCGCGCGACGCGCCGAGCTTGTTCTCCTGTGCGAGTGCCGCCGTCACGGTGATGATGTTGACACCGAGGTAGCCGCGCACGACCTTGCCGTCGCGCACCAGCATCTCCATGATCGGCTTCGCCATCGACGTCGGGATCGCGAACCCGATCCCCGCGTAGCCGCCGGTCTTCGACGCGATCGCGGTGTTCACGCCGATCAGCTCGCCCTTGAGGTTGACCAGCGCGCCACCCGAGTTGCCCGGGTTGATCGCCGCGTCGGTCTGGATGAAGTCCTCGTACTCCTCGATGCCCATGTTGCCGCGACCCTTCGCGGACACGATGCCCATGGTCACGCTCTTGCCGACGCCGAACGGATCGCCGATCGCCAGCACGACCTCGCCGAGCCGCAGCGTGTTCGAGTCGCCGAACGGAAGCGGCTTGAGCGCCGGGACCTTCCCGTTCAGCTGGATCACCGCGAGGTCGGCCTTGGGATCGATGCCGACGATCTTCGCGCCCATCTCGGTGCCGTCGTGCAGCGTCACGATGATCTCGTCGGCGCCGTTGACGACGTGTGCGTTGGTCAGGATGCGGCCTCCTGCCGTGACGACCACCCCGGAGCCCTTGCTGCCCTGGCGGCGCGGCTTGCTGCCGTAGCCCGGCGAATCTGGATCGGTGTACCAGGGATCGGTCGAGGCTGGCCCGCTGCTCCCACCGCGGACCGCTTGCGCGACGGAGATGTTGACCACGCTATCGACGACGCGCTCGGCGACATCGGGGATCGACGCATCGGTGAGCGTGGTCGGGTTGGGCGCGGCGGCGACGACGGGTGCACCGGCGAACCCGAAGGCGAGCGCAGCAGCAGTCAGATGACGGGTGACGTTCATGTGCAGAGCTCCTCCAGAGGACTTCCACGGCTTCGACCTGTGGATCCCCTGAGCGTATTCCATGCCAGCCGATCGGCCAGGAGGTGATCCTGGTCGACTCAGACTTTGCCTGGTGAGAAACCGCTGCCTGGCGAGCTGCTCAGTGCCCGCCGTGCCCCAGGCCACCGAGCGGTGACGGGGCGGCTCCCGAACCACCCTTGATCGGCACGTTGCCGAACGGGTTGGCGCCGGGGTTGCCACCCGGCTTGGGCGCGACCGGTGCGGCCTTGTCGCCGAACACGATCGGGAGGTCATCCTCGCTCTTCTTCGCGGGATCGCGGCGAACCAGCGCGGGCACGCGGGTCCGCTCGGTCAGCACGTAGTACTCGATCTCACCCTTCGGCGGGTTCGCCGGGTCGAAGTCGGTTCCCTCCGGAATCACCGGCGGCTTCTCCACCTTGTAGAGCGCGAGGGTGCCGAGCTTGGTCGCGGCGTCGCGGTACTCGATGCGGAAGATCGGCGCGAGGGTGTCGACCTTGACGTCCTTCGCGTACTCGGTCGGGCGCAGGTTGTTGACGTTATCGATGAACGTCGCCATCGACTGGTTCGCCTTGCCGGTGTCGGCATCGGTCCACGTCTTGACCTGCTTGTCGCTCGCGTCCGCGGTCTGCGTGCGCTTCGCGAGCTTCTTGCGACCGTTCCACTCGATCTCGACCTGCTCGATCTTCGTGGCATCGAAGCCGCGCGGATCGGTGAGCTGCAGGCTGGACTCGCCCACTTCGAGACCGCTGATCATCTCCTTCTTGAGGACGAACGCGACGCCGCTCTGAGTATCGAGCACGTAGCGATCGCCGCTCGGACCGAACACCGCACCGCCGACCTGGAACACGCGGTTCGTGCCGTCCTTGAACGTCACGGTCAGCGTGGTCTTCGGCTTGCCGTCGGTGGCCTTCTTCAGATCCTCGAGCTCTTTGATCTTCTTGGTCAGCTCGGGCTTCTTGTCGTCCTTCTTGCCCTTCTTCTTGTCCTTCGGATCCTTGGGCTCGTCTTTCTCGAGCTCCTTGTCGGCCGCTTCGGTGGCCTTGACCTGCTCGAGCTCCTTCTTCACGTCGGCGAGCTTGGCCTCGATCTGCGGGACGGTCGCGAGCTTGTAGTCGACGAGCTGGTCGGGGCTCGGCGAACCGAACTCGCCGAGCGCGCGCGCGTCGGTGTACGTGACGATCAGCTTGTCGCCGCCATCGCCGAGCGGGAACTCGCGATGCTTGGTGGTCTCGACCATCTCGACGGGCGGCGTCGGCGGCTTCGCTGCTGCGCTGCCGCTGCCGCTGCCACTGCCAGCCGCGACCTGCGAGCCCGAGCCCGCCTTCGCGCTGCCCGAGCCAGAGCCCGCGGCGACCTGCGAGCCCGAACCGGCGCTACCGCTACCGGCCTTCGCGCTGCCCGAACCGGCGGCGACCTGCGAGCCCGATCCTGCGGAGCCCGAGCCTGCGGCACTGCCACTACCGGCGCTCCCGCTACCCGTCGCGGGCACATCCGGCTTCTTCTCGGGCGGTTTCGGCTTCGGCTTCTTCTCGACCGACGTCTCCGTGCCCCACCAGTACTCACCTCCCCCTCGGCCGTCGGCCTTGTGATCGAGCCGCACCGTCTTCTTCTCGCTCTTGTATTCGATCGAGGCGAGCTCGCTCTCGGGTTTGTTCCACAGCACGACCGAGCCGAGATCCGGCTTGATCGTCTTGTCGCGGGTCCACGTGCGATAGCCGTAGACCAGCATCACCGCGAGCAGCACGCCGTGAATCAGGGCGCTCTTCATGACTTCACCTCCGCGTCTTTCGCCTTGCTCGCGCGGCTCCGGCGCGACACCGACGAGCCCATCAGCCCGAGCACGAGGACGATCACCGGCACGCCGAAAACGGTGAGGAAGAACCACGCGGCCTTCTCGTTCTTGGTGTGCTCGATCGTCGAGTCTTCCTCCGTCACGATGTCACCGGCGAACACCTCTTCGCCGCCGAGCCACTTGATCGAATCGTCGAGCAGCGGGCCCGAGATGATGATCACCGCGGCCTGGCGCTGCGCGTTTTGCACCAGCGCATCCGCGAACAGATCGGTGTCCGCGAACACCAGCGCGCGCCAGCCGTCCTTGCCGTCGGTCATCTTCGGCCCTTCGACCGCGACGCCGATGTTCCAGCGCTGCTTCTTCTCCGCGTCCTTGTCGAACGTGAAGTTCGACTTCGTACCGCCGAGATCCATGAAGCTCGACTCCATGGATCGGATCGTCACCGTCTTCTTCGGCGAGTTCTTCGGGTCCGTGAAGGCGACGTCCTCGAGCGCACCGGAGTCGATCAGGATCAGGCCCTTGTCCACCGACCGCGACAGCGCCGTCGTCGACGCGTGCGCCGAGAACTGCGTGGTGATCGCGAACCGGCGATCCGCCGGGCTCCCGCGCTGCGGCAGGAACGCCTGCTCGTCGGTCAGATCGCCGGGCACCATCTTGAGGCCGAACTTGCCCTCGAGCTGGCCCAGGTTGCCATCGGCCTTGGGGTCGAGCGTGATCAGCACGCGGCCACCCTTGTCCATGTAGCGCTCGAGCGCGGCCCACTCGGCATCCTGCAGCGCGATCGTCGGCGCCAGCATGATGACGATCGTCGCGTCGTCGGGGACGTCCTTCGCCAGGTCGATCAACCCGAGGTCCTTGATCTCGTAGTTGAGCGCGCCGAGCTTCTCCTTGAACTTGGTGACGCGGCGCTCGGGGACCTTCCCCTTGAGCTCGGAGGGCAGCGAGTCCGGATCGTTCATCTCGCCGTGGCCCGTCATCAGGTAGGCCTTGCGCTTGTCGCGCGCGAGCTTCATCAGCTCCTTGTTGACCTTGCCGTCGAACGTGCGGAGCGTCTTGCTCTTGCGCAGCTTCTCGACGTCCTTGAGCTCCTCGGCCGGGATGTCGAGCGTCACCGGCTTGCGAGCGCCGCGGACCAGCACGATCGTGCCGTCCTTGGTGACGTTGTACTTCGCCGCGAGATCCGCCTCCGCGAGGCGATCGTGCGACAAGATCTGGACGTTGCCGGTGGAGTCCGCGAGCGTCTGGAAGTACGCGGTGACGTACTCCTTGGCCTCGTTCGCCTCCGGAAAGAACAGGTGGACCTCGAGTGGATCGCCGCTCGTCTTGACGATGTTCTGCGTCGACTCGCCGGCCATCGACGTCTTGAAGTACGAGACGTCGCGCTGGATGTTGCGCTCCTTCGCGACCTGACACGTCACCATCAAGAAGCCGAGCGCGAAGGCGAGCGTCAAGCCCGACCAGCCGACATCGCGGACGCGGAAGAAGTCGACACCGGCGACATCCTTGTCCTCACCGGTGGCGAGATCGAAGCCGGTGCGCAGCGACGCGCCGAGCGCGATCTCGATCATCAGCACGGGGACGATCGACGCGATCATCACCGCGATCCAGAGCACGGTCAGCGCACCTTGCGCGTGCGGACCCGCCAAGCTGTCGGGGGCCCAGCTGGTGGTCATCGCGTAGAGCACGAGCGCGACGACCGCGCCGACATGACAGAGGAACAGGACGCGTTCGATCCGCTGCCGAGCGCCCTTGCTGCCCGAGGCAGTCCAGGCGCGTGCGGCGGTGGTGGCGATCACGGCAACGAACCCGATGCCGGTCAACACCACCCGGATGCTGTCGACGGGCGCGATGCGCTCGCCGAGAAAGACAAAGAACAGGCCGATGCCGAAAGCCAGCGACAGCCACCAGGGACTCGCGGTTCTCATTGCCATCGCTTGGCCTCCAGCGTCTTCACAGACAGCAGCAAGAAGAAGTACGTGACGGCGACGTAGTAGACGACGTCCTTGAGGTTCAGCACGCCTCGCATGAAGCCCTGCTGGAAGTGGATCCACCACATGTCCAGCTCGCCGAGCACCTCGCGGGGCGCGCCCTCGAGCTGCTTCGAGAACTGGAACAGGAACAACATGATGATCAGCAGCACCGCCGCGATCACGCCGGCGACCAGCTGGTACCTGGTGAGCGCGCTCGAGAACAGGCCGATCGCGACCGTCACCGAGCCGAGCAGCAGCAAGCCGAAGTAGCCGACGAAGATCTGGGTGAACGTGATCTTGTTGCCGATCTTCAACATCAGCGGGATGTAGAGCGACAGCCCGAGCAGGATCGCGAGGAACGTCAGCGCGGCGAGATATTTGCCTACGACGATCTCGCTATCCTTCACCGGTGAGGTGTTGAGCAGCACCATCGAGTGGTTCTGCCGCTCCTCGGAGATCAGCCGGAACGACAGCAGCATGCCGGCGAAGATCGCCGCCCCGCTGGCCGCGTAGAAGTAGCGCTCGAGGACGAACGCCGACAGCGTGGCGCCGCCGCTCTGCCCGAGGGCGAAGCCCTGGAACAGCAGCCCGTTGACAAGCAGGAACAGCGCCGCGAGCACCCACGAGAACGGGGAGCGAATGTACGAGGCGAGCTCGCGACGGAAGATGATCTTAATTGCCCGCATGGGCGCCTCCTCCAACCAGGCGGATGAACGTGCTCTCGAGCTCGCTACGCGAGAACTCGAGCTGCAAGAGATCGAGCTTCGCGTCGATGATCGCGCGGCTGACTTCCGCGCGGCAGTCCTTCGCGGTCGTCAGCGAGAACGTCAACCCGTCCGCAGTCGCGAACAGATCGGCGACGCTCGAGACACCGTCGACCCCGGTCAACAGCTTCTTGATCGCGTCCTTGTCGCCGGCGCTGGCGACCGCGGCATTCTTCTCGCCTGACCGGACCTCTGGCTTTTCGGTGTCGTCCTTCTTGAGCTCGCCGCGATACGGATCGCTGGTCCTGTCGCTCGCGCGGACCATCACCGTGATCTGCTGGATGTCGTCCTTGCGGCCCGACAGCTCGGACTCACTTCCTTCGGCGAGCATCATCCCCTTGCCGAGGACCAGCAACCGATCGCAGGTCTGGCTGATCTCCGTCAGGATATGACTCGAGATCAGCACCGTGTGGTTCTGCTTGAGGTCGTGGATCAGGTTGCGCATCTCGACGATCTGCACCGGGTCGAGCCCACGTGTCGGCTCGTCGAGGATGAGGAACTTCGGCTGATGGATGATCGCCTGACCGACGCCGACGCGCTGGCGATAGCCGTGCGACAGCGTTCCGATCACGTCGTACGCGACGTCCTTGAGATCGGTGATCTCGAGGACCTCGGGCAACCGTCGCTTGACGTCGGCCTTGGTCATGGCGCGAAGCTCGCCGGCGTACGTCAGGTACTCGACGACATTCATGTCCATGTAGATGGGTGGATTCTCGGGGAGGAATCCGATTCGCTTGCGCACCTCGTGGGGCTCGGCGATCGCGTCGACACCGCCGACGTCGATGGTGCCGGCCGATGGACGAAGGTCGCAGGCCAGGATGCGCAACGCCGTGGTCTTGCCTGCTCCGTTCAAACCGAGAAAGCCGACGGTCTCTCCGTCAGCGATCTCGAACGAAACAGGACCGAGAGCACGGCGAGCGCCATACAACTTGGTCAGGTTGGAAGCTCGAATCATCTAGGCTTTCCTCGCGGAATCGCTCGGTTTGTTAGTTCGGTAGAGAGGGTCGTGTCAAGTCGATGCGCGCCCACAAACCAGTGATTCGCCATCGATCTTCCCGATCGTGTTGTTTCGACTCACACCCGCGTGAACGATCGTGAATCGCCCTGAACGGGCACGACCGCTGCACCATACTCCGCACATGAAGTCGCTTGGTCTCGTCGGGCTCCTCGCTTTGCTGGGAACCGGCTGTTATCGCGAGTACGGACCTGGGCCGGTGGCGCCGATGGGCAACATCCAGCCGGACCCGGTGGCGGTGGCAGGACCGCCGGGCGGGGCGGTGGATCCGGGCTACGCATACGACCAACCGAACGCGCAAGATCTCGCACTTCCTGGATATCCGGCTGGTTATCCCCAGGGCTACCCGGCTGGTTCTGAGGAGGGTCAGCCCGCGGATCCGTACGCGGCAGACGGCGCGGGCGGCGGCAGCAACGAGATGGGCAACGTGACGGATGCCCAGATCGACGCGACGCTCGCTCCCTATGGTCAGTGGGCCGAAACCGAAGAGTACGGCCGCATCTGGCGTCCCGACGCCACGGTGGTGGGCGCGGGCTTCACACCCTATGAGACCTGCGGTTCATGGGTCTGGACCGACTATGGTTGGACCTATAGCTGCGACTTCACCTGGGGCTGGCTCCCGTTCCACTACGGCAACTGGGATTTCTTCGATGGCGGCTGGGCGTGGATCCCCGATTACACGTGGGGTCCGGGCTGGGTCGATTGGCGCTACGGCGGCGGGTACGTCGGCTGGCGTCCGTCGCGTCCGCGCGACATCGTGCGCGATCACCGCGGCAGCCGGCCGTACGTTCCGAAGAGCTCGCGCGAAGGTCGTGACTCGCACTGGCGGTTCGTCGCCGAGCAGTCGCTCGGTCGCGGTCGCGTCCACGGCAATCTGATCTCGGCCTCGCAAGGGCTGTCGTCGACGGTGACCGTGTCGCGTCCACCGTTCCGCGGTCAGTACACGGCGAGCGCGGCGCAGTTGATGTCGCGCGGTCGCGGCGACGTCGCTTCGCGAAACACCAACCCGGGTCGTCCGGCGTATCGCGGTCAGAGCGTTGGTCGATATCCGAGCACGTTCGACAACCGGACGTATCCCCGGGGCGTGCAGCCGCCTCGCTACAGTGGATCGCGTCCCGCGTATCCACCGCGGGGTGACCAGCGCCAGCCGACGCGCGTCGAGCCGGGTCGCACGTATCAGCCGCCGCGCGGCAACGCGTACCAGCCGTCGCGTGGGTACAACCCGCCGTCGCGTGGCACGTACAACCCACCGTCGGGTGGCTCGTACAACCCACCGTCGCGTCCGTCGGGTGGCTCGTACAACCCACCGTCGCGTCCGTCGGGTGGCTCGTACAACCCGCCGTCGCGTCCGTCGGGTGGCTCGTACAACCCACCGTCGCGTCCGTCGGGTGGCTCGCCGTCGCGTCCGTCGGGTGGCTCCTACAACCCGCCGTCGCGTCCGTCGTCGAGTGGCTCGAGCTCCGCGCGGCCGAGCAGCAGCTCGTCGTCTAGCTCGCGCGGTTCGTCATCATCGTCGTCGTCGTCGTCTGGTAGCAGCTCTCGCGGATCGAGCTCGTCGAGCAGCGGGTCGCGCGGCAAGCGCTGACTAGCTCCTGGCAGCAGGCACTTCGGGCGCGGGATCGGCGGCGGCGGGCTTGATGTGACCGCGGGCGGCGATCGCCGTCAGCGCCGCGGCGATCAGGAACGTGACCGCTGCGCTGATCAACGACGCACGGACCGGCGCCCGTGTCAGGCTCGGGAGGTGCGGGGCGAGGTGGTACTTGACCGACGGGTTGTTCGGTAGCGCCACGACCGCGGACGCTTGCTCGACCGGACGTTTGTTGCGCGGCAACGGCTGCGGCACGTGCTGCATCGGATCGGTCTTCATCGCGAGGAACTCGGCGGGCGTGGGGAGCACCGTCTCTGCCGAGGTCGGCGACACCCGGACCGCGGTGAACGCCCCACTCGTGAACGCGTCGGGGTCGCGCGCGATCGAGCTCAGCGTAGGCTGACCGATCGCGTTGATCGAGTACAGCGTGTCGTGGAGCTCGGCCATCGACTGCGGCCGCTCCGCGGGATCCTTCGCGAGCATCTGCGCGATCAGGTCGTCGACGGCGAGCGGCACATCTCCGGCGAACGTGCTCGCGCGCGGAGCGAGTGATCGCTTGTGCGCCTCGAGCAGCTGGCGAAGCTCGCCCTGGAAAGGTGTGTGGCCGGTGAGCAACTCGAAGAAGACGCAGCCGAGCGAGTAGATGTCGCTGCGCTCGTCGATCGCGGTCGCCGAGCGGCATTGCTCGGGCGACATGTAGCGCGGCGTTCCGAACACCGTGTTGGCCGCGGTGTGCTGACTCGCGCCGAGCTTCGCGAGCCCGAAGTCGAGCACCTTGACGCGCTCGCCGCTGAGCGTGGCGGGATCCGGGACGAGATAGATGTTCTCGGACTTGAGATCGCGATGCAGCACGCCGGCGCGATGCGCGGTGTCGAGCGCCGAGGCGACCTGACGAATGATCTCGACCGCCGCGCCGATCGGCTGCTGACCGGTGCGCAGCACGCGATCCGACAAGCTCTCGCCTTGGAGCAGCTCCATCACGATGTACGCGACCTCGCTCCGCGCCGTCTCGACCGTACCGAAGTCGTGCACGGTGACGATGCCCGGGTGAACGACGCGTGCCGAGGCGAGCGCCTCTTGAAGGAAGCGGCGGAGCACGTCGGCGTTGTATTGATGCGCCGGGTTCAAGACTTTGATCGCGACCATGCGATCGAGCACCGTGTCGTGCGCGCGGAACACGACGCCGAACGAGCCGGCACCGAGCTTGTCGGCGAGCGCGTAGCGGCCGATCTGCCCACCCACGGCGATCCGCGCCCCTTGTGAATGTCCAGCTCCGCTCATCTCCCCAGACCTCCCATTGTGTAGGAACCCGCCCGACGACAGCTACGGATAGTGGGAGTGTTTTCCGACCCACATGTATGCTCCTCGGCGTGGAAGTGAATCGGGGTGATCGCAAGCCTCCTTCGATCAAGCTGCTGTACGCCGCGCTCGGCGTGGCGATCACGACCCTCCTGGTGATGCCCGTCGAGCTGGCGCTCGCACGAGCGATCTCGCAGTACGAGCCGAGCAAGGTCTGGGACAGCATCCTCGACGTCCTCGAGTGGGTGATCTTGCTGCCGCCGCACTCGCTGCTGCTGCCGTTCGTGCTGGTCGCCGCGATGCTCGTCACCGTGCTCGTCAAGCCGCTGCGCGGGTTCGCGCCGGGGATGATGACGATCGCGTTCGTCCATCTCGGATCGCGGCTCGTCACCAACTGGATCAAGGACGGCACGGCGAGATTTCGGCCGTTCCAGGTGATCAAGAAGGGGCTCGACGGATCGTTCGGTTGGGAGGGCGGTGTGGCGTTCCCCTCGGGTCACGTCACGTTGTTCGCGAGCCTCGCGATCCCGATCCTCTACGTGTTTCCGAAGACGCGGGTCGCGGCGATCCCGATGCTGCTCGTCGTCGCGTACGTCGCGGTCGCGCGGATCGCGGTCAACGCGCATTGGATCTCCGACACGCTCGGCTCGATCAGCCTGGTCTTGCTGATGACGTGGGTGGCGTGCTTGGTGACGCGGCCGCACGTCGAGTGACGGCGAGCGTACCGACGACGATCAGCGCGGCGCCGCCGATCGACGCGAGCTCGGGCGGTTGATCGAACAGGAACGTCTGCCAGATCATCGCGAACACCACCTGGACGTAGCCCATCGAGGTCGCGCGACCGGCGCGCTCGATCATCAGGCCCATCGTCAAGAACACCTGGCCGACCTGCGTGGCGAAGCCGATCGCGACGAGCAACAGCCACTCGACCGGTGACGGCCACACCCAGTCGACGACCGCCCACGGGATCGATAGCGGCAAGGCGACGAGCGGGAAGTAGAACACGATGACGAGCGGATGCTCGGTCCTCGCGAGCTGGCGCACGGTGACGTACGCGAGCGCGGAGCAGCAACACGCGCCGACGCCGAACGCGAGGCCGATCCGATCGACGCCGGTGCCGCTGGGATGGACGATCAGCGCGACGCCGCCGATGCCGCACGCGATCGCGATCGCGGTCGACCAGCCGACGCTCTCCTTCAGCACCCACCATGCGAGCAGGGTCGTGATCACCGGTGTGGTGTTCTGGATCGTCGTCGCATCCGCGAGCGGCAGGTGCGCGATCGAGGCGTAGTAGCAGGTCAGGCCGCCGAACCCGACGACGCCGCGGAGCACCAGCTTGCCGCGATTGTTCCCCCAAGGAGGATGACCGCCGCGCACGACCATGACGTAGGAGACGATCAGCGTGACGCTCGCGCGGACGAGGACGATCTCGCCGGTGGGCAGGTCCGCCTCGCTGGCGACCTTGACCAGCACGCTCATGATCGAGAAGCCGAGCGCGCTCGCGATCATGTACAGCGCGCCGCGGGACGCCGGTGATCCGTCAGGCGAGCCAGGGCCGTTGGGGTGCAAGGCTTACAGCGCGGCGAGGATCTGCGGGACGGACGCGTTGTCGCCGGGACGATCAGAGGCGTGGTGCCAGCGGATCTCGCCGCTCGGTGCGACGACGAGCACCCCGCCCTGCTGCCATTGATCGCCTTGCGTGCGGCCCTGCCGGATGCCGTTGGCGAGGGCCTTGGCCGCGCCGAACAGGCTGCGCGGATCGAGCGTCGCGGCGACGCTGCGCTTGAGCTCGGCGGCGCGATAGGCGGCGAGTGTGGGGTCGGTGTAGACCGCACCGTCATACAAGGTCTGCTCGCGGAAGCCGGCGATGAAGCTCGGCGAGCCGTTGCCGATCACGGCCATCCGCGCGCCCTTGCTCTCGATCGCATCGAGCCGGGCATGGAGATGGACGACGTGATCGCGGCAGTGGATGCAGCCGAAGTGGCGCAGGAACACGATCACCGCCGTGTGGTCCCTCCACAGCGTGCCGAGTGCGTGCGATCTGCCGGCCTCGTCGATCACCATCAACCTGGCGAGGTCGTCACTACGGAGCATGGACGTAGTCTAGAACTTCAGCGACGCGGTGGCACCACCTGGGCCGACTCCGATGCGCAGGGACCCTTCCGATTCACCGCGGCCCTCGTGGAGGAACAGGTAGGTGGTGACGCCGAGGCCCGCGATGGCCAACCCGAAGCCGAGGTCGGCGAACAACGAGAACCGCTTGCCCGACGAGCGCATGCTCGACAGCTCGGGATCGTCGGGGGTGATGCCGGCGAGCCGGGCGCGCGCGTCGTAGTCGCTCTCCTTGCCGAGAGCGAGCACGCTCATCCCGACCCCACCGAGCAGCACGACCCCGGTCGCGGCACCCGCGATCATCGTTCGACGGCGATCGTCGCGGCGCAGCTTGCCGATCGCGAGCCGAGCATGCTGATCGGCGACGAACCGCCCCGAGGTCGAGTACGGCCGGTATCCCGACGACGTGACCTCGACGCGGTGGGTGCCGGGAGCGACCTCGAACGGCTGCGACAGCGGCGCGGTGGCGACCTGCTTGCCGTCGATCAGCACCTTCGCACCGGCGGGAGCTCCCTCGAGCGACACCAGCGTCCCGAGCGCGCGGAGCGCGAGCTCGACCTTGTACGTCGACGAGCGAGCCGCGGGGATCTCGAGCGAGAGATCGTGGTGGCCTGGTGCGCTCGCGACGAGCGCGTGGGGACCGGGAGCGAGCGCGAGGTTGCCTTGTTCGATCACGGCAGGGTTGCCATCGACGGTGACAGTCGCAGTCGCGGGTGCCACGGCGAGTGGGAACAACGGCACCATCGCCAGCTTGACGTCGATGGGCTTGCCCTCGTGCGCGGGCAGCGGCTGCTTGTGGGTCGCGTGGCCCGGCAGCGTGACGACCAGCTCGTGATCGCCCGCGGCGACCTGCGCTCCTTCGTGAGGCTTGCCGTCGATCGCGATCTGCGCGCCTGCGGGGGAGATCTCGAAGGTGATCGGTGACGGCTTCTCTTGTAGCGTGATCGCGAGCGGGGTGGTCTTGTCGATCGGGATCGAGATCCGGCCGACGTAACGATCGAACCCCGCGCGCTCCGCGATCAGCTTGTAGTCGCCGGGCAGCAGCGCCTTCTTGCACGGTGCCGTGCAAAACGCGCCTGTGGTCTTGGTATCGAGGTAGATCGTCGCGTCGGTGTTCGCGGTCAGCTCGATGGACGTCGACTTCACCGCGCGGAGGCTGTTGACGATCTTGAGCGCCTCGCGCTTGCCGGCGCCGACCGCCCCCGCATCGAGGTACGCCTGGTAAGCAACGACCGCACCTGTGTAGTCGCGGGTCTTGAGCAACAGCACGCCGCGCAGCTGGAGCAGCCCGAGATCCTTCGGTGCGACGGCAAGCCCTGCGTCGACGATCACCAGCGCTTTCTCGTTGTCATCGGTCGCGGCGAGCTGCTGTGCCTCGACGAGCTTGTCGCGCGCCGCAGCTCGTGGCGCAGCAACCGCCGACGAGATCGCGCAAGCGATGGACATACACGTGACCACCAGGCGCATCGTCACCATCTTAGAGACCCCTCCACTATCCGTCTATCAGGCTCCGGTCGATTGTGCTCGCAACAACCCGGGCGTTACCCTGGTCGCTTCATGCGGGTGTGCATCCAGTGTAAGTCCCTCCTCCGACACGAAGCACGCACGTGTCCGCGGGATGGTGCGACCGCGGAGGAGGTCGAAGCCCTCCCACAAGGCACCAAGCTCGCCAGCTACAAGATCGAGCGCATGCTCGGCGAGGGCGGCATGGGGTTCGTCTACGAGGCGACGCACGAGGTGCTCGGTCGGCGTACCGCGATCAAGCTGCTCCGGCCGGAGTTCGCCAACGAAGCGCAGATCGTGACGCGGTTCTTGAACGAGGCCAAGGCCGTCAACCTGATCGATCACCAGAACATCATCAACGTCTACGACTACGGGGATGGCGCCGACGGCAGCGTCTACTTCGTGATGGAGTTCCTCGAGGGCGAGACCCTCGACGACTTGATGCGCAAGCGGAAGCCGATGCCGTTGCCGCTACTGCTGCACGTGTTCTCCCA
Organism: Deltaproteobacteria bacterium; assembly: GCA_031385555.1. Taxonomy (GTDB): domain Bacteria; phylum Myxococcota_A; class Polyangia; order Haliangiales; family Haliangiaceae; genus JABFXX01. The sequence goes on along the minus strand of JANNBP010000111.1, from coordinate 25,955 downwards.
GATCGGCCGCGCGCTGGCCGCCGCACACGCGAAGAAGATCGTCCACCGCGACCTCAAGCCTGCGAACGTCTACGTGATCGCGCGCGAGGACAACCCGTACTTCATCAAGCTGCTCGACTTCGGGATCGCACAGCTGCGCGGCGAAGGTGCGGTCAAGGGTCTGACCCAGGCCGGCTCGATCATGGGCACGCCGCAGTACATGAGCCCCGAGCAGATCTCCGGTGGTACGGTCGATCATCGAAGCGACGTCTGGGCGATGGGGGTGATGATGTATCGCGCGGCCACCGGTCATGCGCCGTTCAAGGGCGAAGGCTTCGCCGAGCTGGCGGCCAAGATCCTGCTCGACCCGTTTCCCCCGGTACGCGAGCTGGTGCCGGACGTCCCCGTCGAGCTCGACAAGCTGATCAAGAGCTGCCTCGAGCGCAACCTCGAGGATCGTTGTCAGTCGATCGCCGAGCTGCTGGCGGGGATCGACCGCGTCAAGGTAGCGGCCAAGCTCGACGACGAGGCGATCCTGGCGGCGGTGAGCGCGGACGCCGTCACCAGCGATGACGGACAGCCAAGCACGGAAGAGAAGACCCGCAAGAGCATCGCGGGATCACTGCCGCAGTACCAGGGTGTCGACGAGAACGTGCTCGCGGCGGCGCGCAGCGGCAAGTTACCCGTCCGCGCGAAGACGCCGCTTCCGGTCGCCGAGCCGACGTCGAAGACCGGGCTGTTCGCGATCGCCGGGCTCGCGGTGGTCGGGCTCGGCATCGGCGCGTACCTCGCGTTCGGTCGCGGTGGCAACAACGACAACGCCCCGACCGAGCCCAGCGCGCCGACGCCATCGGTGAAGCTGCCCGCGAAACCGACGACACCGCACGACGCCGCGGTCGCAGCGATCGCGGCCGCGATCGCGTCCGGCGACCAACAACAACAGATGAACGCCGTCGACGCGCTCGCGCTGGTCCGCCACAGCTCGGCCGCGCCGCAGCTCTACATCGCGCTCAAGGGTTCCCCCGAGCTCCGGGTCAAGGCCGCACGTGCCCTCGGCGAGCTCAAGCTCCCCGACGCCGCTCCGAAAATCCGTGCGGCACTCGCCGAGTCAGGCGACAAGGTGAAGGTCGAGCTGGCCGCCACGTTGCTCGGCCTCGGAGACCAGGACGCACTCGCGATCCTCAAACGCGCGGTGAGCGATCCGGGGATGCGGCTGGTCGCGGCGATCGCGCTCGCCGAGGCAGGTGATGACAAGACCGCGAGGCCCGTGCTGACCGAGCTGTTCACCGACACGCCGGTGGGTCGGGAGCAGTGGCGGCGCGCGGCGTATGGCCTCGCCAAGCTCGGCGACGCGAAGGCCAAGGGTGCGCTCGAGGGCGAGCTCGCGCAGCCCGATGCCGCACGCTCGGTCGCGGCGGCCGAGCTGCTCGCGCGTGTAGGTGAGCCGAAAGCGAGTGAGTATCTGAAGCGGGTGGCCGCCGACCCGGAGTTCGCGCGGCGTGCCGAAGCCACGATCGCGCTCGCGCGGATCGGCAACGGCGATGGGGCGACCTGGCTCGACGCCGGCTTCGGATCCGCCGATGCCGAGGAGCGCAAGCTCGCGATCGCGACCAGCGCGCTCCTCAAGGACACCACCCGCGATGCCGCGATCGCGAAGCTCGCCTCCGATGACCCCGATCGCAGCGTCCGGCTCACCGCGGCCGCTGCGCTGATCGCACGAGGGAACTGACCATGGCCGAAGACCCCAAGAACTCACCTCGAACGATGGTCGGCGTCGGCGCTGGCCCGAAGGGCGAACCCACGCCGCTGCCGATCGACTCGCCGATCGCGATTCCTGCCACCACGACCGGGACGCTGGACGCCGCGGCGTTGCCAGAAGCGATGGTCGAGACGACGGTGTTACCGGCGATGCCGCGCACGTCGACGGTGCTAGCCGGCGGCGTCGCGAAGGTGCTGGCCGAGAACCCACCGCCGTCTGCCCCGGCGGGTCCGCGCGCGCGCACGCCGACCGCGGTCGGGGGCAGCACGATCCAGAGCGACGTGGCGCCGACGATGTCGCGCACCGCGACCAAGCTGGCGGGAGGCGTGGCACCGATCCCCAAGGCCGCCGCGGCGGCAGCGACGATGATCGAGGGTGCGATGACGGATGATGCGACGGCGATCGAACCGTCCGCCGAGCTGCCTTCGATCGCGAACACCAAGACGGCGGAGCTCGATCCGGTCTCGCTCAGCAAGGCCATCGAGGCGACGCTGCCACCGACCGTCATGCCCATCAGCAGGCCGGTCGATGCCACCGTCGCGCTCGGTCCCTCCGAGACCAAGCCGGTAGCCAGGTCGGTCGCGGCCACCGTCGCGCTCGGCCCTTCCGAGGTTGGAGCGGCGACCGGCACGCCGTCACAACGCGCGGCTACGCCGCTGCCGCTCGCGTACGAGGACTACGTCGGCCAGGAGATGTGCGGCTACACGATCAAGCGCAAGCTCGCCGAGGGCGGCATGGGCGTCGTGTTCGAAGGCGTCCACGGCAAGATCGGTCGCCGCGGCGCGATCAAGTTGCTCAAGCTGGAGTTCTGTCGCTCCGACGAAGTGGTCGAGCGGTTCCACCAGGAGGCGCGCGCGGTCAACTCGATCCGTCACGAGAACATCGTCGACGTCTATGACTTCGGCCGCGATCCCGAGGGACGCGCGTTCTTCGTGATGGAGTATCTCGAGGGCGAGCCGCTGTCGGGGCGGATCAAGCGCGGTGCGCTGAAGTGGTCCGAGGCGTTCCCGATCCTCGAGCAGACGCTGCGCGCGCTCAAGGCGGCACATGACAAGGGCTTCGTTCACCGCGACCTCAAGCCCGACAACATCTGGCTCAAGACGGTCGACGGAGGCATCCAGGTCAAGCTGCTCGATTTCGGCATCGCGAAGCTGGTGGGCGCGGAGAGCCCGAAAGAGAAGCTGACCCAGACCGGCTCGGTGATGGGCACGCCCCATTACATGTCGCCCGAGCAGATCAACGGCTCGAAGGACATCGACGCCCGCACCGACATCTACGCGATGGGGGTGATCACCTACGAGATGTTCGCCGGGGTGACGCCCTTCGTGGGCGACACGCTGCAGGCGATCATGACCGGTCACCTGTTCAAGGAACCACCACGCCTCGCCGACATCCCGGCGGATCTCGGCGTGCCCGCGCCGATCGCCGAGATCATCGATCGCATGCTCGTGAAGGACGCATCGCAGCGGTACGAGAGCGTCGCCGACGTGCTCGCGGATCTGCGCGACATCAACAAGCAGCGCCAGCCGGCCAAGGCCGAGACCCTGGCGAAGGTCAGCCCGACGCGTCAGAGCGAGCCGTCGATCGACGTCCCGAAGAAGAAGGGCAAGGGCGCGCTGATCGGGCTCGGCATCGCTGCGGTGCTCGCGGGTGGCGTGGTCGTGTGGAAGGTGACCCAGAAGCCGGCCACGACCGAGGTGGTGGCGACGCCGCAGCCGCACGCAGATCCCAAGAAGCCCGATCCGAAATCGGATCCCGGCAAGCTCGATCCCAGGCCCCCAGCCGCGCTCGACTACGAGAAGCTCCGGGGCGAGGCACAGACCACGCTACGCGCCTCGCTCGCCGAGACCGAGCCGGTGGTTCGCGTGCAGGGATCCGACGCGCTCGGCAAGATCAAGGATGGACCGTCGGTCCCGCAGCTCACCAAGCTCACCGAGTCGGATCCCGATGCGGAGGTGCGCGGTCACACCGCCGATGCGCTCGGGTTGATCGGCGCGGCCGACACCTCGGCGCTGATGGCCAAGCTCGAGAAGTCCGCACCGCCGGCGCTCAAGGTCTGGTACGCGTCAGCGCTCGCGCGACTCGGCGACACCGGCGCGAAGAAGCGACTCGGAACCTATGCGAAGGACAAGGACCTCGCGGTCGCGTTCAAGGCCGCACTCACGCTCGCGGACATCTCGCAACCCGGCGACAAGGACGCGATCAAATCGTTGCGCGTGCTGGCCGCCCAGGAAGCCGAGCTCAACCAGATCGCACCGTTCGCCGGTGCGGTGATCCTGACCAAGCTCGCCGGACTCAAGGATCCGCAGGCACGCAAGCTCCTCTATTCGGTGCTCGAGGTGAAGGACGAGGGTGCGCGGCTCGCGGCCGCCGAGGGACTTGCCAGGCTCGGCGACGACGGCGGCAAGAAGGTCCTCCAGGACACGCTCGCCAACGAGGCCTCGCCGAACCGGCTGGTGGGCGCCGTCGCGTTGATCCCGCTCGGCGACTACACGGGCTTCGACTTGATCTCCGGCAAGCTCGACGACAAGGACTCGGAGACTCGCCGGCTGGCACTCCGCGCCCTCGGTGAGATCGGCGAACGCAAGAGCCTCGAGCCGATGATCAAGCTGATGACCGACAAGAACTGGTCGGTCCGGATCGCTGCCGCGGCCGCGATCGTCGCGATCGTCGGGCTCGATCCCCAGGTACTCGCCCAGGTCTCCATCGACTGGACCAGGGGGGCGCTCGCGTCGCAGGACTGGGCCGTGCGGAAGGCTGCCGCCGGCGTGCTCGGCGACATGCCGGAGAAGGACGCGATGCCGCTCCTCGCGCAAGCGATCGCGGATCCCGACGCCAACGTCCGGCTCGCAGCCAGCAAGAGCGCCGGCAAGATGCGCACCGCCGAGGCAGCGACCAAGGTCGCCCTCGCGACCAAGAGCGAGAAGGATCCAAACGTCAAGCTCCAGCAGGTCAAGGCACTCGGAGAGATCGGCAACGCCGCGGCGCGCGACACGCTCGTCGAGATCTCGAACGAGCCCGGCAAGCTCGGCGTCCACGCGGCCGGCTCGCTGATCGCGGTGGGCGACCCCACTGGAAAGGCCAAGCTCGACGCCGCGGTGTCGGACAAGAGCACGGAGATCAGGCTCGCTGCTGTCGAGGCTGCGAGCGCCGCGAAGAATCCGATCGTCGTGCCGACGCTCAAGACCGGGACGGGAGATCGGGTGTTCGACGTCCGGTTCACCGCGGCCGAGGGACTCTCGCGCTTCGGCGCGGAGAAGACGATCGCGGTCGCGGTCCTCGAGACGGGCCTGACCTCGAAGGACCCGGCGGTCGTCGGTCGTGCATCATCCGGCCTGCTCGCCTTCGGAGAGAAGCCGAAGACCGAGCTCACGCCGTCGGAGATGCTCGACTCCGCGGATCCGAAGGTCCGGATCTCGGTGGTCCCGATCGTTCGTGCCTCGTCGAACAGCGAGGCGATCCCGCTGTTGCGCCGCCTGATCGGCGACTCCAACCAGGATGTTCGCCGCGCGGGCGTCGAAGCGATCGAGGCGATCGCCGCCAAGGACAAGGACCAGGCGATCCGACTCTACAAGCCACTGGTCAACGACGCCGATGTGGTCGTGCGGTCGAAAGCGGCCGGGCAGCTGTCGCGTCTCGTCGAGCCGCCGCCGGCTCCACCGACCAAGGCCGCCGCGGTGACGCCCGATCCGACCCCGGCGCCGGACCCGACACCCACGCCGCCCGATGATCCGATGATCAAGATCAAGGCCGCGAGTGACGCTGCGGTCGCCGTGGCGTCGGAGCTGAAGTCCGCGGTCGAGGCGCTCAACAAGCTCGCCGACGAGGTCGCGACCGTGACCTCGCTACCCGCCAAGGACGACGAGGCGGTCAAGGAGGTCGAGAAGAAGAGCCCGGCGGTCACCGAGGCGAAGACCAGGATCGACACGGTGCTCGTCACCCTCGAAGCGGCGGTCAAGACGATCGCCGATGCCGCCGGAGCCAGCCCGCCACCCGACGGCGCGAAGCTCCTCGCAGAGGCGCAGTCCGCCCTCAAGACGGCGCGCCAGAGCGGGGCTGCCGCCAAGGCCCGCGGCGAACGTGCCGACAAGAAGATCAAGGAGTACGCGAAAGCCGAGACAGGTGACGCGCAGATGTTCATCGCGTCGGCGGACGCGGCGATCGCCTCGGGCAACCTCACCGAGGCCAAGCGCGATCTCGACAAGGCCGCGGCCTCGATGAAGGTGACCGGCGCGAAGAACGCCGGCATCGAGTACTCGTACGCACAGCTCTACGACAAGCTGGCCACGCGCACGGCCGATCCGGCACAGAAGCTCAAGCTGCTGCAGCAGGCCGTCGCCGCCTACCAGCGGTTCGCCCGCACCGGCGCAGGCAGTCGCGTCCAGCGCGCGAACGATCGCGCCACCGAGCTGGCCGAGGACATCAAGGAGCTAGGTCCTCAGTGAAACTCCTGACCCTCGTCTCCCTCACCGCGATCGCGGGTTGCACCACGGTCGTCAACTTCGAGACGCCGCGCGAGAGCGGCGAGCAATGCTCCGACGACGTCGATAACGACGACAACGGGATGACCGACTGCGAAGACCCGGGTTGTGCGGGGACGCTCGGCTGTCTCGGCTGCGGGGATGGCACGCTCGATTTCGGCGAGGAGTGCGACGACCACAACAACCTGCCGAACGACGGCTGCAACGCCGCATGCAAGCTCGAGGTGTGCGGTGATGGGGACGTCAACCCCGGCGAGGCGTGCGATGACGGCAACACGGACGACGCCGACGGTTGCCTCGCGACCTGCGCCCTCGCCGCGTGCGGCGACGGCATCGTCCAGGCCGGCGTCGAGCAATGCGATGACACCAACGGCGCGGTCGACGATGGCTGCACCGCAGGTTGCCTGATCGAGCGCTGTGGCGATGGGGTGCCGCAGAGCGGTCCCGTGATCCAGTCCGCCGAGTTCTCGTGGCTGGCGTCGAGCTGCGCACCGTCCGGGACGATCAGCTTCGAGATCAACGGGGCGAGGGCGACGATCGCCACGGCCGACCCAGATCAGTCCTGCTCCTGCGCTCCCAGCGCGGGGTTCCGGACGGCCTTCGGCGAGATCCCGACGATCCTCGATGGCCTGAACTCCTTCACCGTGAACTACAGCGGGGGCGATCAATTTCTCGCGTGGGCCGTGGTCGTCCTCCACACGACCGCCGGGGACCGCGAGATCGTCGTCTACGAAGGGGTGCCCGGTGCGGCGGCCGCTCGCGCGACCATGATGTGTAGCGGTGGGTTCGACGAGAACCTGCCCGCGCAGACCGTGACCGTGCCGGTCTCGGTGTTCGAGCAGTGCGATGACGGCAACCAGACCAATGACGACGGCTGCAACAACGACTGCCGGGTGAGCAACCCTCCATGACATTCCTCCGATCGATCCTCACGACGCTCGCGATCGCGGCGGCGTGCAACTCGCCCAGCGATCCGGTGGAGCTCGACGCCGAGGTCCCGCTGACCGACGCCCACCCCGAGGGCGTGATCTACGCGTTCGGAGCACCCACCCAGAAGCTGTTCCCCAACGTCGCGGCGACCACGGTGTTCGGCACGGCGGTCGCGATCGAGCAGGACACGCTGGTGATCGGTGCGACGGTCGAGTCGAACAACCAGGGCCGGCTCTACGTGTTCGTGCGCAGCGGCAGCACCTGGGTACTCCAGCAGAAGCTCCAGGCCTCCGATCCGACCAACGGCGTGCGGTTCGGCATCCAGGTCGACATCTCGGGCAACACGCTGATCGCGGGCTCGGCCGGGGAAGCCGGCAATCAGCTCCAGGGCGCTGCCTACGTGTTCACGCGCAGCGGCTCGACCTGGACGCAACAACAGAAGATCACCGCACCGGACGGGCAACTCGCGGACCGCTTCGGCCAGAGCGTCCGGCTGTCCGGAGACACCGCCGTGATCGGTGCCCCCGGTGATGACGATCAGGGCAGCGCCGCAGGCTCGGCGTACGTCTTCGTCCGGTCCGGCACCACCTGGTCGCAGCAACAGAAGCTCGTCGCGGTCGACGGCGCGGCCAACGATCAGTTCGGGTACGGCGTGACGATCGAGGGCAACACCGTCGCGATCGGATCCCGGCGTGACGATGACGGCGCCACCGATGCGGGCTCGGTCTACGTGTTCACGCGCAGCGGCACGACCTGGTCGCAACAGCAGAAGCTGACGAGCGACAGCGGTCCCGATGGCAACTTCGGGCGCGACCTCAGCCTCTCGAAGGAGACGCTGCTGATCGGCGCCCTGCAGCGCAGCGGCGGCAATGGCGCGGCCTACGTGTTCGTCCGCAGCGGGACGACGTGGTCGCAGCAGGCCAAGCTGATCGCATCCGATGGTGCCAACCAGGACTTCTTCGGTGCCGATGTCTCGCTGTTTGGAGACCTCGCCGCCGTCGGGGCTCGGCTGGACGACGATGGCGGCAACAACACCGGGTCGATCTACCTGTTCAAGCGCAGCGGCACGACGTGGACCCAGACCGAGAAGATCAAGCCGAGCGATGGGCAGGCCGAAGATCGGTTCAGCCAGGACTTCGATCTGTTCGGAACCACCTTGGTCGGCGGGTCGCGCGGCGATGACGACCTCGCCGGTAACTCGGGCGCGGCGTACGTATTCGAGTCCCCGATCGTGGCCAACGGCAGCTTCGAGACCGCCGACTACACCGGCTGGACGTTGCTCGAGGCGCCGACGAGCCCGGCCTCCGGCACGTTCGGGATCGCGAGCGACGGCCAGGTCATCGGACCCTCGGGGATCGTGCATGACTTCGCCGACAACGTCGACAACACCCAAAGCTCCCCCGGGCTCCCGATCACCTACGACGCCACCGACGGCACGCAGGTGGCGCTCCACCTCCAGACCAACGCGCAGAATCACCGGATGTTCCAGACCGTCACGCTCCTCGCCGGCTGCGGGTCGCGCTTGCGCTGGGACATGGCGTACAACAACCACGTCGCGGCGGCGCCGTTCTTCGATGCGACGGGGCAGTTCTTCGCGATCAACCTCCGCGATCCCGCGACCGACGCGATCCTCGCGACGCCGTTCAAGACCCAGGATCCGGCGCCAACCGTGGTGTCCGCGATGACCCCGTTCGACATCGACTTGTCGGCGTTCGATGGCCAGACGGTCCGGCTCGACTTCGAGCACCAGGTCCAGAACTTCTTCTTCGACATCGCCTGGGACAACATCCGCATCGTCTGCACCGTTCCCCCCGTGCCGGTGATCAACGTCTCGCCGGCGCCCCACAACTTCGGCAACCAGCCGGTCAACACGACCAGCGCGAACCAGACGTTCACGATCACCAACGCCGGCACCGCCGATCTCGTGATCACCTCGATCTCTACCTCGGCGCCCTTCGCGGTCACGCCGGGTACCTTGCCCGCGACGGTCGCGCCGGGCGCGAACCTCACCTTCACCGGCCAGTTCGCACCGACCGCGACCGGCACCGCGAACGGCACGATCTCGATCGCCTCGAACGTCGGCGGCAGCCCGACGTTGGTGTCGGTGACCGGCACGGGCACGGCGCCGGCCATCTCGGTGGCGCCGTCACCCCACAGCTTCGGTAACCAACCGGTCAACACGACGAGCGCGAACCAGACGTTCACGATCACCAACGCCGGCACCGCCGATCTCGTGATCACCTCGATCTCCACCTCGGCGCCCTTCGCGGTGACGACGGGTACGTTGCCCGCGACGGTCGCGCCGGGCGCGAACCTGACCTTCACCGGCCGGTTCGCGCCGACCGCGACCGGCGTGGCCAACGGCACGATCTCGATCGCCTCGAACGTCAGCGGCAGCCCGACCCTGGTCTCGGTGACCGGTACCGGCACCGAAGCGGCCATCTCCGTCGCCCCGTCCCCACACGACTTCGGCAACCAGCTGGTCAACACGACGAGCGCGAACCAGACATTCACGATCACCAACCCCGGCACCGCCAACCTCGTGATCACCTCGATCACCACCTCGGCGCCCTTCGCGGTCACGCCGGGCTCCCTACCCGCGACCGTCACGCCGGGGAACAACCGCACGTTCACCGGCCGGTTCGCGCCGACCGCGACCGGCGTGGCCAACGGCACGATCTCGATCGCCTCGAATGTCAGCGGCAGCCCGACGCTGGTGTCGGTGACCGGCACCGGCACAGCACCCGCGATCTCGGTAGCGCCGTCACCGCACGACTTCGGTGATCAGCGCGTCACCACGACGAGCGCGAGCCAGACGTTCACGATCACCAACACCGGCACCGCCAACCTCGTGCTCACCGCGATCACCACCTCGGCCCCCTTCGCGGTCACGCCGGGCTCCCTGCCGGCGACCGTCACGCCGGGGAACACCCGCACGTTCACCGGTCGGTTCGCGCCGACCGCGACCGGTGTCGCCAACGGCACGATCTCGATCGCCTCGAACGTCAGCGGCAGTCCGACGCTGGTCTCGGTGACCGGCAACGGCACGGCGCCGGCGATCTCGGTCGCTCCGTCGCCCCACGACTTCGGCACCCAGCGCGTCGGGACGACCAGCGCAGGTCAGGACTTCACGATCACCAACACCGGCACCGCGACCCTCAACGTCAGCGCGATCACGACGACAGGACCCTTCGCGACGGCCAACACCACGTTCGCGATCGCGCCGAGCGCGTCGCAGAACATCTCGGTGACGTTCGGACCGACCGCGGTCGGCCTCGCCTCCGGCACGTTGCGGATCACGCACGATGCGGTGGGGAGTCCATCGGTGGTGAACCTGAGCGGCACCGGCGTCCAGCCGGCGATCTCGCTGTCGCCCTCGCCGCTGGCGTTCGGCAGCCAGCGCGTCGGGACCACGAGCGGCGCAGCCACGCTGACGATCAGCAACCCCGGCACCGACACGCTCGACATCTCGGCGATCACGACGACCGGCCCGTTCGCGACCGCGAACACGCCGATCAGCGTGCCCGCAGGAGGCTCGCAAGCCATCTCGGTGACGTTCACGCCGAGCGTGGTGGGCGCGGCGTCCGGCAGCGTCGTGATCACGCACGATGCACCGGGCAGCCCGAGCAGCGTCGTGGCGACTGGCACCGGCGTGGAGCCTCGCATCGACGTCAGCCCCGGTTCGCTGGCGTTCGGGGATCAGCGCGTCGGCACGACCAGCGGCGCACAGACGTTCGACATCTCGAACCCGGGCACCTCGGACCTCACGATCACGGCGATCACCGTGGGTGCACCGTTCGCGACGACCACCACCCTCCCGATCGTCGTTGGAGCGGGAACCTCGACCACGATCTCGGTGACCTTCGCGCCGCAGACCGCGGGTGCGGCCTTGGACACGATCTCGATCACCAGCGACGCCTCGGGGACGAACACGGTGTCGGTCTCGGGCACGGGTGTGGAGCCGGTGGTCGCGGTGTCGGATCTGAACGTCGGCGATGTCCGGATCGGCACGACCGGGAACACCGCGCTGGCGGTGACCAACACCGGCACCTCGACCCTCACGCTCACGTCGCTCGTCGCGACCGCACCGTTCGGCACCACCGAGACCTTCCCGATCGTGATCGCCCCGAACGAGAGCAAGAACCTGAACATCACGTTCTCACCCACCGTCTCCGGCACGGTCAACGACACCCTCACGGTCGCCAGCGATGCGGCGAGCAGCCCGAACACGGTCAACGTCACGGGTCGGGGCGTCGAGCCGCTCGCGACTCCTGACCTCGCGAGCCTCGACTTCGGGCTCCAGCGCGTCGGGGTCACCAGCTTGACGAGGTCGGTCGTGCTGACCAACACCGGCACGTTCCCGTTGGCAGTTGGAACGATCAGCGTCGATGCGCCGTTCACCGTGCTGACCTCCGGGAACGCGGTGGTGCAGCCGAGCCAGTCGCTGAAGATCGACGTCACGTTCACCCCGAGCGTCATCGGGATCGCGACGCAGACCCTCGCGATCGCACACGACGCGACCGGTGCCCCGACCACCATCGCGCTGACAGGCACCGGCACGCTCGCCGAGCTCGATGTCTCGCCCGCGACCCTCGCGTTCGGCGACATCCGCATCGGCACGGCCAGCGCGAGTCAACAGGTCACGATCCGAAACCTCGGGCTCGCCCCGCTCAGCATCACGGCGATCACGCCGAGTGCCGGGTTCATCGTCAGTGGCTTCGCCACACCCCACAACGTGCTACCCAACGCGGCGGTCACGTTCGAGGTCGCGTTCGTGCCGGGTGCCCCGGGCTCGGCCACCGGCACGATCGAGATCGCGACCCCGGTAGGAACCGCGACCGTGATGGTGGGCGGTGCCGCGGTGACCTCCGCGCTGGCCGCGGATCGCACGGCGCTCGATCTCGGGACCGTCCCGCTCGGCGAGGCCAGTGAGGTCCAGCTGGTGCAGCTGACCAATCACACCGACGCCCCGATCACGATCGGCAGCTCGACGTTGTCGGATCCGCAGTTCGTGCTCGATCCAGCACCCTCGACCGCACCGATCCCACCCGGCGGCTCGATCATGTTCGGAGCTCGCTTCGTGCCCGGCAACGGCGGCACGGCGCTCGGTCAGGTCGACATCTCGCTCGCCGGCGAGACCGCGGTCGAGCTCTCGGTCCAGCTGACCGGTCGGGGACTCGTCGAGGAAGGCGGCTGTTGCAGCACCGGCGGTGGCGGCGGATCGTCGTCGCTGCTGCTCGGGCTGGTCGTGCTCGGCGTGCTGGTTCCGCGCCGGCGCCGTCGCTAGGGCTGCACCGGCAACACGAGCGCCGACGGGTGCGAGGGCGAGCGTGCGATCGTGATCGACTTGGCGCCGCGCACGGGCGCGAAGTGATCGACGTCGGCGGTGGCGAGCGCGAGCCGGATCCGGCTACCGCGCGCGAACCGGTACGCCACGGGCAGCAGGTCGAACACGATCCTCACGAGCTGACCCGCTGGCATCGGGCGCGCGTCGCGCCGCAAGAACGAGCGGTACGGGACCACCGACGTGTAGAGCGCACGCTCCGGCTGCGAAAGATCGTGGACCAACCGGAGGGCGCCCTCGGTCACGTAGTGGACGGCGTCCGAGGTCTCCTCTTCGAGATATGCGAACACGGCGCCGTCGGGAGCCTCGGTGGTGACGAACAACTCGACGAGCGGATGCCCGGCGACCTCGAGATCATCGATCAGCGGTGCGCTGCGATACGTCAGCAACCGGCGATCGCGCCCGTGGCGATCGGGATAGTCGGCGCGGACGAACGGGCTGGTCAGCGTGCGCCACCGCGAGCGCAGCCCGGTGCCGGTCTCGGGATCGTGGACGAGGGTGTCGCGGCCTTCCTCGGTGGGTGCCTCGCCGAGGGCGCGACCGCCGGAGAGGTAGAGCGAACGAGGTGTCGATGGTGGCGGCCACGCCGTCGCGCTACGCCAGGTCTCGGCGCCCATCACGTAGTAGCGAACGTCCTGCTCGTCGCGAAACCCGGAGTGCCGATCGCAGAGCTGCTCGTCGAAGAACCGCAGGAGCTCGGCGTCGAGATCGAACGCGGGCTTCGCATCCCGGGCGTGCGGACTGACGTTCTGCGAGACGCCATGATTCCACGGACCGAGGACGAGCCGGTTGCGCGGATCGCCGAGCGAGAGATGGCGCTTGATCGACGCGTGCGGATACGCGGCGTCGAACCAGCCGGACAGCGAGAACGTCGGGACCGCGGCGCGTCTCGCGCGATCGAGATAGCTCGACGGACTGAACGCGTCGGCGGTCTGTTCGCCGAACCCGGTGGTCTGCTTGTCGTCGCGATACTCGACGCTGCGCGCCGCTGCGGCGACGTCGAGGTTCTCGCTGCGACCGGCGATCGCGGCTTCGACCGCGGCGTGATCGCCGTCGACGGGGCGGACGCGACGGAAGATCAAGCGTACGAGGGCTTCGAGGCCACGACGAGGGAGGCCCTCCATCAGCCACGGTCTCGCCGCGGCGATCGCGCCGGCGATCATCTTCTCGGGACGGCCGGCATCGAGCGCCTGGTTCGCGCGCGTCCAGGCATCGGTGAACCACTCGAGGCGAAGGCCGCCGGGATACGCGATGTCGGTGTAGACGTCGTACAGGCTGCAGCGCGGCGCGCACGCCAGCAAGGCCGGATGACCGAGCGTCGCCATCAGTTCGGCGGCGGTACCGTCATACGAGTTGCCGGTGGTGCCGACCTTGCCGTTCGACCACGGCTGCGCGGCGATCCAGTCGAGGATCTCGCGGCCATCCTCGACCTCGAGTGGGGACCACGGCGAATGCCACACGCCGGTCGAGGCACCCGAGCCGCGGACGTCGACGTCGATCCAGGCGTAGCCCCGCGCCACGAAGAAGTTCCGCATCCGGCCGTTGACGGGATCGGTGCGCGACTCGCCGAGCCACCTGCCGAGCGGCGTGGGATCGACCGAGCGGAAATAGCGCGTCTGGCGAACGATCGTGGGGAGCTTGGTCGCACCGACGGGGCGCGAGACGTCGATCGCGAGCTTCACGCCGTCGCGCATCGTCAGATAGTGCGAGGTGCGCTCGAGCTCCTCGAACGTCGCCGGCCGCGTGCGGAGATACGCGTCGGCCGCGGGCATCGCGTCAGTCATGGGACGTCGCGAGGTTAGCCGATCGCTTTCGCGAGTGGCCCTGCAAGCAGCGGGTAGAGCTGGAGCTTCGGCTTGTACTTCGCGAGCAGGCCCGCGAGCGTGGCGAGCACGCGCCCGAGGAGCACGAACGAGCGCGGGATCACGAGCCCGCCGAGCTGCTTCGCCTTCGCGAGCTGATCCGCGACGGCATGCTCCCAGTCGAGCTGGCTGACGTCGGCGCCCGGCCGCATCGCGCCGATCAGCGAGCTGGTCAACTCGACGAGCCGTGCCGGATCATCGGCGATGAAGCCGAGCGACAGCAGCTCCTTCGCCGCCGCGTCGCTGTTGCCACTCGCGATCGCCATCACGAGCCGCGCATACGCCGCGCGCTCGGTCCTGTCGAGCGTGAGCGTGCAACCGAAGTCGAGGATCGCGAGCTGGTTGCCGACGACGAGGAAGTTACCGGGGTGAGGATCCGCGTGGACGTGGCCGCGGACGAGGAGCTGCTCGGCGATCTCACCGACCAGCTCTCCGAGGAGCGCATCGCGAGCGTCGGGCGTGGCGGTGTCGAGCCACGTGGTGAGGCGCGCGCCATCGATCCGCGTCATCGTCAACACGCGCGACGACGAGCAGACTTCGACGGGCGTCGGAGCGATCGCGCGGGTCGAGTGGAACTTGCGGAGCGCGACGGCCTCTGCGACGTAGTCGAGCTCGACGAGCAGGGCGCGACCGAGCTCGCTGACCAGCGTGGAGAGATCCATCCCGGGGATGTCGCCGAACGCACCGGCGACGATGCGGAGCGCGGCGATGTCGGCCTCGATGATGTCCTCGATCCCGGGGACCTGGACCTTGACGACGACGCTCGTCCCGTCGAGCAGCGTCGCGGCGTGGACCTGCGCGAGTGACGCCGCCGCGAGGGGCGTGTCGTCGAACGAGGCGTAGACCTCGGTGAGTGGGCGGCCGAGCTCGGCCTCGATGCGCGCCTTGATCGCGTCGACGGCGACGGGCGGGACTTCATCCTGGAGCGCGGCGAGCTCGGCGGCCCAGATCGGTCCGATCAGATCGGGGCGGCACGACGCGAGCTGGCCGAGCTTCGCGATGCCACCGCGCAGCTCTGCGGCGACCTCGGTGACGCGCTTCGCGAGGTCGCGATGATCCTCGGGGCGGAGGCCGTCGTGACCGGAGGCGGCGGCTTGCACCCGCAGCCAGCGCTGGCGAGCGACGATCGCGGCGGCGGTCTTCGCGAGCTTGACGGTACGCGGCGTCGCGCGTTTCATCGTCGCCGCTTGATCGCGTGCGGTGGTGACGAACGCGCGGGTCTCGCGGGTCACCGCACCGACATCGCGAGCGAGCTCGAGAGAGAAGGCATCGAGCCGCTGGCCGACGCGCCCGACGAGCTGTGCGGTGGAGACCACGGTCGCGCGAATCTGTTCGAGCGTGGCGCGGAGGTCGTTGGCGAGGTTGTGCGGAAGGGGATTGGCTGGATCGATGGACATGACTCTCCCGTGCGGTCGCGAGGCGGCCGCGTGAATCGAGTGGGTTCAGGCTGTGCGGATCAGGAGTGCGCCCGCCGAGATCGTGGGCGTGGGCCGGGGGTTGGCGAGTGTCGTGTGGTGGTTCGAGACCTCACGCGCGTAGCTGGTCGACGCAGTCCGTGCAGATCACGAAGCGCGTGTCACCCGCTTCGGAGACCCCGGTCGCGGCGTCGCTGCCCTTCGGCAGCAGGGCGTTGCACCGCGAGCACACGGCGTTCTTGCCGAGCACGAGCGGCTGCCAGCCGAGCACGTCGTCGAGCGACGGAGCAGTGGAGGTGCGCTTCGGCGCCCCACCCCGCGCCGCCTTCGCGACCGCGTGACTGTCGGCGACGACGCCATCGACCAACCCGAACGTCCGGTTGAGGACGTTGCGCACCAGATTGGACACGCTGACGCCGAGCTCCTCGGCGCGGACGCGGAGCTGGTTCTCGAGCGACTCGGGCACCCGCGTGTGGATCACGCGTTCCTTCTTCTCGACCTCGTCGTCCTCGGGCTCGGGCTCGGACTTCTTGCGTGTCACGATGTGATACACTCTGTATCACACGGTGACACGTGTCAAGGGCCGCGCAGGAACGCCGCGAGCTCGTCACGCCCTGCGGGCGCCCGGGTTCGCGCGATCACCGCGAGGATCGCACGCAGCTCGTCGACGGAGGCGAAGCGGTCGCGTGGCTCCCCGGCCAAGGCCTTCAAGGCGACGGCGCGGACATCGGGGAGGAGCTCGGCGAGCGGTGGTGCACCGGCACGGATCGAATCGAGCACGGCCCACGGCGTCTCGCCGGCGAACGGTCGCTTGCCGGTGAGGAGCTCGACGAGCATCACGCCGAGCCCGAACTGATCCGCCGCGGCGGTGACCGGCTCTCCCGCGAGCTGCTCCGGGGCCATGTAGCTGTAGCGACCCTTGCGCGTGCCCGCCGCGGTGCGATCGGCGAGTGCGGTCGCCTTCGCGACGCCGAAGTCGGCGAGCTTGACGTCGCCGGTCGACGACACGAGCACGTTCGCGGGCCCGACATCGCGATGGACGATCGCGAGCGGCAACCCGCGCTTGTCGCGAGCGGCATGCAGGTGCGCGAGGCCGGCGGCGACCTCACCGACGAGGAACAGCACCAGAGACTCGTGAAGTGGGCCTTTGACGTGGCGTGCGAGATCGCCGCGATCGACGTACTCGAGCACCACGTAATAGCCGCCATCCGACGTGCCGAGACCCAGCACGCCGACGAGGTTCGCGTGATGCAACGCGCCGCCGATCACCGCCTCGCGGATCAACGCGCGCTCGAGCGCTTCATCCGCGGGAAAGGTCGCCACGGTCTTGATCGCGACCTCGCGCTCGAACCCGCTGGCGCCGTGGGCGAGCGCGAGATGGACCTCGGCCATCCCGCCTCGTCCGAGCAAGCGCACCACCTGATACGGGCCGATCGCGGTACGGTTCATAAAGAGTGACGCGAGCTGCCACAGTCTACAGCGACATCCTCGAGGGTGGCAGCGGGCGGTTGCATTGCCAGCTGGTCGTCATCGATGGACCGGACCGTGGGCGCACGTGCCGGATCGCCGACAAGCAGGTCGTGATCGGCACCGATCCGAAGTGCGACCTGGTGCTGTCGGACGATCGCGTCTCGGGGCGACACGTCTCGCTGGCCGCGGTGGAAGCGCGCTTCGCGGTGCACGACCTCGAGAGCACCAATGGCACCTGGTACGAGGGCTCGCGGATCAGCGGGATCACCGTGCCGGCGGGCTCTACGTTGTTGATCGGCAAGACCGCGCTGCGGATCGAGCCGGAGGCCCAGCCACTCGACATCGCCCCGAGCCAGCAGCGCCGGTTCGGCGAGCTGGTCGGCGAGAGCCTCGCGATGCGCGAGGTGTTCGCGGTGCTCGAGCGAATCGCGGTCTCCGATGCCACGCTGCTCGTCGAGGGCGAGACCGGCACGGGCAAGGAGCTCGTCGCGCGCGCCGTACACGAAGCCTCGGCGCGACGCCGCGGGCCATTCGTCGCCGTCGATTGCGGCGCGCTGCCGGAGAACCTGCTCGAGAGCGAGCTGTTCGGCCACGTCCGCGGTGCGTTCACCGGCGCCGCGAACGCGCGCAACGGCATGATCGTGCGAGCCGATGGCGGGACCCTGTTCCTCGACGAGCTCGGCCGGATCTCGGGGACGCTGCAGGCGCGGTTGCTCCGCGTGATCGAGGAGCGCAACGTGCGACCGCTCGGCGGTGATACCGAGCGGTCGATCGACGTCCGCGTGATCGCCGCCTCGCGCGACGATCTCGATGCCGAGGTCGCCGCGGGGAGGTTCCGCCCGGATCTGCTGTATCGCCTCGCCGTCGTCCGCATCGCGTTGCCGGCGCTGCGCACGCGCCGCGAGGACATCCCGCTCCTGACGCGCGAGCTGCTGCGTCGCCGCGGCCTCGCCGACGAAGCGCCCGCGGGCGGCAACCTCGATCGGCTGATCGCGCACACGTGGCCCGGCAACGTGCGCGAGCTGCGCAACGTGATCGACCGCGCGATCGCGCTCGCACCAGGCGTGCAGCGCTTCGGCGATCTCGCGATCCGGATCGATGGCGGTCCGGTCGCCGGCGAAGCGCTCGCGGTGCGGAGTGACCTGCCGTTCGCCGAGGCGAAGGCGGTCGTGCTCCACGACTTCGAGCGTCGCTATCTCGCCGACATCCTCGCGCGCACGCAGGGCAACCTGTCGGCGGCCTCGCGCGAGTCCGGCGTCGATCGCAAGCATCTCCGCACGCTCGCGCGCAAGTACGGCCTGGTCGACGGCCCCGAGGGTTCGGGTCCCGACGATCCCGATTAGCAAGCCCGCACCACCACCGCCGAGATGTTGTCGCGCGAGCCCGCCTCGAACGCCGCAGCGACGAGGCGACGACAGACGTCCGCGATCGAGTGGCCGTGCGTCACCGGATCGAGCAGCGCCGCCATCTCCGCGGGCTCGAGCCCCTCGTAGAGCCCGTCGCTGCACAGCAGGTAGACATCGCCCGACACCGCCACGGCGCGCTGGACGTCCGCGTCCGCGCTGCCCAGACCGAGCGCGCGCGTGATGATGTGGCGGTACGGAAAGTTGGCATCGAGCACCATGCCCGCCGCGATCATCTGGTTCGCGAGCGAGTGATCCGCGGTGAGCTGCGAGAGCGCGCCGTCGCGCAGGCGATAGACCCGGCTGTCGCCGCAGTGTCCGATCACGATGCGGTTGTCGATCGACGTCGCTCCCGCCGGGAACTGGACGAGCGCGACGGTCGAGCCCATCGAGTCGTGGATCCCGGAGCGCCGCGCGACGATCCGATCGTGCGCGAGCTTGGTCGCGATGATCACGAGGTTCTCGTCGATGCTGCGCCCGCGATCGATCGCGTACGGCCAGGTCACGTCGTGGTCGCTCGCGGTGCGGCGCACCAGGTCCGAGATGGTCTCGACCGTGACGGAGCTCGCGATCTCGCCGCCCTCGTACCCGCCGAGACCGTCGGCGACCACGAACAGGCCGAGCTCGGGGCGCGCGCAGACGGCGTCCTCGTTGTTGGTGCGGCGACCGGCGATCGAGAGGGCAAAGGCATCGAGTTGCATGCCCCTTGCTTCAGCGTGTGGCGTGCCATCCCCAACCAAGCATGGGGAAACCTCCACCTGGGGCGGCGATCCCTCAACACGGCCCTCCCGCTGGGGTACGATCGGGCGATGCCTCGGCTCGGCGAGATGCTGGTCGACGAAGGCCTGCTCGACAAGGAACACGTCTCGGAGGCGCTGCGTGCGCAGGTCATGTGGGGCGGCCGGCTCGGGACCAACCTGGTCGAGCTCGGCTACATCACCCTCGACGATCTGACAAAGGCGCTCGGTCGATTGCACGCGCTGCCGGCCGCGCTCAAGTCGCACTTCTCGCGCGCGGAGGCGGATCTCCAGCGCCGGCTGTCGGCTCGGCTCGCCGAGAAGTACGCGTGCGTCCCGCTGGTGCGCGCGGGCAAGCGGATCGTGATCGCGGCGCTCAGCCCGCTGACGCCGGCGGCGCAGAAGGAGGTCAGCAACGAGGTCGGCTGCACGCCCCAAGAGCTGGTGCAGTCGATCGGCGCCGAGCTGCGCATCCGTTTCCAGCTCGAGCGGATCTACCGGATCGAGCGCGATCCGCGGTTCCTCCGCGCGAACGGCACGCGCAGCGAAGACTCGCAGGTGTTCCAGCTCGCGCCGAAGATCGACCCGGCGCTCGAAGCGAAGCTGATGTCCGACGAGGTGTCGGTCGTCGACGGCATCCCGCAACCGGTCGGGCGACCCAACATGGTCGACGACCCCGATCCACTCCCACCGAGCGTACCCGAGCCCCCGTACGATCCGATGGCCGGGGAGCGCCGCCGCTATCTCAAGACGCTGTCGGATCTCCTCGAGGAGACCGGAGATCACAAGGATGCCGTGCTGCGCGCGAGCCGGCTCGCGAAGCGCAAGAAGGATGTGTTTCGCGATCTGCAGAACGCCACGCAGCGGATCTTTGCGGGTGTCGACCGCGAGGCGGTCGCCGGTCGTGCGATCGATGCGGTCGAGTCGCTGATCAAGCTCGCCTCGGCGTCGATGCTGCTGGTGATCCGTGGCAAGGCGGCGGTGTCGTGGCTCGGCTTCGCACGCGACGGCACCGAGCTGCCGGCGATCGCCGTGCCTCTCGAACATCACGGCCTGTTTCCGTCGGCGATCAACCGCAAGGTCACGATGCGCGGCGAGTCGGGCAACCTGAACGCGCTCGACTATCTGCTGCTCGCGTCGCTCGGCTCACGGTTCGGCGATCTGGTGGTCACGCCGATCAAGGTCGGCGAGCACATCATCGCGATGTTCGCGTCGGTGAAGCCGAGCGGGGTTCGCCTCGACGGGCTCGAAGAGATCGCCGAGGCCTGCGGTGCGGGATTCGCGCGCCTGATGCGCGACGCCTCCAGGTGATCAGCCGAGCGTTGTGTACAGCGCGATGCCGCCGCCGATCACGACGAGCAGCACGAGCACGAGCAGGATCGGAGACCCGCCCTGCTTGCGGATGTTCGCGGTGTCACCCGGGGTCGGACTGGTCAGCTTTGCCGCGAACCTTGCCTGTGTCTCAGGGAGCACGATCTCGGCGCCCGACGCCACCACCGACGCGGCCTCGATGACCGGCGCTGGTGCCACCTCCGGCGGCGGCACCGAGCGCGCCTTGAGCTCGCCCGACGTCACACCGCCCGCCTCGCCCTGGAACGCCGGGATGCCCTGCTCCGTCGGGATCGAGCCGCGCGACGCACCACCCATCACCAGCTCGAACGCACGCGCGATCTCGCGCATCGACCCGTAGCGATCCTCCGGCGCCTTCGACAACAGCCGTCCGAGCATCATATCGAGGACCGGTGGCACGTCGGGCATCATCGAGCGCGCCGACGGCGCCCGCGCCGACAGGTGCTTCGCGCGGATCTCCTCGGGCTTGCCTTGATACGGCGGCTTGCCAGTCGCCATCTCGAACACCACGCAACCGAGCGAGTACGCATCGATCCGCCAGTCCGACGCGTTCGCGCTCCACACCTCGGGTGCGGTGTAGACCGGGGCGACCGGGATGCCCGAGGCGCGCTTCGCGAGGGCCGCGGCGATCTCGATGACCTTGACCGACTCCTTCGCCAGCCCGCCCTGGGGGAGGAGGAAGATGCAGCTCGACTTGAGATCGCCGTGGATGATCCCCTCGTCGTGAACGGCCGCGAGCGCGTGCGCGAGCTGGCGCGCGATCTCGCCGATCTGCGTGACCGACAGCCGTCCGAGATCGGTGATCCGCTTCGCGAGTGGCTCGCCTTCGATCGGCGCCATCGCGACGTACGACCGCCCTGCCCCGTCGAGGCCAACGTCGAGGATCGGGAACAGCCCCGCGTGCGGAAGCGCCTGGAGCTTGCGCATGGCGGCGAGGTACGCGGCCGTTGCCTCGGGGTTGATCTGCGGCGTCACGATCTCGATCACCGCCGGCGCGCTGGTGCCGGTGTGCTCGGCAGCGAACATCTCGCCAACCCCACCCGTACCAAGCGCGGCGGTGATCTTGTACTCGCCGACGGTCTCACCGATCACGACTGGCCCAGGTTACCACGCAGCTCGGAGAAACAGCCAGTTTGCGCCTACTTGCTGACCGGCCCGCACCAACCTGCAACGACCCTGGCGCCGGCGCCTGCAGCTCCGCCCGACTGCCGCAGCAGCCGGCCGGTGTTATCGTGCAGCACATGAACGTGATCGACGCGATCGGCAATACACCGCTGATCGAGCTGAAGCGCGTGGCCGCCGGCTTGCCGGTCAAGGTGTTCATCAAGTGCGAGCACCTGAATCCCGGCGGGAGCGTCAAGGATCGCACCGCTCGCGCGATCGTGCTCGACGCCGAGGAGCGCGGCCTGCTCGCGCCGGGTGCGACGATGATCGAAGGCACCGCCGGCAACACGGGGGTCGGGCTCGCGTTGCTCGCGAGCGCGCGCGGCTATCGTCTGATCTGCGTGCTGCCCGAGAAGATGGCGGTCGACAAGCGCATCGCGCTTCGCCAGCTCGGCTCGGAGATCATCATCACGCCGAACGGACCGCTCACCGCGCCGCACAACTTCCGCACGCTCGCGGCACGGCTCGCCGAGCAACACGGCTACTTCCTGACCAACCAGTTCCACAACGCGGCGAACCTCGGCGCACACTACGGCACCGCGAAGTACAAGGGCACCGGCGAGGAGATCCTCGAGCAGATCCAGGCGGCCGGGTACGACCAGCCCGGCGCGTTCGTGTGCTCGTCGGGGACAGGCGGGACGATCAGCGGCGCGGGCCGGCGGCTGAAGGAGAGGAGCGCAGACATCAAGGTCGTCCTCGCGGATCCGCAGGGCAGCTCGATCGCGAGCTGGATCAACACCGGCGTGCTCGGCCCCGACGGCCCGACGCAGATCGAGGGCATCGGCTCGGGCTCGATCGCCGGAAATCTGAAGAAGCAATGGATCGACTCCGCGGAGACGGTGAGCGATGACGAGGCGTTCGCGATGGTCGAGCGCCTCGTCAAGGAAGAGGGCATCACCAGTGGCGGCTCGACGGGGGTCAACGTGGTCGCCGCGCTGCGCGTCGCGGCGCGCGGTGGCCTGAAGGGTCCGGTCGTCACGATCGCGTGCGATCAGTGGGACCGCTACAAGTCTACGGTCTGGATGAAGGCATGGATGGACCGCGAGGCCAGCGCGATCACGACGCTGGACAAGGAAGGGAACCGAGTGTCATGAGGAAATTGTTAGCCACCCTAGCCATCCTGTGTGCCGCACCGAGCGCCGCCGACGCGTTCTGCGGGTTCTACGTCGCGCCGGGCGATCAACAACTCGCCGCGGATGCGACCCAGGTCGTGTTGATGCGCAAGGGCACGCGCACCGTCCTGTCGATGATGAACAACTACAAGGGGCCGACCTCGGAGTTCGCGATGGTCATCCCCGTGCCGGTCGTGCTCAAGGAGGGTGATGTCAAGACGTTGCCCAAGGAGGTGTTCGCGAACGTCGAGCGGATGGGCGCACCACGGCTCGTCGAGTACTGGGAGCAGGATCCGTGTCGGCCCGAGCCCGACTACCAGCGGATGCCGATGCCGACGGCCGTCGCGCGCAAGGCGCCGTCCGCCAAGGGCAGTGCCGCCCCCGACCTCGGCGTCACGGTCGAGGCGCAGTTCGCCGTCGGCGAGTACAAGATCGTGATCCTGTCGGCGAAGGAAGCCACCGGGCTCGATACCTGGTTGCGCCGCGAGAAATACAACATCCCGAAGGGCGCCGAGCCGCTGCTGCGGCCGTACGTCGAGAGCGGGATGAAGTTCTTCGTCGCGAAGGTCGACCCGAAGAAGGTGAAGTTCTCCAGCGACGGGCGCGCCGACCTCTCTCCACTGCGCTTCCACTACGACCACGATCGCTTCGAGCTGCCGATCCGGCTCGGCCTCGCGAACTCGACGGGTACGCAGGATCTGATCGTCAGCATCCTCGCGCCCGGCCAGCGCTACGAGACGGCGAACTACAAGAACGTGTTCATCCCGACCAACCTCGACGTCACCAACGACGTCCGCGACCGGTTCGGCGCGTTCTACGCCTCGTTGTTCGACCGCACGCTCGAGAAGCATCCCGGCGCGGTGGTGACCGAGTACGCATGGCAGGCCTCGACGTGCGATCCCTGCCCCGGCCCGCAACTGGGCGGCAACGACTTCATGACGCTTGGTGCCGACGTGCTCGACGGCCAGGCGTCGCAACAGATCGCCACACCGCCCAGCGGTGGTGCGCCGAACCCGAACCTGCGCCGCCCGATGCCGCGCCCGCGGAGCTGGGGCAACGACTTCGTGTTGACCCGCCTGCACGCGCGCTACGGCAAGGAGATCAAGGACGACCTGGTGTTCAAGGCCGCGTCGCCGATCGTCGGCGGTCGCGAGTTCCTCACCGACGGCAAGAAGCTCGAGGAAGGTGCGAAGCCGGCGGGCATGAACAACTTCCAGGGGCGCTACGCGATCCGGCATCGCTGGACCGGGCCGGTGTCGTGTCAGAGCCCGCGCCGCGGCGTCTGGGGCGGTCCGCCGAACGGTGGCGCGCCGCAGCCAAAAGCCGCACTCAACCTCGCCTTCGCACCGCGTGGTCAGGTCGAGCTCGGCAAGTCGATCAAGCAAGACGTGCCGGAGATCGGGCTGCGCAAGGGCGTGCTCGACCCGATCAAGAAGAAGTAGTCAGATCGGCCGTCTCGTCATCACGGAACTGCTCAGGGCTGGTTGCCCGTGAGGCTCGGCAGCTCCTCGAGGTTCGGCACCAGGATGATCTCGATGCGGCGGTTGAGCTCGCGGTTGGGCTCGGAGTCGTTCGGCGACACCGGATCGAACTCGCCGTAGCCCGAGGCGGCGAGGCTCTTCGCCGGGAACTGCTGCTTGATCATGAACTGGACGACGCTGTTCGCGCGCGCCGTCGACAGGTACCAGTTGTTCTTGAACTGCGCGGTCTTGATCGGCTGGCTGTCGGTGTGCCCGGCGACGACGAACCGCCGATCCTTGAACTGCATCAAGATCGCGACGACCTCGGTCAGCGCCTTCTCGCCGTCTTTCGACAGATCCGCCGAGCCACTCGGGAACAAGATCCCCGACGGCAGCTTGAGCGTCATCTGTCCGTTGCGGAACACCACCTGCAACTTGCCGGTGTCGACGAGCGCGCGGAACTTGTCCTGCAGCGCCTTGTACGCGGCGATCCGCTTCTCGGCCGCTTCCTTCTGGCGGCGCAGCTCGGCGAGCTCCGCCTCGGTGGCCGCCTTCTCCTTCACGACCTTCCCGATCTCGGCCTTGGTGGTCTCGTCGAGCAACCCGAGCTGCGCCTGCAGCTCCTTGATCTTGTCGCCGAGCGTCTTCTCGGTCGCGGCCGACTTGTTCTGGTTGTCGGTCATCTCGGCCTTGAGCCGAGCGTTCTCGGCGAGCGACTTCTTGTAGGTCGACTTCTTCACGCAACCCGACGTGAGGATCGCGGCGACGAGCAGATACCGGAGCTTCATGGCCGCCGACCCTATCAGGTCTTGCAGCCGTACCAGCGCCCCAGCAGGAACACGACGAGACCGAGGAGGTGGAGGCCGTCGCCGGTGCCCATCCCGAGCGCAGCTCGCGGTCGACCCTCGCTGCGCGCGAGGGCGCTGGGTGGCCATTGGGACTTCCAGTCTGTGACGTCCTGGCTCCTCGGAAGTCGTTGATTTTACGGCGCGTGACGCGGTACGTCGTTTGCTTCTGGCGAGGCCATCAATATGAAGTTGTCTTCGCTTAGCAGCACCCTCCTCTTCACGACACTGATCGCGGCGTGTGGCACCGAGAAACCTGCCCTCGACTCGTCCGCGCTCGAGCAGATCGACATCAACGACGCCGGCAAGGAAGACTCGTTCCGCCGCCCGACCGTCAAGGGCTCGCTCGGCATGAACGAGACGGCCAACGGCCGCGTCACCCGCGGCAAGGCGTTCCACGCGTACGACTACACCTATACCGGCCAGTCAGGACTCAGCCGGCTCGACGTCCGCAGCGCGGTCGGCGAGGACATGTTCCTGGTCGCGTATCGCCGCGTCGGCAACTTCTGGGTCCTCGCCGACTACAACGATGACTGCGGTGACGGCTCGCTCAACGCGTGCCTCGCGCTCCCGACCACGGCGGGTAAGTACCGCCTGATCGCCACCACGTATGACGCGATGGTCGGCTCGCCGATCGCGGCCGA